>DATBMQ010000254.1:0-6089 GCA_036554765.1 Steroidobacteraceae bacterium | reverse complement strand
TCGCCGTGGCCCTCCGCGATCGCATCGTCCAGCAGCACCGTCGCGCAGTTGAGCCGCGCCGGGTACTGCAGCTCCGGCAGATCGAAGTGCAGCCGCGGCCACTGCTCCTTCGGCGGCAGCCGCTCCCTCGCGAACGTATCCACGCCCGCATTCTATGGTGCCGGGTCGGGGAAAAGGTGTCAGGCACCATTTCGGCATCGCAAAAAAGGTGCCTGACACCTTTTCCAATAGAATTGGGCGATGGCGTACATGGAAGCGGACCAGGAACTGGCGCGGCTGGCACGGAAGGCGGCGGGCATGCGCGGCGGGCCGCGCGTGCTGGTGCTGCCGGGCATCATGGGCTCGAGCATCGGCCGGCGGCGCAAGGACGGCAGCCCGGACGCCACCTGGTTCGACCCCTTCGAGATCGCCCAGGGCCAGCTCGCCAAGCTCGCGCTGCCACGCGGCAGCCGCTACCTCGCGCTCGACGCCCTGCGCTTCGCCTACGAACGCCTGCGGCTCACGCTGCGCATCGCCGGCTTCGACGCCGACTACCACCCCTACGACTGGCGCCGCGGACTCGACTGGAACGGCCGCGAGCTCGCCGGCCGCCTCGAGCGCGAGCGGCGCAAGGACGTCATCCTTGTCGGCCACAGCATGGGCGGCCTCATCGCGCGCGCGGCGCTCGCGCACAAGGGCGCAAGCCGCATCGGCCGCGTGATCCAGCTCGGCACGCCCAACCGCGGCGCGTTCGTCGCGGTGCAGGCGCTGCGCGGCACCTACCCGCTGGTGCGCCGGCTGGCGCTGCTCGACCTCACCCACGACGCCGAGGAACTCGCGCAGCAAGTCCTGACGACCTTCCCCGGCCTCTGCGGCCTGCTGCCGCCAGCCGCGGCCTGCACGGATTTCGATCCGTTCAACGCCGCGCACTGGCCCGACGGCCCGAAGCCCGCGGCCGACGTGCTCGCAGCCGCCGGCGCCGACATCGCGAAGCTCCCCGCCCCCGATGAGCGCTTCGCGCTGATCGCAGGCTACGGCCAGGACACGGTCGTGGACCTGCGCCGCCGCCGCGGCAAGCTCGAGTTCGGCCGCGGCCCCGCGGGCGACGGCACCGTGCCGCTCGCGCTCGCGCACTGGCCGGGCCTGCCCGCGTGGTACGCCGAGGAAAGCCACGGCTCGCTGCCGGGCCATGCCGGCGTCGGCCGCGCCGTCATCGACCTCGCACGCGGCGAGACGACCCATGCCCTGCCGCACGTGCTGCCGCGGCGCCGGGCGATCCCGACCCTGTGGCAGGAAGACACGCGCGCGCCGCCGGCCGCCAAGATCGACTGGAACGACCTCTCCGAGCGCGAACAGCGCGAGTTCCTGCACGAGTTCGTGGGCGTCGCGCATCCCGCTCCCGCGGCCCCGCCCGGCGCCGAGCGCGGCGTGCCGGTCCGGCCGGTGGAACTCGCCTTCATCGAGGGCAGCGTCACGCAGAGCGACGCGGCCGCGCTGGTGCTCGGCGCCTTCGCGAACGTGGAGCCCGCGGGCGCCGCGCAGGCCATCGACCGCATCCTGGACGGAGCCATCAGCGACCTTGCGCGAAGGCGCGCGATCAGCGCGGCCGCGGGCGAGGTGTTCGTGCTGCCGGTCGGCCGGCGCGAGCTCGCCGCGCGCCTGGTCGTGTTCGCGGGACTCGGCAACTTCGGCAGCTACGGCCCGGACGTGCAGCGGCTCGCCGCCGCCAACGTCACGCGCACGCTCGCGCTCTCAGGCGTCAACGACTTCGCGATGGTGCTCTGGGGCACGGCCTCGGGCGCCAACGCCGAGGACGCCGCCCGCGCCCAGCTCGAAGGCGTGCTGACGGCGCTCAACGACCTCGCCCCGCAACTGCGCCTGCGGCGCATCGCGATCCTGTCGCGCAATGCGAAGCGCCTCGAGTCCGCGCGGCGCGTGGCGGAGGACCTGCTGCGCGTGCACCCGGCGGCGCGCTGGATGCGCCTCATGCCGGAGCGCAGGACGGCGCGCAGGCCGCCGCGCGTCGCCAAGGCGACCGCGACTCCGCTCGCCTGGCTGTTCGTGCAGGAATCGGCCGCGCAACTGCGCGTGGCGCTGCTCGGCCCGACCCCCAAGGCGACCGCGCTCGTGGGCACGCGCAAGCTCGACATCAAGGCGCTCGAGCGCGAGCACGCGCGGTTGATGCCGGGCATGTCCATGGCGGAACTCGACGTCTTCGGCGAGCGCCTGGCGGAGCTGCTGCTGCCCGGGGAGATCGCCGAGGCGCTGCCGTCGGTCAGGAACGTGCCGCTGGTCGTCGTGCACGACAGCGCGAGCGCGCACTGGCCCTGGGAGACGCTCAACCTGAAGGACTGGCTGCCGGCCGCGGAGAACGGCCTCAGCCGCCGCTATGCGGTGGAAGGCATGTCGGTCGCCAAGTGGCGCGAGCAGCGCCGGCGCGAGCGCGAGTTCAACGTGCTGCTGGTGGTCAACCCGACCGGCGACCTGCCGGGCGCGGTGGAGGAAGGCGAGCGGGTCGCGCGGCTGCTGGCCCAGATCGAGGGCGCCGGCATCACCGCGATCCGCGGCGGCGACGCCACCCGCGCGCGGCTGCTGGCGGAGTTCCGCTCCGGCGACTACGACGCGATCCACTTCGCGGGCCATGCCTATTTCGACCCGGACGCCCCGGCCTCGAGCGGCATCCTCTGCGCGGGCGGGCGCGTGCTCTCGGGCGCCGACCTGGCCGCGCTCGACTCCGTGCCGGCGCTGGTGTTCTTCAACGCCTGCGAATCGGGGCGCTTGCGCACGGCGGTCAAGCCGCTGCGCCAGCTCGACCGCAGCGTCGGCTTCGCGGAGGCCTTCCTGCGCGGCGGCGTGGCGAACTTCATCGGCACCTGGTGGCCGGTCTCCGACGGCGCGGCCTCCGCGTTCGCGACCACGCTGTACCGCGGCCTGGCCAGGGGCCAGTCCATCGGCACCGCGCTGAACGCCTCGCGGCGCGCCGTGCGAGAATTGCCGTCGGCCGACTGGGCCAACTACCTGCACTACGGCAGCTTCGACTTCACCCTGAAATCCGGCCGCTGAGCCCATGCTGACGCCGCGCATCGCGAGCCTGCACGTCTACCCGGTGAAGTCCTGCCGCGCCATCGACGTCCGGGACGCGAAGGTCACGGCGACCGGGCTGGAGTGGGACCGGCGCTGGATGATCGTGGACTCGAAGGACCGCTTCGTCACGCAGCGCACGCACCCGCACCTGACCGCCATCACGCCCTCGATCTTCGCCGGCCAGCTGCGCCTCGTGACCGACGGCCAGCCGCAGCTCGCGCTCGACCTGCACCACGACGGCCCGCGACGCAAGGTCCAGGTCTGGAAGGACAGCTGCGTGGGCGTGGACGCCGGACAGGAAGCCTCGGACTGGCTGCTCGCGCTAATGGGGGAGCCGCTGCGCCTCGTGCGCATCGACGACTCCGTGCCGCGCCTCGCCAACCCGGAGTACGCCGGCCCTGATCCGCATCCGATCAGCTTCACCGACGGCTATCCGGTGCTGCTGATCTCGCGCGCCTCGCTCGAGGAGCTGAACCGGAAGCTGCCCGCGCCGCTGCCGATGAACCGCTTCCGCCCGAACATCGTGATCGAGGGCGTGCCGGCGCACGCCGAGGACGCGATGACGATCTTCCGCTTCGGGCGCGTGGCGATCCGCGGCGTCAAGCCGTGCACGCGCTGCGTGACCACGACCACCGACCAGAAGAGCGGCATGCGCGATGCCGGCCAGCAGCCGCTGAAGACGCTCAAGACCTACCGCTGGGACCGCAAGCTGAAGGGCGTCATTTTCGGCCAGAACTGCGTGGTCGTGGGCGGCGCCGGCGAGACGCTCGCGGTCGGCGCCGAGCTCGCGATCGACCCCTACCAGGTGTAGCGCACGCGGTAGGTGACGACGGCCTCGCCGCCCGCGGGGATCTTCACCGGAAACTCGACCGTGCGCGCGTCCTTCTTCGCGGACGGATGCGACTGCTCGAGCAGCGTCCACTTGCTCCAGCGGTAGAGGTTCTCGCGCACGATCACCTCGACCGCCTGCTCCTTGTGGTTGCGCACCTTGACCTCGAACGCCTCTTCCATCACGCGGCCCTTCGAGTTCACCGAGAAGTCCGTCTGCCGGCGCTCGCCGACCACGTCGAAGGCGGTGCCGAGCTTGACCCGCACGTCCTCATCCTTGGGCGTGTGGTCGATCTTGTCCTCGCCGATGAACTCCAGGCTGCCGTCCGCCTTGTCCTGCTGCGAGACGCGGATGCGCCCGGCCGGCAGCGGCATGCCCATGCCGGAGGCCTTGTCGTTGCGGAACGAGAGCCACACGTCCACTTCCTTGTTCGAGGTGGGCCCGAACTCGCGGTCCAGCATCGGCGAGCCCCAGTTGCCGTAGAAGTCCGCGCCGTAATAGACCAGCTGCTTCTTCGCCGGCACGCGTGCCGTCTTCTCGAACAGCTCGATCTGCTTGGTCGAGTTGTTCGGGATGGTCGCCGGGCGGCCGAGCGTGTAGAGGTGGTACTCGAAGAACGCTTTCTCCTCGAAGCCCGCGTCCGCCGCCATCTCGAGCGTCTTCACGCGCGATCCGGTCACGACCACGCGATCCATGCCCGGCTGCACGCGATTGACGTCGCCCGCGATCAGCTTGAGCTTCGCATCCCCGTAGGTCGCGCCCGACTGGTTCAGCAGGCTGACCCAGGCGCCGACGTCCACGAAGCCGGAGTTCGCATCCGCGCCCTCGGTGAAGATCAGGTTGTAGTCCGCCCACCAGGTGATGCCGCCGGTCTGGTAGGAGATGCGCGCGCGCTGCGTGCCGCCCTTCGCGGAGAGCACGTCCCACTCGAGCGTGGGGCGCGTGATCAGGCCGCCCGGCAGCTCGCCGAAGCGCATGCCGCTCCATTCGCGCAGCGCGTGGATCTGCCCGTCCGCGCCCTTCAGCACGAGGCCGTCGTTGGACGAGAGCAGCGTGCCGTCGATCACCTTCATGCCGTCGCCCTGGCGCTGCTCGACGGAGACCGGGCGGTCCACGTAGCGCGACAGCAGCTTGTCCTGGCTCACCAGGTCGAACTGGAAGTTCTGCTCCAGCACCTTGGTGCCGGCGGCGTCATTGAGCGAGAGGAATTGCACGGTGGTCGGGTCGATCAGCGCCGCGACGTCGGTGAGCCGGATCATGCCGCGCCCGCGCGTGAACTCCAGGTCGCGGTCGAGCCGCACCAGCGCAAAGCCCGGCAATTGGCTCGCCTGCGGCGTGCCCATGCCCGGCAGCGGCCGGTACCACTCCGCCGGGATGCCGCCCGGCTGCGCCGAGCTGTAGACGGTGAGGGAGACCTGCGGTTCGGCCGCGGCGGCGCTCAATGCGAACAGGACGCCGGCCGCCAGCAGGCCGGGACGCGAGAACTGTGAACCCATGACCGGCCCTCCTTGGGCGTGGAATGCATAGAATAAACGCAAGCCACCCCGGAGACGGGTCAATGCAGCACGAAGTTCCTCCCTGGCTGGAAAAGCTCCAGCAGCCCAAGGCCCTGGCGGGCATCGCCGGGCTCGTCCTGGTGCTGGTCCTGGTGCTGATCTGGATCGCCTGGCGCTGGGGCATCGCCGCGGACCGCTACGAAATGCTGCAGCAGCAGGCAGCCGTGGGTTTCCTGCAGGCGCCCTCCTCGACCCGCAGCGTGCGCATCGACCCGCGCCAGTCGCGGATCGTCGGCGTCGGCGGCGGCGACCTGCCGCAGCGCATCGACCTCATGATCGCGGCGGTGACCACGAGCTACGACCGCTTCCGCATCAGCATCATGCGCGACGACGGCACGCTGGTGCTGCACGCCGATCGCATGGTGCGGGATTCGAACAGCGATCTCAGGCTCTCGTTCAATACCTCGCTGCTGCCGGCGGGACGGTATCGGCTGAAGATCGACGGGTACTCGCGGCGCGGAGAGCTGGAGCCGTTTGAGGAGGCGTCGTTGCAGGTGGCGGGGAGGTAACTCAACCCTCCCGCAACGTACTGATCGGCGGATGATTCACCACCTTCCGCGCCGCGAAGGTTCCCGCGCCGCCGACGATCACCGCGCCCGCGACCAGGCCGATCGCCCACACCCAGGGATCGATCGTGTATT
>DATBMQ010000114.1:0-7131 GCA_036554765.1 Steroidobacteraceae bacterium | reverse complement strand
GTGCAGCGCGACAATGCCGCCCGCGAGATTGTGGAAGCGCACGTCCTCGAGCCCCGCATCCCGCATCATCGCGGCCAGCGCCTGCTGATCCGGGTGCATGCGGATGGACTCGGCGAGGTAGCGGTAGCTGGCCTCGTCGTTGGCGACCATGCGCCCGAGCGCGGGCAGCACGTTGAAGGACCAGGCGTCGTAGGCCGAGCGCAGGACTTCGCCGCGCGGCTTCGAGAACTCGAGCACCAGCAGCCGCCCGCCGGGCCGCAGCACGCGCCGCATCGAGGCGAGCGCCGCGGGCTTGTCGGTGACGTTCCTCAGCCCGAAGCCGATGGTCACGCAGTCAAAGCTCGCGTCTGCGAACGGCAGCCGCTCCGCGTCGGCGATGACGAAGGCGACATTGCCGAAGACGCCTTCGTCCAGCAGCCGGTCGCGCCCGCGCGCGAGCATCTCGCGGTTGATGTCGGTGAGCACCGCCAGGCCGGAACTTCCGACCTGCCGCGCGAGTCCCGTGCCGAGGTCGCAGGTCCCGGCCGCGACATCGAGCGCGCGCATGCCGGGTTGCAGGCCGGTCTGCGACAGCGCGAAGCGCTTCCACAGCCGGTGCAGGCCGCCGGACATGAGGTCGTTCATCAGGTCGTACTTGCCGGCGACCGAATCGAATACGCCGCGCACCCGCGCGGCTTTCTCGGCCGCGGGCACCTGCTGATAGCCGAAGTCCACGGTGCCGGGGGTTTCAGAAGTGCCTGATTTCATTGGTATGTCTGGCGGGCCGTTGCGCTGATTCTACACTGCGCCATGGCCGGATCGTGGCTCACGCTGCGTCGCCTCGCCATCGCGCTGCCGGTGATCTTCACCCTGCACGCGGCGGAGGAGGCGCCGAGGTTCGTTTCCTGGTTCAACGCCCACGTCGAGCCCGACATCAACGAGCGCCTGTTCTGGTCGGTCAACGCCACCGGGTTCGTCATCACGCTGGTGGTCGCCGCGATCGTCGCCGCAGCCCCGCGCGAGCGCGCGGCAGCGATGACCGCCGTCGCCTGGGTCGGATTCCTGATGCTGGCGAACGGGATCTTCCACGTCGCCGCCGCGATCGTGGACGGCGCCTATGCGCCGGGCGTCGTGACCGCCCTGCTGCTGTACCTCCCGGTGAGTGCCTTGATCATCGCGGCTGCCGCGCGCGAGCAGGCCATGTCAGCCATGACGGTTGCCGCCGTCGCGCTCATCGGCGGTATCCCGATGTACGTGCACGGCTGGCTGATCGTGGTCGAGGGCGGCCGCCTGTTTTGAGACAGCCAGAGTGGGTGGCAGCTCCCGGGAGGCCGCCCTCGTTCACGGGGATCAATCGGCGGTCACGCGTTTGCCGACGCTGGAAGATCCGCCGAAGATCAAGGAGGGCGGGGCATCCGGATCAGTCCCGAATACCAGTTCGACGTTGGAATCCGCGAACTCGTTGGAAATCGTGTCTCCGTCGATGCGCGCCCGCACGGTGATACGGATGAAGCCCAGGAAATTCTGCGTGGGATCGAAGACCTGCTTCAGCACCTTGAACTTGATCCGGCAGGGCGCGCGCCGCTCCCAGGCGCCGTGACCGGGACTGCCGTTGAAGGGCAAGATCTGATTGGCGCTGTTGGGATGGAGCTGTGAGTTCGTCTCGACCACCACGCCGCCCGGCATCAGGCTGAGCAGTTCGGTAAACGGCGGGATGCCGGATTCGGCCGGGAAGGTGACATTCATCGACCAGGTCCCTACCGGGTCGCACCGGTCACCGATCCGGTGGCCGCCATCTGCCAGGACTGCCGCCGGCACCATGCCGGCGACCAGGGCGATCGCCCAGCGATTTGCGTTCTTCATATGGCTGTCTCCATGATCCGGGGCGCTGAATCGGCCCCTGCACACGGATAACGCGCGGAATCGCGGAAAACCGGCTCAGGGCGCTGTTGCGGTCGCGGTGAGTCCCTCGATCTCCGCCTTGCTCCGGGCGAGCCCGGCGACCGCCCTGTCATAAGGCAGGCGGGATACGTGGTCGAGGATCTCGATGGGCATGCCCTTTTCGATGTGCGGAATCGCCTTCTCGTACCAGTCGCGGGCAGCCTGCAGGTGACGCAATCGCGCGGCACGGTCGGTGCCGGCCCGGGCCGCCAGCGACTCCCGGATTTCACCCATGCCCTGTTCCGTGCCGCCCTGTATGAACTCCCAGGGGAGCCCGGTGTCGCGCGCCATTTGACCGAGGATCTGCAGATTCTCCTCAAGGACCGTTTCCGCCTGCCGCAGCTCGCCGAGGGCCAGCAGCGCCTGGCCCATCCGGTTGGCGACCATGGCCCCATCCAGCAGCGCCTGCGCATTGCGCGCGTCAGCGTTCAGTATCGGCAGGAGTTCTTGCGCGGCGCGGGCATGCTCGAGCGCTGCCTGGCCGTCGTCGCGTGCGTGAAGGAGGTCCGACAGGCCGACATGGTCGTACAGCAGGCTGCGAACGTAAGCGACATTCCGGCCACCGGTCGCGACCACCAGCTCCTGGTCGATGGTGAGCGCCTTGCGGCTCCACCCCAGGGCTTCCTCGAGCTTTCCCGGTTGCGGCTCGCTGCCAATCAGGTTCTGGCCCAGATTCGAATAGGCATTCGCGAGTTCGTGGGCGACCGCGCGATTCTCCGGCTCCCGTCGGGCCGCGTCCTCGAGAATCTCGACGGCCTTGCGCATGAACTCGCGACCGGCATCGTCAGTGCGCTCCGCGAACCGGAGGTTATCGGCATGCCGGCGGTAGGCCGCCGCCAGCGCAACGCGCGTCAGGCCATCCGGCTGCGTCGCTGCCAGCGACTCCAGCATTGAGACTGCCCGGCCTGATGCCGCGGCTGCCGTCCCGAAGTCGTCCTGGTTCAGGAACAGCCGGCTCTGCCGGAGGTGGTTCTCCGCCAGCAGCGAACGCGCCGTCAGGTTCCCAGGCTCTGCCGCGATGACCGGCTCCAGCAGCAGGATGGATCGCGAGTAGCTTGCAATCGCAGCGTCAACCTGTCCCATGCTGGCCTGATTCGGCGCGCCCTGAATGTCGCCGATCTTCTGGTAGGCCTGCGCCAGCTCGAGACGCAGCGCCATGTCCGTTCCGGCCTCGGCGGCGAGCGCCCCGAGGTACTCGAGCGCCGTAGCGACCAGCATTTCCCGGGCCTCGATCGAGCCCGGCAGTTTCTCGATGGCGTCGTGAACGCGGAACATGAACGCGTTCGCCAGCCCGCGCACGCTGGCGAAATGGCGTTCGGCACGCTCCCGCTGCTGCTCCGCGATGCGCGCCTCGCGAACCGAAACGACCGTGGCGCCGACGAGCGTCGCCAGCAGCAGGCCCGCGGCTGCAACTTCGACGCGGTGCCGGCGCAGGAACTTGCCGGCGCGATAGCTCAACCGGTCGCCTCGGGCCAACACCGGCAGACCGTCGAGATGACGCCGGATGTCCTCGGAGAACTGCTCGACCGACGCATAGCGCCGTTCCGGCTCCTTGCGCAGCGCTTTCAGGATGATCGAATCGAGATCGCGCCCGAGGCGCTCCATGCGGCCGCCACCGGACATCGCGACGGCGGCGCTGGGCCGCAGCGGCTCCGTATCGCAGATCTCACGCATGGCGGTCTCGGCGGTGTCCGGTGGCCTGCGGTAGGGACTGCGCCCGGTCAGCAGGACGTACAGGATGACGCCGAGCGAGTAAACGTCGCTGGCCGTCGTGATGGGCTTGCCGAGGACCTGCTCGGGACTTGCAAATCCGGGGGTCAGCAGCTGCATCAGCGTCCTGGTTGGAGGCGGACCCGATTCCGGCGAGGTGGGCTGCAGCAGCTTGGCGATGCCGAAGTCCAGCAGCTTGACGTTGCCGTCCGCGGTCACGAGGATGTTGCCGGGCTTGAGGTCCCGGTGGACCACGAGTCGCTGGTGCGCATAGCTCACGGCCGCGCAGACCTCGCGGAACAGCGCCAGCCGCGCGCGAATGGAGAGTCCACGATCCGCGGCGAAGCGGTCGAGGGGCGCGCCGTCAACCATCTCCATGACGAGATAAGGAGTCCCGTCCTCCGTCGCTCCACCGTCGATCAGCCGCGCGATGTTCGGGTGTTCCAGGCTGGCCAGGATCTGCCGCTCGGTGCGCAGCCGCTGCAGGATGAATGCCGCGTGCAGGCCTCCGGGCACGAGCTTGATCGCGACCTCCTTCTCGAACTGCTCGTCCACCCGCCGCGCGCGATAGACGTCGCCCATGCCACCGTGTGCGAGCAATGCCGTGATCTCGTAGGCACCGATGCGGCGTCCGGTCCACGAGCCCGCATCGTGCAGCGTCGCATCATTGCGCAGTCGCGCAGACGCCGACGTGTCGACGATCGCCTCGGCCGCGTCGTGCGCGTCGAGCAGAGACTCGACTTCGGCCAGCAGCTCCGGATCGTCGCCGCACGCGGCCTCGAGAGCTGAGCGGCGCTCCGCGGGCTGCAGACCGCTCGCCGCGAAGAAGACGTCCTTCACGCGCCGCCAGCGCTCAGGGGTCATCGCCGCAGCCCTCCGGTCAACTCGCGCTGCAGCCAGGCGCGGGCCATGGCCCATTCACGCTTGGCCGTGGCGGGGGAACAGCCCATCACCAGGGATGCTTCGTCGATGCTGAGGCCGCCGAAGAATCGCAGCTCCACCAGCCGTCCCTGGTCCGCGTCGATCGCTTCGAGGCGCTCCAGCGCCTGGTGAATCGCCTCAAAGTCCGGTTCCGGCCCGGTGTCTGCGGGCGGCCAGCCACCGGCGCGCCTGGCATTCGGATCGCCGTTTTCCGCCGCCAGCACGAGTTCCAGATCGAGCGGCCGGCCGCCTGCGCCGCGCTTGGACGCGGACTTGCGCCGCGCATGGTCGACCAGGACGCGGCGCATCATCTGCGAGGCAACCGCGAAGAACTGCGAGCGGCTCCTCCAGTCCACGTGTGTCTGGTCCACCATGCGCAGGAAGGCCTCGTGCACGAGCGCCGTCCGCTGCAGCGTGTGCGGGCCGCTCTCGCGGCCAAGATGCCGCCGCGCCAGGGTGCGTAGTTCCTCGTAGACGAGCGGAATCAGCGTCGGCAGTGCGGACTCGTCGCCCGACTGCCAGCGCAGCAACAACTGGGTGACCTCCCCCGGTGGGACCTCGCGCTGCATGGCGGCCCTCTTGTGACCGCCATGATACTCCTGCCGGCTGTCTCAGGCCGGCGGCTTGCGTTCGTAGCCCAGCCTTTCGCAGCGCTCGAGGTAGCGCGCCCACTTATTGTCGAATTGCTCGCCCAGCTCCCGCAGGTAATCCCAGCTGTAGAGCCCGGTATCGTGCCCGTCGTCGAAGTGCAGGCGCACGGCGTACATGCCGATGGGCTCGACCTGCACGACCTTCACGTTCTCCTTCATCAGCTCGAGCTTGCCCTCGCCGCCGCCGTGGCCGCGGATCTCGGCGGAAGGGGAGTACACGCGCAGGTACTCGAATGGCAGTTCATGGCGCGTGCCGTCGGGCCAGGCGACCTCGACGACGCGGCTCCTGCCCCTGACCTTGATCTCGGACGGCGCCTGCATGGGCGGACGTTACTACAGGATGTAGCGCGACAGGTCCTCGTCCTTCGCCAGCGCCGCGAGATGGCCGTCCACGAAGGCCGCGTCCACGACCACCGTCGTGCCGCTCTTGTCCGCGGCCTCGTACGAGACCTGTTCCAGCAGGCGCTCCATCACCGTGTGCAGCCGGCGCGCGCCGATGTTCTCGGTGCGCTCGTTGACCGACCAGGCGATCTCGGCGATGCGGCGGATGCCGTCCTTCGTGTACTGGAGCCTGACGCCCTCGGTCTCCAGCAGCGCCGCGTACTGCGCGCAAAGCGAGGCGTCGGGCTCCGACAGGATGCGCTCGAAGTCGCCGACCGAGAGCGCGTCGAGCTCCACGCGGATCGGCAGCCGGCCCTGCAGTTCCGGGATCAGGTCGGATGGCTTGGCCGCGTGGAACGCGCCCGAGGCGATGAACAGCACGTGGTCGGTCCTGACCATGCCGTACTTGGTGCTGACCGTGCAGCCCTCGACCAGCGGCAGCAGGTCGCGCTGCACGCCCTCGCGCGAGACGTCGGCGCCCAGCACCGCGTCGCCGCGGCGGCAGATCTTGTCGATCTCGTCGATGAAAACGATGCCATTCTGCTCCGCGTTGGAAAGCGCCCGCGTGCGCAGCTCCTCCTCGTTGACCATCTTCGAGGCTTCCTCGTCCGTGAGCGCCTTCATGGCCTCGCGGATGCGCATCTTCCGCGTGCGCGTACGCCCGCCGCCCAGCCCCTGGAACACCTGCTGCAGCTGCTGGGTCATTTCCTCCATGCCGGGCGGGCCCATGATCTCGAGGCCGACCGGGACCGCGCGCATCTCGACGTCGATCTCGCGCTCGTCGAGCTTGCCTTCGCGCAGCATCTTGCGGAACTTCTGGCGCGTGTCGTCGCCCTGGTCGTCGGGCGGCACGCCCGGTCCGCGCGGCCGCGGCAGCAGCACGTCGAGCACGCGCTCCTCGGCCGCATCGGTCGCGCGCGGGCGGACCCGGGCCGTTTCCTCCTCGCGCGTCTGCTTGACGGCGACGTCCACCAGTTCCTTGACGATGGAGTCCACCTCGCGGCCGACGTAGCCGACCTCCGTGAACTTGGTGGCCTCGACCTTGATGAAGGGCGCGCGCGCGAGCCTGGCGAGGCGGCGCGCGATCTCGGTCTTGCCGACGCCGGTCGGGCCGATCATCAGGATGTTCTTGGGCGTGATCTCCTGCCGCAGCGGCTCCGCCACCTGCATGCGGCGCCAGCGGTTGCGCAGCGCGATCGCGACCGAGCGCTTGGCGGCCGACTGGCCGACGATGTGCTTGTCCAGTTCCTGGACGATCTCGCGGGGGGTCATGGTCTCCACGTCAGCCCCCGGAGATTTCTTCTATGACGGCATTGCGGTTCGTGTAGATGCAGATGTCGGCGGCGATCGAGAGCGAGCGCTCGACGACCTCGCGTGCGGAGAGATCCGTATTGGCGACGAGCGCGCGCGCGGCTGCGAGCGCGAATGGCCCGCCCGAGCCGATCGCCATGATGGATTCCTCGGGCTCGATCACGTCGCCGTTGCCGGAGACGATGAAGGACGACTGCGCATCGGCGATGCAGAGGAGCGCCTCGAGACGGCGCAGCGC
>DATBMQ010000098.1:0-3532 GCA_036554765.1 Steroidobacteraceae bacterium | reverse complement strand
CCAGGGCGGCGTCGGCGAGGCGCTGGCGCACGAGAGCGCGCACCTGCACGTCTCGGGTGAGGCGCTCTACACCGACGACATCCCGCTGCCGGAGGGCGCGCTGCACGCCGCCATCGGCCTTTCGGAGCGCGCGCACGCGCGCATCCTGGAGGTCGACCTCGACGCGGTGCGCCGCGCGCCGGGCGTCGTCGCGGTGCTGACGGCGGCCGACATTCCGGGGGAGAACAACCACGGGCCGGTCGTGCACGATGACCCGATTTTCGCGACCGACGTCGTCGAGTACGCGGGCCAGTCGCTCTTCGCAGTGCTCGCGACTTCCGTGACGGCGGCGCGCCGCGCCGCACGCCTCGCGCGAGTCGAGTACGAGGACCTCGACCTCGTCCCGGATGCGAAGACGGCGCTTGCGCGCGGGGCGTTCGTGCTGCCGACGCGCCGGCTGGCGCGCGGCGACGCGGCCGCTGCCATTGCCTCGGCCGCGCGGCGGCTGCAGGGCTCGCTCGCCCTCGGCGGGCAGGAGCATTTCTATCTCGAGGGCCAGGTGGCGGCGGCGCTGCCGGGCGAGGACTGCACCATGCAGGTGTGGTGCTCGACCCAGCACCCGAGCGAGGTGCAGCGGCTGGTCGCGCACTGCCTCGGCTGCAGCAGCAAGGACGTGGTCGTGCTGTGCCGACGCATGGGCGGCGGGTTCGGCGGCAAGGAAACCCAGCCGGCGCTGCTGGCCTGCGTCGCGGCGCTCGGCGCGCGCAAGACCGGCCGGCCCGTGAAGCTGCGGCTCGACCGCGATGCGGACTTCCTGGTCACCGGCAAGCGGCACCCGTTCGCGCTCGACTACGACGTCGGCTTCGACGACGACGGGCTGATCCGCGGCATCCGCCTGGTGCTGACCTCGAACTGCGGGCGCTCGGTGGACCTGTCGGACGCGGTCAATGGCCGCGCGCTGTTCCATGCCGACAACTGCTATTTCCTGCCCGCGGTCGAGATCGTCTCGCACCGCTGCAAGACCAACCAGCCCTCGCACACGGCCTTCCGCGGCTTCGGCGGCCCGCAGGGCATGATGCTGATCGAATGCGTGGTGGACGACATCGCGCGCACGCTCGGCCGCGACCCGCTGGAGGTCCGCCGGCGCAACTTCTACGGCCCCGACTCGCGCAACGTGACGCCCAACGGCATGACAGTCGAGGACAACGTCATCGCCCGCATCGTGGACGAGCTGGCGGGCCGCGCGGATTATGCCGGCCGGCGCCAGGCGGCCGCGCAGTTCAATGCGTCCGGCGGCCTGCTGCGGCGCGGCCTCGCGCTCACGCCGGTCAAGTTCGGCATCTCCTTCACCGCCACCCACCTGAACCAGGCCGGCGCGCTGCTGCACGTCTACACCGACGGTTCGATCCTGCTGAACCACGGCGGCACCGAGATGGGCCAGGGCCTGCACACCAAGGTCGCCCAGGTCGTGGCCGAGGAACTGCAGGTGGACATGCGCCGCATCCGCTGCACGGCGACCGACACCAGCAAAGTGCCGAACACCTCCGCGACCGCGGCCTCGGCCAGCAGCGACCTGAACGGCAAAGCCGCGCAGGCGGCGGCGCGCACCATCAAGGACCGGCTCGCCGCGTTCGCGGCGGCGAAGTACGGCGTGCCGGCGGCCGCCGTGACGTTCGACGCCGGCCGCGTGCGCGCGGGCGACCGGGCGGAGCACTCCTTCGAGGAGCTGGTCATGCAGGCCTACCACGCCCGCGTGCCGCTCTCCGCGACCGGCTTCTACGCGACGCCGAAGATCGGCTATGACCCGCAGACGCTGACCGGGCGGCCGTTCTTCTATTTCTGCTACGGCGCGGCCGTCTCGGAAGTCGTCGTGGACACGCTGACCGGCGAGTCGAAGCTGCTGCGCGTGGACATCCTGCACGACGTCGGCTCCTCGCTGAACCCGGCCATCGACCTGGGCCAGGTCGAAGGCGGCTTCCTGCAGGGCGTCGGCTGGCTGACGAGCGAGGAGCTCTGGTGGGACGAGCGCGGCCGGCTCATGACGCACGCGCCCTCCACCTACAAGATCCCGGCCGTGTCCGACTGGCCCGACGAGTTCAACGTGGAGCTCGCGCCCTGGAGCCGCAACCGCGAGGACACGATCTATCGCTCCAAGGCGATCGGCGAGCCGCCGCTGATGCTCGCGATGTCGGCGTTCCACGCGATCCGCGACGCCATCGCCGCCGCCGCGGGCGGCGGCGTGCCACGGCTGGACGCGCCCGCGACCCCGGAGCGGATCCTCGCCTCGATCGGCGAACTGCGCGATCGCAACGGTGCCGGCCGCGCGGCCTGACCCGCGATGACGGCAGCCTACGCCCTCGATTGGCTCAACCTGGCGCTGCGCTGGGCGCACGTCATCACCGGCATCGCCTGGATCGGGTCGTCCTTCTACTTCATCTGGCTGGACCTGCGGCTCAACGTCCCGCCGCGCGATCCCGAGGGCCCGGACGTCGCGGGCGACCTCTGGGCCGTGCACGGCGGCGGTTTCTATCACGCACAGAAGTACAAGGTGGCGCCCGCGACGCTGCCGGAGCCCTTGCACTGGTTCAAGTGGGAGGCCTACTTCACCTGGATCACCGGCTTCCTGCTGTTCACCGTCGTCTATTACGCCAATGCCGGGGCCCTGCTCCTGGACCCGGCGATCGCGGACATCGGCGAAACCGGCGCGATCGCCGCAAGCCTGCTGCTGCTGCCCGTGGGCTGGTTCGCCTACGACGGCCTCTGCCGCCTGGCGCCGGGCGGCCGTGCGTTCCTGGCCGTCGGCCTGCTGCTGCTGCTCGCACTCTGCTTCGGCCTGGCGCAGCTCTTTGGCGGCCGCGGCGCGTTCATGCAGGCGGGGGTGATGCTGGGCTCCATCATGGCGGCCAACGTCTGGCGCGTGATCATTCCCTCGCAAAAGGCGCTGGTCGCCGCGAAGCTGAAGGGCGAGGCGCCGGACGCCGCGCTCGGGCTGCGCGCCAAGCAGCGCTCGGTGCACAACAATTACCTGACGCTGCCCGTGGTGCTCGCGATGATCAGCCCGCACTTCGCGTTCCTGTACGCGGGCGCATACAACTGGCTGGTCCTGTTCCTGCTGTTCCTCGCCGGCGCGTTCGTCCGCCACTGGTTCAACCTGCGCAACCAGGGACGGAACGTCATCGCCTGGCCGCTGGCTGCGCTCGCCATCGGCGTGGCGCTCGCCATCGCGCTCGCGCCGCGCGCGCCGGCGGGTGGCACCGCGACCTTTGCCGAGGCCAACCGCGTGATCCAGGCGCGCTGCGTCAGTTGCCACTCGGCCTCGCCCACCCACCCGACCGCGCCGGTGGCGGCCGCCGGCGTGATGCTGGACACGCCGCGCGAGATTACGGCCTGGGCGGCGCGCATCCACGAGCGTGCGGTCGTGACGCGCACCATGCCGCTCGCAAACCTCACGGGCATTACCGACGAGGAACGCGCCCTGCTCGGGCGCTGGTACGCGGCGGGCGCGCCGGCCGACTAGGGCCGCGGCAGCCGCAATCCGCCGTCGCGGAAGTGG
>DATBMQ010000051.1:0-2935 GCA_036554765.1 Steroidobacteraceae bacterium | reverse complement strand
TCGCGACCAGCGCCTCGGAGAGCTTCGCGACCTTGCCGACGGCGCGCAGGCGCGCGACCTCGGTGCCGCCGTTCAGCACGGCGACGCCCGCGGAGTCGTAGCCCCGGTACTCGAGGCGCCGCAGGCCTTCGATCAGGATCGGGACGATGTCGCGGTCAGCGACCGCTCCGACGATGCCGCACATTCAGCGCTGGACCTCACGCGGGAGAGGGTCCCGGTGCCGTGGTCGCATGATTCTATTCCAAAGCCGGCCCGGCCGTCCCCGGCGCCATTTCACAGAATCCGGCCGTCAGCTGCCGATTCCCAGCCAGCGCAGGGCCGTTTCGAGGTCCGCGAAGAATTCGACCCTCACGCCGCGGTTCATGGCCGCGGTCCTGAAGAACTCGGTCTGCTCGTCGGTCTGGTAGCCGCGGAAGCAGCAGGCGACCGTCAGCCCCGGCATGAGGCGCGCCGCGAGCGCGGCGTGGTCGTAGGACTCCATCGGGGTCAGCTTGCGCTGCACGTTCTCGCCGTCCGCGAGCACCCGGCGCAGGTTGTTGCGGCGGCAGGCATCGCTGATCGCCGTCCACATGCGGGCCATGCTCTCCGGGGTCGCCTCGAAGCCGGGCACCAGGTGCAGGTACAGGTAGCCTTCACGCGGCTCGAGCGTGAAGTCGAGGCCCGGCCGGGAACCGCTGGTCCCGGTGCTCATGGCGCTCCTCCTAGCCCGGTTTCTTCTGCGGGCGCTTCCAGTTCTCGATCGTCGTCTGCCGGCTGCGCTCGACGGTCAGCTTGCCCGCGGGCGCCGGCTTGGTGATCGTCGAGCCGGCGCCGATGGTCGCGTCCGCCCCCACCGACACCGGCGCCACCAGCATCGTGCCGGAGCCGATGAAGGCACCGTCGCCGATCTCGGTGCGGTGCTTGTTCACGCCGTCGTAATTGCAGGTGACGGTGCCCGCGCCGACATTCACCTTCGCGCCGATGGTCGTGTCGCCGACGTAGCTCAGGTGGTTCGCCTTGCTGCCGGCGCCGACTTCGCTGTTCTTCACCTCGACGAAGTTGCCGACGTGCACCTCGTCCGCGAGCCGGGTGCCCGGCCGCAGCCGCGCGAACGGGCCGATGATGCAACGCGGCCCGGTGACCGCGCCCTCGAGAATGCTGTGCGCGCGAACCTCGGTGTCGGCGCCGATTTCGCAGTCGCGCAGCACGCAGCCCGGGCCGACTCTCACGCGGTCGCCGAGCTTCACCTTGCCTTCCAGGATGACGTTGATCTCGAGCACGACGTCGCGCCCGCAGCTCACCTCGCCGCGGATGTCGACCCGCGCCGGATCCACGATGGTGACGCCACGCTTCATCAGGTCGGTCGCGCGCTCGCGGCGATGCACGGCCTCGACTTCGGCGAGCTGGACCTTGTCGTTCACGCCCAGGACCTCCCCGGCGGACTCCGCCACGACCGCTTCGACCGCGACCCCGTCGCGCACGGCCGCGCCGATGCAGTCGGTCAGATAGTACTCCCCCTGTGCGTTGTCGGGCTTGAGCGCCGCCAGCCAGCCCCTCAGCCTCGCGGCGGGCGCCGCCAGCAGGCCCGTATTGATCTCGGCAACGGCCTTTTCCTTGTGGTTGGCATCGCGCTCCTCGACGATGCGCACGACGCGCCCGGTGTTGTCGCGGATCACGCGCCCGTAGCCCGCCGGGTCCGGCAGCTTCGCGGAGAGCAGCACCAGCGACTGCGGGCCTGCGCGGCCGGCCAGGCTCGCGAGCGTGGCTTCCCTGACCAGCGGCACGTCGCCGTAGAGCACGAGCACCGTGTGGCCGTCCGGGATCGCGGGCATCGCCTGCGCGACCGCGTGGCCCGTGCCCTGCTGCTCGGCCTGCAGCACCCAGCGCAGGTCGGCCGCGGGCAGTGCCTCGCGCACGCGCTCGCCGCCGTGGCCGTAGACAATATATATGGCATCGGGATCGAGCCGGCGCGCGGTCCCGACCACGTGCGCCAGCAACGGTCTGCCGGCCAGCGGCTGCAGCACCTTGGGCAGGTCGCTGGCCATGCGCTTGCCCTGGCCCGCGGCCAGGATGACGACGGAGAGAGGCATCCGGAGGCATTGTACCGGAGCCTCCAGGGCCGGCATTCCCCCGAGCCGCGGCGACGGTGCTATATGTAAGGCGATGGCCAGGTGGCTGCACGCCGAGTACCGGGACTTCTACGACGTTCCCCGGGCCATGGTCTGCCACAACGAGTCCGGCACGTTCTACTTCCTCTCGCCCTTCGACACCGAGAACGAGGAATACGCGGGCCACTACGAGGTGTACCGGATCCCGGAGTTGCGCGAGAGCGAACTCTGCGCCTCGTGGTTCGGCCTCGAGACCCGCGCGCTCGCGCGCCTGCCCGACATCCCCGTCAACGAGTTCCCTTTCGACGCCGCGACACACAGGTTCCTCGACTACGATCCCATCGCGCCGCTCCTGGGCGGGTGACCGGGACGGCAGATGAGCCAAGCCCGATCGTGGTTTTCGGGTTACAGTCCGGGTCCATGACGAGTCGGACACTGCTGCTGTACACCCTGTTGTTCGCGGTCCCGTTCGCCGCCGGCGCGGACGAGGCCGGCACGCGCGGCTTCTTTGCGGCGCTGGCCGGCGACTGGCAGGGCAAGGGCGAGACGCTCGGCATGGCCTCGACGCAGCAGGCGCGCTGGGAACCGGCGCTCGGCGCCGCCTTTTTCCGCTTCGTGTTCGACAACCGCATGACCGCGGCCGATGGCAGGGAAACGCGCTTCCGCGCCGAGGCCTTCTACCGCGTCGGCAAGGACGGCGCCGTCACCGGCACCTGGCTCGACTCGCGCGGCATCACGCAGCAGATCGCGGGCGGCCTGGACGAGAGCGGCGCGCTCGTGATCCAGTGGGGCTCGGAGGAGACCGAGCGCGGGCGCAGCACCTATCGCCTGGTGGAGGACGCGCTCGA
>DATBMQ010000013.1:0-1880 GCA_036554765.1 Steroidobacteraceae bacterium | reverse complement strand
CGGCTTCGCGCAGCTCTGGGGCTACCCGGTCGCGATCCTCGCCAACAACGGCATCCTGTTCTCGGAATCGGCGCTGAAGGGCGCGCACTTCGTGCAGCTCGCCAACCGCCGCAAGGTGCCGCTGCTGTTCCTGCAGAACATTACCGGCTTCATGGTGGGCAAGCGCTACGAGGCGGGCGGCATCGCGCGCGACGGTGCCAAGATGGTCACCGCGGTCGCCTGCTCCACCGTGCCGAAGCTCACGGTCGTGATCGGCGGTTCCTTCGGCGCCGGCAATTACGCGATGTGCGGCCGCGCCTATGGCGGGCGCTTCCTGTGGAGCTGGCCCAACGCCCGCATCTCGGTGATGGGCGGCGAGCAGGCGGCTTCGGTGCTCGCGACCGTGCGCCGGGACGGCATCGAGGCGAAGGGCGGCCGCTGGCCGGAGGCGGAGCAGAAGGAGTTCACGGACGCCATCCGCGAGCAGTACGAGCGACAGGGCAATCCCTATTACGCGAGCGCGCGGCTCTGGGACGACGGCGTGATCGATCCCCGCGACACGCGCCGCGTGCTGGGCCTCGCGCTCTCGGTCGTGGCCCGCGGCCCGGCCCCGGCGCCGGAATCCTACGGCGTGTTCCGGATGTGACGCCCATGCTCACCGTCACGCGCGATCCGCGCGGCATCGTCACGCTGACGCTCGACCGGCCCGAGGCCCGCAACGCGCTGTCGGGCGAAATGGTCGCACAACTGACCGAGGCGCTCGCGGCGGTAGCCGCCGACGAGTCGGTGCGCGCGGTCTTCCTGGCCGGCGCGGGCGAGGTCTTCTGCGCCGGCGCCGACATCGGCGAGATGCGTGCGGCGGGCACGGCGCCGCCCGCGCAAAACGAGGCCGATGCCCGCCGCTTCGCCGGCATGCTGGAGGCGCTCGAGCGCCTGCCGCGGCCCACCGTCGCAATCGTGAACGGCGCCGCGATGGGCGGCGCGGTCGGGCTGGTCGCCTGCTGCGACATCGCGCTCGCCTCGGAGCGCGCGCGCTTCGCGCTGTCGGAAGTGCGGCTCGGGCTGGTCCCCGCGATGATCTCGCCCTACGTGATCCGCGCGATCGGCGCGCGCCAGGCGCACCGCTGGTTCCTGACCGGCGAGGCCATGGACGCGGCGACGGCGCAGGCCGCCGGGCTCGTGCACGAGACCACGGACGCCGCGGGCCTGCCGGCGCTCGTGGAGCGGATCGCGCAGGCGCTGCTCGCAGGCGGGCCGCGCGCCCAGGCGGAGATCAAGCAGTTGCTGCGCCACGTGACCGGCCGCAGCGGCGCGGGCGACGAGGCATTGCTTTACGACACCTCGCGCTGGATCGCGCGGGTCCGCGCCGGCGACGAGGCGCGCGAGGGGCTGACGGCCTTCCTGGAGCGGCGCAAGCCGGGCTGGATCCGCGGCGAGTCATGATCCGCCGCCTGCTGATCGCGAACCGCGGCGAGATCGCCTGCCGCATCATCCGCAGCTGCCGCCGGCTCGGCGTGCACGCGATCGCCGTGTATTCCGAGGCGGATCGCGGCGCGCGGCACGTGCGGCTCGCGGACGAGGCGGTGTGCATCGGCCCGCCACCCGCGCGCGACTCCTACCTGAATGCCGCCACGGTGATCGAGGCGGCGCGCGCGACGCGCGCCGACGCCGTCCACCCCGGCTACGGATTCCTCTCGGAGAATGCGGAGTTCGCCGGCGCCTGCGCCGCCGCCGGCATCGTTTTCGTCGGGCCGACGCCCGCCGCGATCCGCGCCATGGGGCTGAAGCACGAGGCCAAGGCGATCGTCTCCGCGGCCGGCGTGCCCATCGTCCCCGGCTACATGGGCGACGACCAGTCGCCCGCGCGGCTGGCGCAGGAGGCCGCGCGCGTCGGCTTCCCG
>DATBMQ010000253.1:0-2622 GCA_036554765.1 Steroidobacteraceae bacterium | reverse complement strand
TTCGCGCAGGATCCGCCCGCGACGCCGCCCGCACCCGCGCCTGAGACCGCGGCCGAGGTCCTGCTCGTCACCGACCTGGTGCCCGGCATCGGCGACGAGGTGTTTCCGGGCATGATCGCGATCGTGCATTACACGGGCTGGCTCCACGACCCGGCCGCGAAGGACCTGCGCGGCAAGCAGTTCGACAGCTCGCGCGAGCGCGGCCAGCCATTCTCGTTCCCGGTGGGCGCCGGCCGCGTGATCCGGGGCTGGGACCAGGGCGTGCCGGGCATGAAAGTCGGCGGCATCCGCCAGCTGGTGATCCCGCCGTCGCTCGCCTACGGCGCGCGCAGCATCGGCAACGGCCTGATCCCGCCGAATTCCACGCTGCTGTTCGAGGTCGAGCTGCTCGCCGTCGAGACCGTGACCCTGACGCCCGATTCGAGATGAGGGGAGATCGCATGCGAATCCTGATTGCCGCCGCCATGGCGGCCTGTGCCGTCGCCGCCGATGCCGCAACCCTGATCCACGCCGGGCGCCTGATCGACGGCGTCGCCGACCGCGCGCGCGAGCGCGTGACGGTGGTGGTGGACGGCGACCGCATCACCGCGGTCGAGCCGGGGTTCCGCGCGGCGGGCGCCGGCGACACGGTCGTGGACCTGTCGGACGCCACGGTGCTGCCGGGGCTCATGGACATGCACGTGCACCTGACCTCCGAGCACAGCCGGCGCAGCGAGCTCGACAACGTGAAAAAGGGCGAGGCGGACCGCGCCTTCGATTCCGTCCAGTATGCCGGGCGCACGCTGCTCGCGGGCTTCACGACCGTGCGCAACCTCGGCGACCAGTTCAACGTCTCGATCGCGCTGCGGCGCGCGATCCAGGAGGGCAGGGTGGTCGGCCCGCGCATCTTCACTTCCGGCCGCTCGATCGGCACCCGCGGCGGGCACGCGGACTCGACCAATTCCTGGGGCCCGTTCCTCTACAGCGACGACCCGCGACTGAACACCGTCTGCAACGGTGCCGACAGCTGCCGCGAGGCGGTCCGCAAGCGTTACCAGGACGGCGCCGACTCGATCAAGATCACGGCGACCGGCGGCGTGATGTCGATCGCGCGCTCGGGCACCGCGCCGCAGTTCACCGACGAGGAACTCGAGGCGGTCATCTCGACCGCCCACGACTACGGCATGAAGGTCGCCGCGCATGCGCACGGCACGGAGGGCATGAAGCGCGCGGTGCGCGCCGGCATCGATTCGATCGAGCATGGCACGCTGATGGACGACGAGATCATGCGGATGATGAAGGAGCGGGGCACCTACCTCGTGCCGACGATCTCGGCCGGGCGCTGGGTCGCGGAGAAGGCGCAGGACCCGACCTACTTCCACCCGCTGGTGCGGCCCAAGGCGCTCGAGCTCGGCCCGGTCATCCAGGCGACCTTCGGCAAGGCCTGGCGCGCGGGCGTGCCGATCATGTTCGGCACCGACTGCGGCGTCTGCGAGCACGGCAGCAACGCGAAGGAGTTCGTGTACATGGCCGAGGCCGGCATGCCGGTCATGGCCGCGATCAAGTCGGCGACCATCGTCCCGGCCGGGTATCTCGGCGTCGCCGACAGGCTCGGCAGCATCGAGGCCGGCAAGATCGCGGACATCATCGCGGTGGCCGGCGATCCGCTGGCGGACGTGACCGCGCTGCAGCGCGTGCGCTTCGTCATGAAGGACGGCGTGATCCATAAACGCTGAGAAGCTCATCCTGCACGGCGGGGCGGGACCGATCGAGGCGCTGCTCGAGTCGCCCCGCGGCGCCAGCCGCGACGTGATCGCGGTCTGCTGTCACCCGCATCCGCTCTACGGCGGCACGATGCAGAACAAGGTCGTGCACACGCTGGCGCGGTCGGTCCAGGACGTGGGCGTGCCGAGCCTGCGTTTCAACTTCCGCGGCGTGGGCGCGAGCGGCGGCACGCACGACCACGGTGAAGGCGAGAGCGGCGATGCGGCCTTCCTCGCCGACTGGATGCGGCACGAGCGCGGCTACCGCGTGGTCTGGTCGCTCGGGTTCTCGTTCGGCGCCTACGTCGCCTTCCGGCTCGCGGCGCTGGCCGGGGCGGGCCTGCTGGTGACGGTGGCGCCGCCGGTGCAGCGCTTCGATTTCGCGCGTCTCGCGGTCCCGGCATGCCCCTGGCTGCTGGTGCAGGGCGACCGCGACGAACTCGTGAACCACGAAACGGTGCTCGGCTGGACCCGGACCGTGAAGCCCGCGCCCGAGCTGCGGCTGCTGGCGGGGGCCGAGCATTTCTTCCACGGCCGGCTGACCGAGATGCGCGCGCTGGTGGGCCAGTGGCTGGCGGCGCGCCTGCCGGGAGCCTGAAAAACGAACGGGGCGGCCAGGCCGCCCCGTCGGTTCCCTGAACTGAGGACGGGATGGCCGGCGTCAGCCCACCATCTCGTTGAGGTTCTTGAGGGCGCGGATACGCACCTTCTTCGAGGCCGGCTTGGCCTTGATCATCATCTTCTCGCCCGTGAAGGGGTTGACGCCTTCGCGCGCCTTGGTGGCGGGCTTCTTCACGACGCGCATCTTGCACACGCCCGGAAGCGTGAACACGCCCGCGCCCTTCAGCGCCTTCTTCATCTGGCCGGTCAGTGCCTCGAG
>DATBMQ010000197.1:0-5708 GCA_036554765.1 Steroidobacteraceae bacterium | reverse complement strand
GATCTCGCTGTTGCCGGTGCCCTTGAACTCCTCGTAGATCACGTCGTCCATGCGCGAGCCGGTGTCGATCAGCGCGGTCGCGATGATGGTCAGCGAGCCGCCCTCCTCGACGTTGCGCGCCGCGCCGAAGAAGCGCTTCGGCCGCTGCAGCGCGTTGGCGTCCACGCCGCCGGTCAGCACCTTGCCGGAGCTCGGCACCACGGTGTTGTAGGCGCGCGCCAGGCGCGTGATCGAGTCGAGCAGCACGACCACGTCGCGCTTGTGCTCGACCAGGCGCTTGGCCTTCTCGATCACCATCTCGGCGACCTGCACGTGCCGGCTCGCCGGCTCGTCGAAGGTCGAGGCCACGACCTCGCCCTTGACCGTGCGCGACATCTCGGTCACCTCCTCGGGCCGCTCGTCGATCAGCAGCACGATCAGGTAGACGTCGGGGTGGTTCCAGGTGATCGAGGTCGCGATGTTCTGCAGCAGCATCGTCTTGCCGGCCTTCGGCGGCGAGATGATGAGGCCGCGCTGGCCCTTCCCGAGCGGCGCCATCAGGTCGATCATGCGCGCCGTCAGGTCCTCGGTGGAGCCGTTGCCGCGCTCGAGCTTGAGCCGCTTGGTCGGGTGCAGCGGCGTCAGGTTCTCGAACAGCAGCTTGTGCCGCGCGCTCTCCGGCGTGTCGTAGTTGATCTCGCCGACTTTCAGCAGCGCGAAATAGCGCTCGCCGTCCTTGGGCGGGCGGATCAGTCCTGAAATGGAGTCTCCGGTGCGGAGGTTGAAGCGGCGGATCTGGCTGGGGCTGACGTAGATGTCGTCGGGGCCGGCGAGGTAGGAGCTGTCGGCGGAACGGAGGAAGCCGAAGCCGTCCTGGAGGATCTCGAGCACCCCGTCGCCGTAGATGTCCTCCCCGCTCCTCGCGTGCGCCTTCAGGATCGAGAAGATCACGTCCTGCTTGCGCTGGCGGGCCATGTTCTCGAGGCCCATGGATTCCGCCATCGTCACGAGCTCGTGGACCGGCTTGGCCTTGAGCATCGTGAGGCTCATCGCGTTGCGCTTGGCGGCGAGCTCCTCGGGCGAAATGATGTCGGCGTCGGTGCCTTCCATCATGTGATCGTCGACCGGCAGGCCCTCCTGCCCGTGACGCGGTCCACCACCGCCGCGGCGGTGGCCCTTCTGGCGGTTGCGCGCCTGGTTGCCGAGGTAGCCCCTCACAGGTGGTGGTCCAGCAGGGCCGCGAGCTTCGACTTGCCGACGAGGCCGACCTGCTGCGCCTCCGGAGCTCCGTTCTTGAACAGGATCAGCGTCGGGATGCCGCGCACGCCGTACTTGATCGGGGTGTGGCGGTTGTCGTCGATGTTGAGCTTGGCAACCTTGACCCGGCCCGCGTAATCGCGGGCGATGTCGTCGAGGATCGGGGCGATGGCCTTGCAGGGGCCGCACCATTCCGCCCAGAAATCGAGCAGGACGGGGGTTTCGGACTTGAGGACGTCAGCCTCGAAAGTCGCGTCGGAGGTATGGACGATGTTGCCGCTCACGCGGGTCTTCTCCTGGTCTCTGGTTGATATATGACGGGCGAATGCCCGATACGGCACAATATTCGGCGCGGTAGGGGGCGGATGTTGCGGGAAACCGCAGGTGTCAGGTGTCTTTGTAGCGCCTTGGAGGCCATTTTTCAAGTGATGACCGTCATAATGGAAGTCCGGTGACCCAGCAGTATTCCGACCTCTCGTTCACCGGCCTGCACCTGCCCGAGTCCGTCGCCCGCGGAATTGCCGATGCCGGCTTCGAACGCTGCACGCCGATCCAGGCGCAGGCGCTGCCGCGCGCGCTCGCGGGCCTCGACGTCGCGGGCCAGGCGCAGACCGGCACCGGCAAGACCGCCGCGTTCCTGGTCGCGCTGTTCACGCACCTGCTGCGCTACCCGTCGGCCGCCGACCGCCCGATCACCTCGCCACGCGCATTCATCCTCGCCCCCACGCGCGAGCTCGCGATCCAGATCCACAAGGACGCGGAACTGCTCGGCCAGTACACCGGGCTCTCGCTCGGCCTCGCCTTCGGCGGCGTGGACTACGACAAGCAGCGCCGTGCGCTGGCCGCGGGCGTGGACGTCCTGATCGGCACGCCGGGGCGCATCATCGACTACTTCAGGCAGCACGTGTTCGACCTGCGCCACGTGCAGGTGATGGTGCTCGACGAGGCCGACCGCATGTTCGACCTCGGCTTCATCAAGGACATCCGCTACCTGCTGCGCCGCCTGCCGGACCCCGAGCGCCGCCTGAACATGCTCTTTTCGGCCACCCTCTCGCATCGCGTGCTCGAGCTGGCCTACGAGCACATGAACGACCCCGAGCTGATCCGCATCGAGCCCGAGCGCATCACCGCCGAACTGGTGCGGCAGGTCATCTACTACCCGGCGATGGAGGAGAAGGCCTCCCTGCTGGTGCACCTGATGCGCACCGGCGCCGCCACGCGCACGCTGGTGTTCGTCAACACCAAGCGCCTGGCCGAGCGGCTCGAGCGCCTGCTGCGCGCAAACGGCATCGTTGCAGCCGCGATGTCGGGCGACGTGCCGCAGCGCAAGCGCATGCGCATGCTGCGCGAGTTCCACGAGGGCAAGGTCGCCGCGCTGGTGGCGACCGACGTCGCGGCCCGCGGGCTGCACATCCCCGACGTCAGCCACGTGTTCAACTACGACCTGCCGCAGGATCCCGAGGACTACGTGCACCGGATCGGGCGCACCGCGCGCGCGGGCGCCGCGGGCGATGCCGTCAGCTTCGGCTGCGAGCAGTACGTGGTGTCGCTGCCCGACATCGAGGACTTCATCGGGCGCCGCATCCCGGTCGGGAGCTTCGATCCCGCGCAGTTGCCGCAACTGAAGCCCGCGCACTATGCGCCGCAGTCGGTCGGCGACGAGGAAGAAGACGGCCCGCCGCCGCGCCATGGCAAGCGGCCCGAACCCGGCCGCCATGGCGGCCGCGCGGGCCACGGCGGCCAGGGGGGCGGTGCCGGTGCCGGCGGTCACAGCCAGGCCGCGGGATCATCGGCGCCGGGCAAGCGCCGCCGGCGCAGGCGGCACGGCGGTGGCCGCCCCGGCGGCGGGCCTCAGGCGCCGGGCGGCTGACCGGCACCCGCCCGGTCCAGTCCCGCAGCCAGTTCGTGCACCGAATCCACTCCCGCAATCTGCGCCGGTGCGCGCGGTGGCGCGTGCCGGACGGGCTTCCTGATCGCGTACACCCAGCGGATGCCGTGCCGGCGCGCCGCCTCGAGCACCGGCACCGTGTCGTCGGCGAACAGCGTACGCTGCCGGTCCAGGGATTCGTGCGACTCGAGCCGCTCCCAGTAGCGCGCGTCCTCCTTGGGCGCGCCGAGGTCGTGCGAGCTGTACACGGCGTCGAAGTGCCGCCGCACGCCGAGGTGCGCGTCCTTGATCGCGAGGATCTCCGGGTGCGCGTTCGTCACCAGCACCGCGCGCCGGCCGCTGGCGCGCACGCGCGCGACGAAGCCGCGCGACTCCGGCAGCCAGGCGATGCGATGGCGCGTGGCGCGCTTGAGGGAAACGACGTCGAGCGCGAGCGCGCGGCTCCAGTAGTCCACGCAGTACCAGTCGAGCGTGCCGCGCGTCGCCTCGTGGATCGGACGCATCCGGCGGTGGGCTTCCTCGACCGTGATCCCGTGCTGCTCGGCAAAGCGCCGCGGCAGGACCTGCTGCCAGAAATGGATGTCGCAGCCGAGGTCGAGCACGGTGCCGTCCATGTCGAGCAGCACGGTGTCGATCGCGTGCCAGTCCGGCGCATGGCCATTGATCGGCATGCGCCTATGATATAGGACCCGCCATGACCGAAGACCTGCCGCAGCTGCTGCCCGAGGTGATCGCGCTCGCGCGCGAGGCCGGGCGCACGATCCTCGAGGTCTACGAGAAGTCCTCGTACGCCGTCAGCGAGAAGGACGACCGCTCGCCGCTCACCGAGGCGGACCTGCGCTCCGAGAAGCTGATCCTCGCCGGATTGCGGCGCATCGCGCCGGAGGTCCCGGTGCTGTCCGAGGAGACCGGCCAGGTGCCCTGGGCCACGCGCCGCGCCTGGAGCCGGCTCTGGATCGTGGATCCGCTCGACGGCACCAGAGAGTTCATCGGCCGCAACGGTGAGTTCACGGTGAACATCGCGCTCGTGCAGGACGGCCGCGCCGTGCTCGGCGTCGTGCACGCCCCTGCGCTCGGGCGCACGTATTTCGGCTGCGAGGGCGCGGGTTCGTTCCGTTCCGACGCCGAGGCCGCGGGCCGGCCGGTCCGCGTCGCAAAGCGCGGGCCCGGCCCGGTGCGTGTGGTCGGCAGCCGCTCGCACCGCGGCAGCTCCCTCGATGCGTTCCTCGAACGCGTCGGGGCGCATGAACTCGTCGAGGTCGGCAGTTCCCTGAAGCTCTGCCTGGTCGCCGAGGGCGCCGCGGACGTCTATCCGCGCCTCGGCCCCACCTGCGAATGGGACACCGCCGCCGGGCAATGCGTGCTGGAGCAGGCCGGCGGCCAGGTCGTGACGCTGGAAGGCCTGCCGCTCAGCTACAACTCGCGCGCGGAGGTCCTGAATCCCTACTTCGTCGGCTACGCGGACCCCGACACCGACTGGCTCGCGCTGCTGCGATGAGCTGGGAACTACTGGCCGCCGTGGCGCTCGCCGCCGTGCTGGCGCTGTTCTGGCATTCGAGCCTGGCGGCGCGCGAGCTCGCCAACCGGGTCGCCGCAGAGACCTGCGCGAACGCGAGCGTGCAGATGCTGGACGGCACGGTCGCGATCCACCGCCTGCGGCTGGTGCGCGGCGGCGATGCCCCGCTCGCCTGGCAGCGCATCTATGTCTTCGACTACACGGAAGACGGCTACAGCAGAAAGCGCGGCTTCGTCGTGCTGACCGGCGACGCGCTCGATTCGGTCGGCCTCGGGCCGCGACTGGCATGAATCACCGGTCCGCCGTCGATCTGCACCTGCATTCGACCGCCTCGGACGGCATGCTGGCCCCCGCCGCGCTGGTCGCGCATGTCGCCGCCCGCGGCGTGCGCCTGATGGCGCTCACCGACCACGACACGGTCGCCGGGGTCGCCGAGGCAGCCGAGGCCGCGCGCGGACTCGGCATCGGCTTCGTGGCCGGCGTCGAGATCTCGGTGTCCTGGCGCGGACGCTCGCTGCACCTGCTCGGCCTCGCGATCGACCCAATGTCGCCCGCACTGGTCCGCGGCCTGGCGGGCCAGGAGCTGCTGCGCCAGGAGCGCGCGGACCGCATTGCCGGGCGCCTGGACGCGAAGGGCGCACCCGGCACGCCGGCGCTCGACCGCCTGCGCGCCCGCGGCGTGATCCCGACCCGCATGCACTTCGCGCGCGAGCTGGTGGCGCTCGGCGTCGCCCCGGACCCCGGGACTGCCTTCGAGCGCTGGCTGGGGCGCGGCCGGCCCGGGCACGTGCGCGCGGCCTGGCCGGAGCTCGCCGAAGCCACCGCCTGGATCGCCGCGGCCGGCGGCAAGTCCGCGATCGCGCACCCGATGCGATATCCGCTGTCCGCGGGGGCGCGGCGCGAGCTGTGCGCGGAATTCGGGGCCGGCGGCGGGCACGCGATCGAGGTCGTCACCGGCGGCGGCAGCCCGAACGACCGCGAACAGGCGATCTCCCTCGCCGTGCGCTGCGGCCTCGAGGGCTCGGTGGGGTCCGACTTCCACGACCCGGCGATTCCGTGGAATCCGCC
>DATBMQ010000159.1:0-36312 GCA_036554765.1 Steroidobacteraceae bacterium | reverse complement strand
GTCGCCCACCTTGAGGCCGCCCTTGTCGCCGGGGCCGCCGGACTCGATCGAGGAGACCCGCGCGCCGCGCGGGCGGTCGAGCCCGAACGATTCCGCGAGCGTGGCGTTCACTTCCTGGACCACGACGCCCATGCGGCCGCGCGAGACCTTGCCGGTCTTCACCAGCTGGTCCTTCACGTTCAGCGCCACCTCGATCGGGATCGCGAACGAGATGCCCTGGTACCCCCCGGAACGGGAGTAAATCTGCGAGTTGATGCCGACCACCTCGCCCTTGAGGTTGAACAGCGGCCCGCCCGAGTTGCCCGGGTTGACCGCGACGTCGGTCTGGATGAAGGGAGTGTAGGCATCGCCCTGCAGGGTGCGCGCGGTCGCGCTCACGATGCCGGCCGTGACCGAGTTGTCGAAGCCGAAGGGCGAACCGATGGCGATCACCCATTCGCCCGCCTTCAGGCCCGCGGGGCTGCCGACGCGCACGGTCGGCAGGTTCGTGGCGTCGATCTTGAGCACGGCGACGTCGGTGCGGCCATCCTGGCCCACGACCCGGGCGCGGTACTCGCGCCGGTCGGTCATGCGCACCGTCACCTCCCGCGCGCCGTCCACGACGTGGGCGTTCGTCAGGATGTAGCCATCCGCGCTGATCACGAAGCCGGAGCCCTCGCCGCGCGCCGGCGGCTGCTGGGAGCGCGGCACGCCGAAGCCGAAGCGGCGGAAGAATTCATAGAGCGGGTCGTCGGGCGAAAGTTCCGGCGCGGCGTCCTCGGCGGACTGGCGCCGCGCAACGGTCGTGACGTTGACCACCGCGCGGCCGTACGCCTCCACCAGCGGCGCGAAATCGGGCAGCCCGGCGATCACGACGTCGCCCTGCGGCGCCGGCGCAGTTGCCGCCGTCTCCGGCTCGGGCGACTGTTGCGCGTCGCGCGCAGGCGGTTCCGCGGCGCCGCAGCCCGCGAGCAGCGCGCAGAGGGCCATCGACCATGTCCAGCGCATCGCAACCTCCATCGGCATTCCGTCAAGCATCCCGGACGATGACGTGAGACTCGCGCGATGCCTGCAAGTTGCAGTCATGCACATTAGTATTGCATCAAATGCCGACCCGCATGCTGACCGCGCTGGCGGTGGCGATGATCGCCTCGACGCCCGGCCTCGCCGCCGACTTGCCGGCGCGCCCGCGCGCCGTCGTCGTCCAGCAACGGGTGCCCGAGGCCGACGTCAGCGTCGTGGTCCGCGACGTCGCGACCGGCGAGAGCCTGGTGGACGTGTATTCCGCCGTGCCGCGGCCGCCGGCCTCGACGATGAAGCTGCTGCCGACCTGGGCCGCGCTCGACCTGCTGGGTCCCGCCTACACCTGGAAGACCCGCGTCTGGGCCGATGCGCCGATCGAGCGCGGCGTGCTGAAGGGCAACCTCTACCTGCAGGGCGGCGGCGACCCGCTGCTGACCATCGAACGCTGGTGGCGGCTGGTCGCCGACCTGCGCCAGAAGGGGCTGCGCGTGATCGAAGGCGACATCGTCGTCGACCAGTCGCGCTTCGTGGCGGCCGACGAGCGCCCGGAGGACTTCGACGGCAGGTCCTGGCGCACCTACAACGTACTGCCGGATGCGATGCTCGTGAACTGGCAATCCTCGGAATTCACGATCCGGCCGGCGGATGACGGCGACGGCATCGAGATCCGGGTGCAGCCGTTTCCGGAAGGGCTGGTGGTCGAGAACCGCGTGGTGCTCGCGCAGGGCCGCTGCGTCGGCCGCGACCGGCGCGTCGGCTACACGATCTCGCCGACCGATCCCGGCCGTGTCGTCGTCAGCGGCCGGCTGGCGAAGACCTGCCCGCCACAGACGCAGCGGCTCGCGATCATGGAGCCGGCGCAGTACGCCTTCGGCACGTTCGTGACGCTGTGGCGCGAACAGGGCGGCGAATTCCGCGGCGGCTGGCTGCGCGCGCCGACGCCGCCCACGGCGCGCCTGCTGCTGACGCACGAATCGCAACCGCTCGCCGACATCGTGCGCGTCACCAACAAGTTCTCGAGCAACATGATGGCGCGCTCGCTGGTGCTCGCGATCGCCGCGGAAAGGCACGGCCTGCCGGCGTCCACCGCCGCGGGCGAGGCCGCCATCCACGAGTGGCTGGCGGGCCGCAACCTCGCGTTTCCGGAACTCGTGATCGGCAACGGCTCCGGGCTCTCGCGCGAGGCGCGCATGTCGGCCGACAGCATGGCGCGACTGCTGGCAGCGGCGTGGCGCAGCCGCTTTGCGCCCGAGTTCCTCGCCTCGCTCGCGCTCGGCGGCCTCGACGGCACGCTGGAGAAGCGCTTCGCCAACGTGCAGGACCCGAGCCGCATCCGCATGAAGACCGGCACGCTGCGCGATGTCAGCACGATCGCGGGTTACGTGACCGGCGCCTCGGGCCGCACGCTTGCGGTCGTCGTCTTCATCCACCACCCCGGGGTGCAGAACGGGGGCGGCGAGGCGATCCAGGCCGCGGTCATCGAGTGGGCGCTGAAGCAATAGCGCGCGCCTGATTTCCCTGCGCGCCACGGAGTCCGGTCGGCGGCGCCAACTCAGACTGCGCGCACGGCGTAGGCGGCGAACAGCTCCCCCAGGACGTGCCGCCAGCCCGGCACGTACTCCTGCCGCAGCAGCGGGCCGATCTCCCCGAGCGCCTCCCAGCCGCCATGCGTCAGCGTCACCCGGCTGCCGGCCGGGCCGGGCGAAAAATCGACGTCCACCCACTGGGCGGACTGCGGCTCGCGGCCGGGATGCCACGAAAAGCGCACCCGCCGGCCCGGCTCGAAGACCAGCACCTCGCCCCAGACGTGGCGAGTGCCACCGGGCCCGAATTCCTCGACCATGCCCCCGGCACGGGCGTCGAAGCGGCAGCGCGTGGCCACGGTCCGCGACAGCGAATGGGTCGCGACCGGCCACCAGTCGGCGAAGCGGCCCGTGAACGCGTCGAAGGCCCGTGCAGGCTCGATCGCAAGGTCCACGGTGAGAACGATCGGCGGCAGTTGATCCATGCCCGGCCAGCATACGCGCGCGGCACGGAGCCATCGCGACGAGGCGCCGCAACTCCGCGCCGGGCCGTTCGGCCGCCCGGCGCGGCCTGCCAGGGCCCCGCCTAGAATCCCCGCCATGGAAACCTTCGCCGCCATGCTCGTGGTGCTGTTCCAGCTGTTCTTCGGCTGGTGCCATGGCGGCGATGCCGGCGAGCCGCCGGCGCCCTCCTGCCAGGCCGAAGGCGGCTGCTGAACCGGACCCGGCTCCGCCTCAGTCCCGCCCGAGGATCCGTTCCAGACGGTCGCGATAGCTGCGGGAGAGCTTGAGCTCGTGGCCGCCGTCGAGCGTCAGGAAATACTCGCCGTTGGTGTGCGGCTTCAGCTTGCGGATGCGGCGGATGTTGACGATCGTGGAGCGGTGGACGCGCTGGAACTGCGACGGGTCCAGGCGCTCCTCGAACTGCTTCATGGTCGCGCGCACGACGTGGGTGCGCCCCTCGGCGTGCACGCACATGTAGTCGCCGGCCGCATCCACCCATTCGATCGCCGTCACCGGCAGCCGCACGGTCTCGCGCCCGAGGCGGATCGGCAGCACTTCCGGGAAGCGGCGCGGCAGGCCGTCGGCGCCGCGCGCCAGCAGTTCCTCGGCGTCCAGCTGGCCGGTCCCGGTCACGCTCGCGAGCAGCGAGACGAGCTGCTCGCGGTGCCTGACCGAGCGGCGCTGGGCGAACTGGTCGCGCACGTGGGCCATGGTCCGCACGAAGCGCTCGTCGACCAGCGGCTTCAGCAGGTAATCGAGCGCATGCGCCTCGAAGGCCTCGATCGCGTAGCGGTCGAACGCGGTCACGAACACGACCATCGGCATGCTGGTCTGCGGGATGCGCCGCAGCACCTCGAACCCGTCGATCCCGGGCATCTCGATGTCGAGGAACATGAGGTCCGGCGAGTGCGCCGCGACCGCCTCGACGGCCTCGCGGCCGTTGCCGCACTGCGCGACGACCTCGATGTCGTCGCAGGCGTGCAGGCGCAGCTCGAGTCCGCGGCGGGCCAGCGGCTCGTCGTCCACGATGATCGCGCGGATCTTCCCCGTCATCGCCTCAGACCTCCAGCGGCAGCCGCATCTCGACGCGCAGGCCCGGCACCGCGTCGATCACCTCGACCCGGTGCGCATCGCCGTACAGGACCTTGAGCCGCTCGCGGGTGTTGCGCAGGCCGACGCCGCGTCCATTGCCGCCGACCGCGGCGGGCGGCAGGCCGGGGCCGTCGTCCGCGACCGCGAGCCGCAGCTGACCGTCCTCGATACCGGCGATCACCGTGACCGACCCGCCCTCCTCGCGCGGCGAGATCGCGTACTTCATCGCGTTCTCGACCAGCGGCTGCAGCAGCAGCGACGGCACCAGCGCGGACTCCGCGCGCTCGTCCACCTCGAATTCGAGCCGCAGGCGGTCGCCGAAGCGCAGCTTCTCGATCCCGAGGTAGAGGTTGAGCGCATCCAGTTCCTGCCGCAGCGTCACCTTCTTCATCGGGTCCTGGTCGAGCGTATAGCGCAGGAATTCCGAGAGCCGGGAGACCGCGAGGTTGGCGGTGCGGTTCTGCCCGTCGAGCACCAGCGTCGAGATCGCGTTCAGCGTGTTGAACAGGAAGTGCGGGTTGAGCTGGTAGCGCAGCATCTTGAGCTGCGCTTCCTGCGCCAGCGCCGAGGCTTTCAGCGTCGCCTCGCGCTCGAGCTGCAGCCGCTCGTAGAACTTGACCCCGAAGTACAGCCCGCTCCAGCACAGCAGCAGCGCCATCGAGGAGAGCGTGCCGACGAAGATCTCGAGCGGCTGGGGCGGATGCTCCATCGCCCACTCGGGCTTCACGATCTGCATGTAGGCGCTGTTGATGATCGCGCGCCAGCCGAGCGCGACGACCCAGCAGGCGATCGGCGAACCGACCAGGATCGCCACCGGCCCGCGCGCCCACAGCCCCCGGTACAGCAGCCGCAGCGGTGCCGACATCAGGAAGCCGGCCGCCGCGGCGATCCCGATCACCTGGACGTAGCCCGGCTCCTTGCCGTACACCGCGGAACCGACGTACTGCGCGAGGCCGTAGGCCAGCCAGCCGAGCGTGTGCAGCGCCCAGAACAGCAGGTTGCGGTTGCCGCGCAGGATGTCGAGATTCATCCGGACACCTTAGTCATGGCGGATGCGCCCGCGCAACGCCCTGGCGTGGCCGGGCATCGTCCCGTCGCACCAGGATGCGCCTCAGGCGTACTGGCGGGCCGCCGCTGCGAGTTCCCGCGCGACGTGTTCGCGCAATGCCGGCGGGCCGAGCACCTCGACCCCGGAGCCATGCCGGAGCAGGTCCATGACCAGCTCGGGCTCGCGGCTGTAGGGCAGCTCGAGGCGGTAGCTGCCGCCGGCCTCGATGCGCCCGACCTGGCGCGAGTGCCACACCTCGTCCGCCACCCAGCGCGCGGCCCCCGGCGTGAAGCGCAGCACCGCGAGCTGGGTCTCGGCGCCCGCGAAGATGCCGTAGCCGGCGCCGAGCACGCGGTCGAGGCTCTCGTCGCTCACTTCCTGGGCCGGTTCTTCCTGCACCGCCCCCGCGCGGATCGCATCCACCGAGAACACGCGCAGGTCCTTGCGCAGGTGGCACCAGGCGTCCAGGTACCAATTGTAGCGGTAGTGCACCAGCCGCTGCGGCGAGACCACGCGTTCGGTCTCGCCGCCGTCACCGCGCTTGCGGTGCCGGATCCGCAGCCGCCGGCGCCGCAGCAGCGCCAGCGACAGCGCCTCGAACACGTCGCGGTCCACGCGCCGCGTGCCCGGCCCGATCACGCGGATCCGCCGGCGGATCTCGCGGTCGCCGCGGTCGCCGCGCTCCAGCAGCGCGGACAGCCGGGTGCGCAACGGCTCGAGCTGCCGCCCGAGCAGGCCCGGCGACAGGCTGCCGAGCAGGTGCTCGATCTCGAGCAGCGCATAGATCTCCGCCGGGCTGAACCACACTCCCGGCAGCTCCGCCGCCTCGGCCGCCGGGTCCAGCACGTAGGCCTGGCGCTCGCGCGACCAGACGATGGGCACGTTCAGGCGGTCGCGCAGATACTCGATGTCGCGCTTGAAGGTGGCGTGCGAGATCTCGAGGTCCTGCTCGATCTCGCGGCGCGTCAGCGCGCCCTTGTCGACCAGCCGGCGCCGGATCCGGTAGAAGCGCTCGGTACGGTCCAAGAGGCTCCCTAGTCCGCGGGCACGACCCGCAGCAGGCGGCCCGGGTCCTCGTCGGTCAGCAGGTACAGCGCGCCGTCCGGCCCCACGCGCACGTCGCGCACGCGCTCGCCGATCGCGATGCGCTCCTCGGCGCGCACGCGCCCGGCGGCATCGAGCTCGAGCCGCACCAGTTGCTTCGCGGCGAGGGCGCCCACGAACAACTGTCCCTTCCATTGCGGGTAGCCGTTGCCGTCGTGGAAGGCCATGCCGGAGGGCCCGATGGACGGCACCCAGTAATGCAGCGGCTGTTCCATGCCTGCCTTCGCGGTACCCTCGCCGATCGCCGGGCCGTGGTACTCGCGGCCGTAGGTGATGACCGGCCAGCCGTAGTTCCGGCCCGCGAGCGTGACGTTGATCTCGTCGCCGCCGCGCGGCCCGTGCTCGTGGGTCCAGAGCTCGCCGGTCGCGGGATGAAGCGCCGCGCCCTGGATGTTGCGGTGTCCGTACGACCAGATCTCCGGGCGCGCGCCCGCGCGCCCGGCGAAGGGATTGTCCGCCGGGGCGCTGCCGTCCGTGCGGATGCGCACCACCTTGCCGATGTCCGTGGACAGGTCCTGCACGGCCTCGCGCAGCTTGTTGCGGTCGCCCTGGGTCACGAACAGCGTGCCGTCCCTGGCGAACACCAGGCGCGAGCCGAAGTGGTGCCCGCTCGCGAACTTCGGCTGCTGGCGGTAGATGACCGTGACGTCCGCGAGCCGCATGCCGTCGACGCGCGCGCGCGCGACCGCGGTGCCATTCTCGTCGCCCTCGCCCCGTTCCGCGAACGACAGGTAGATGACGGCGTTCGTGGCAAAAGCCGGATCGAGTGCGACGTCCAGCAAGCCGCCCTGGTTCACGGCGTGCACCGCGGGCACGCCCGCGACCGGTTCCGACAGCTTGCCGTCCGGCGACACGTAGCGCAGGCGGCCCGGCCGCTCGGTCACCAGCATGCGCCCGTCCGGCAGGAAGGCCAGGCCCCAGGGATGCTGCAGCCCGGTCGCGACCGGCGTGACCGTCACCGCGGTCTGTCCGCTCGGCTGCACGTGCCCCGATTCCTGGCAGGCGCCGGTGCCGGCCAGCAGCACGCACAGGAACAGGCTCTGGGCGATGGGCGTCGAATGCTTCATGTCGTCACCATGATCTTTCCGTTCCTGACCTTGACCGGATAGGTGCGCAGCGCCTGTTCGCCGCGCAACGCGTTCAGCAACTGGATGCCGGGCGGGAAGTTCGCCCATTCCACGACCGCGCCGGTCGCGATGTCGAAGCGCGCGCGGTGCAGCGGACAGCGCACCTGGCATCCGTCCAGGATCTCGCCGCGCGCCAGCGGCCCGAAAGCGTGCGTGCACTGCGCCTGGGTTGCGTAGAACCCGTCCTCCAGGTGGTACACGACGACGCGCTCGTCCCCTGCCTTGAACGCCCTCATGCTGCCGACCGGCAGGTCCCGCGCGAGTCCGACCGCGTGCTGGGACATCTCAGCCCGACGCGATGCGCGTGATGATGTAGCCGCCGGACTTGGCGTCGAACTCGAGGTCGATCAGCTTGCGATCGCGCGCCTCCTCGAGCAGGTTGCCGAAGGTCTTGAAGCCGTAGTAGCTCTCGTTGAAGCCGGGTTTGCGGCGCTTGATCGCCTGCTTGATCATCGAGCCCCAGACCTTTTCCTCGGCATCGCGCTCGGCGAACAGGTCCTCGGCCGTCTCCATCATCAGGTCGATGCCCTCCTGGCGGCGGTCGTCCGCCGTGGCGGGCGCCTTCGACTCGGCCTTCTCCGCCTTCGGGCGCCGCGTCCGGCGCGCGCGGCTCTCGCCGCGCACCAGGTCGTCGTAATAGATGAACTCGTCGCAGGCGCTGATCAGCAGGTCCGAAGTCGAGTTCTTGACGCCGCAGCCGATCACGACCTTGTTGTTCTCGCGCAGCTTCGCCACCAGCGGCGAGAAGTCCGAGTCGCCGCTCACGACCACGAACGTATCCACGTGTTCCTTCGTGTAGCACAGGTCGAGCGCATCCACGACCATGCGGATGTCGGCCGAGTTCTTGCCGGACATCCGGACGTGCGGGATCTCGATCATCTCGAAGCCGGCCTCGTGCATGCCGCCCTTGAACTCCTTGTAGCGCTCCCAGTTGCAGTAGGCCTTCTTGACCACGATGTTGCCCTTCAGCAGCAGCCGCTCGAGCACCTTGCGGATGTCGAAGGTCGGGATGTGGGCGTCCTTGACGCCGAGCGCGACGTTCTCGAAATCGCAGAACACGGCCATGATCCGCGTGTCGGCGCGCGCGGTCGTGTTCATTCCTCGCCCGCCTGCGGTTTCCACGCGGATGCCAGCTCCTGCTGCTTGCGCGGCGGCACCGGGTCGTAGTGGGACAGCTCCAGCGTGAAGCTGCCCTCGCCGCCGGTCAGCGCCTTCAGCCGGTTCTGGTAGTCGGTCACCTCGGCGAGCGGCACGTAGGCCGAGACCACGATGCGCCCGCGGGAACGTGCCTCGTTGCCATCGATGCGCGCGCGGCGGGTCGCCAGGTCGGCGGTGATGTCGCCCATCACGGTGCCCGGCGCGCTGATCTCGACGTGCACGATCGGCTCGAGCACGGTCGCGCCGGCGCGGCTGATCGCGTCGAGGAAGGCCTTGCGGCCGGCCGAGACGAAGGCGACCTCCTTGGAGTCCACCGAGTGGTACTTGCCGTCGTACACCGACACGCGGATGTCCTGCAGCGGGAAGCCCGCGACCGCGCCCTCCACCAGCGCATGCCGGATGCCCTTCTCGACCGCCGGGATGAACTGGTTCGGGATCGCGCCGCCCTTGACGTCGTCCACGAACTCGAAGCCCGTGCCCCGCGCCAGCGGCTCGACCCGCAGGTAGACCTCGCCGAACTGGCCGGCTCCGCCGGTCTGCTTCTTGTGCCGGTGATGGCCCTCGGCCGGTCGCGTGATGGTCTCGCGGTACGGGATCGAGGGCGGGTGCGTCTTCACGGCGACGCCGTAGCGCTCGGTCATGCGCTCGGTCATCACGCGCAGGTGCAGGTCGCCCATGCCGTAGAGCACCGTCTCGTTGAGCGAGGTATTGTGCTCGACACGCACGCAGGGATCCTCCGCCGCGAGCTTGTGCAGCGCCTCCGCGAGCTTGTGCTCGTCGCCGCGCCGCTCCGGCTCGATCGCGACGCCGAGCATCGCGGGCGGGAAGGTGATGGACTTCAGGTGGAAATGGTCCTCGTCGTGCGAGTCGTGCAGCACGGCGTCGAAGTGCAGCTCGTCGAGCTTGGCGACCGCGCAGATGTCGCCCGGCACGGCCTGCGGCACCTCGGTGTGTTCCTTGCCCTGCATGCGGAACAGGTGCGCGATCTTGACCGGCTTGCGGCCGTCGCCGACGAACAGCTGGGCGCCGGCCCTGATCGTGCCCTGGTGCACGCGGAACAGGCCGAGCTTGCCGACGAACGGGTCCATGATCACCTTGAACACGTGTGCGATCGCATGCCGGCCCGGGTCGGGCACCACGTCGACGCGGGCCGCCGCATCACCCTCGCCCTTGAGGAAGGGCGGCGGGTTGCCCTCGGCCGGGTTCGGCGCGAGCCGGGCGAAGATCTCGAGCAGTTCCGGGATGCCGGCGCCGGTCTCGGCCGAGACGAAGCAGACCGGCACCAGGTGCCCCTCGCGCAGCGCCTTTTCGAAGGGATCGTGCAGCTGCTCGGGCGCGAGTTCCTCGCCCTGCTCGAGGTAGAGCGCCATCAGCTCGTCGTCCACCTCGACGACCTGGTCGATGATCTCGGTGTGCGCCTGCTTCACGGACGAGAAGTCGGTGGCCTCGCCGTCGTGCCGGAAGAAGCAGTCCACGACCTTGCTGCCGCCCGCGGCCGGCAGGTTCAGCGGCAGGCACTCCCGGCCGAACTGCTCGCGGATCTCCTCGAGCACCGCCTCCGGGTTCGCCTCGCGCGCGTCGATCTTGTTGATGACGACGAGCCGGCACAGGCCGCGCTCACGGGCGCCATCCATCATGCGCTGGGTCATCGGCTCGACGCCCGCGACCGCGCTCACCACCACGGCGGCGGTCTCGACCGCCTCCAGGATCGGCAGCGTCCTGCCGATGAAATCGGGGTAGCCCGGGGTGTCGGCCAGGTTGACGTGGGAGGACCCGGCGGTCAGCCAGCACAGGGTGGCATCGATGGAATGGAGCAGCTTGCGGGCCTGGGGATCGTGGTCGCAGACGGTCGTGCCCCGGGTCAGGCTGCCCTTGGCACGGACGCTGCCGGCGCCGAACAGGAGCGCCTCGGCCAGCAGGGTTTTCCCGGCCCCGGCGTGGCCGACCAGGGCAATGTTGCGTATGTCGCCGGTCGTCGTCGTCATCCCGTCCCCCGCCCGCCCGCTGCCGGGGCGGGTTTTTCAAAAAGAATAGCACCGAAGCCCGCGGCTTGCGCCATGCCGGGTTGCCGGGCAAACTGCCTTTTCACAGCACAAGGCCCCGCCGCACGGGGCCCGCGGGGGCATCCATCATGGCAGTTTCGGTGAAGGGCGACAGCGCAGATCCGATGGTCGACCCGAACGTCATTCCGCTGGTCGACATCATGCTGGTGCTGCTGATCATTTTCATCATCACCATCCCGGTGATGACGCACGCCGTCAAGATCGACCTGCCCCGCGACAATCCGAATCCGCCGTCCGAGCCGCCGCCGGTGGTGAAGATCTACGTCGATTTCGACGGCACCATCCTCTGGAACGGGTCGCCGATCGACCAGCAGACCTTCCGCGACTACGTCGCGATCGAGAATGCGAGGGCCGAGGAGGACAAGCCGGAAGTCCACGTGGACGCCGACCGCCGCGCGCCCTACGTGTACGTCGCCAACGTGATGTTCACGCTGCAACGTGGCGGCCTGCAGAAGGTCGGGTTCGTGTCCGGCGGCGCGCCCGGCGCGGTCGAAGCCCCGGTTCCCTGATCCCCGCGACGCCCGCCCGCGGACCATGACCCGGTCCGTCGCCTTGCCTGCGCTGCTGCTCCTACCCCTCGCCTGGGCCGGCGTCGCCATGGCCGACGATACCCGGCTGCGGCGCTACGAACTGCCGGGCTTCGACGCACTGGAATGGACCCTGCCGGCGGGCTGGCAGGACCACGTGGACGAGCAGCCGGGCAGCGCCGAGCTCACGATCGAGCTGCGGCCCGAGCTGGGCGCCGCCTTCGAGGCCTATGTCACCCCGGAGCCGAACGGCCAGGCGCCGGGCCGGGTCCAGGATGCCGAGACGCTGCGCGAAACGGTGCGCGATGCGGCCCTGCGGCTGCCGGCGCCCGCAGGGCAATCGCCCGAGATCCGCCGGCTGCAGGGCGCGGACGGTGTCGGCTACTACTTCGTGGCGACCGATCTCGCGCCGCTGCCGGACGAGTTCCGGCACCTCGTGCAGGGCGCGCTGCTCGCGGGCGCGCTGGTGCTGCGGTTCGAGATCCTGGCCAACGACGAGGCCGATCCCGCGATCGCGCAGGCGCTGGCGATGCTGCAGGGCGCCGTTCATCGCGATCGCGGCTTCGACCGGCCCTGAGCCAAGGCCGGCCGCCGCTCACTTCAGGCTGAGGACCATGCGCACCGTGCCGTCGGCCGGGGCGGCAGGCGGCCCGCGGATCAGGAACACGCGCGCCGGGTCCACGGCGCCGTCCGCGAGCAGCGCGTCGCGCACGCGCGCCGCGCGCTGCTCGCCCAGCGCCGCGAGTTCCGTGTCGTCCACGGCCACGGTCGCCCGCAGCAGCGGTTCCAGGAATGCGATCGCATGCTCGACGGGATCCGCCTCAGGCTCGCCCGCGGCGGGCCTGGCCGGCTTCGGAATCTCCGCCTGGCTGCCCAGCCGCTCGCGATACAGCTCGAGCAGGCGGTTGCGGTAGGCCGCGCGGTCGGCGGCGTCGGTACCGGCGATCAGCGCGCCCCAGCGAGCCGCGAACAATGCCTCCCGGTCAGCGGCCGGCTCGACCGTGGATGGAATGTCGATCTGCAGTCCCGGACGCTCGATCAGGCCCTTGCGCAGCGCCGCCGCCCGTTCCTGGGCCGCCGGATCGAGCTCGGACGACCCCGGCGCGAAGCGGATCTCCGACAGGTCCTCGCCGCCGCCGAACAGGCTGCCGAGCAGCGCGAACGGCGCGGTCACGATCTTGCCGAGCAGCCCCAGCACCGCCTTCCAGATGATCGGGCCGAGGCGGAACTGCGGGTCGTCCAGCGACCCGCTCACCGGCAGGTCGATGTCGATCACGCCGTTGCGGTCCTTCAGCAGCGCGACCGCGAGCTTGAGCGGCAACGACACCGCATCGTCCGACTCCACGCGCTCCCCGAGCTGAAGCTGGTCGATGATGAAGCGGTGATCCGCGGTCAGGCGCCGTTGCTCCACCCTGTACCGGGTCTCGATGTTGAGCTTGCCCTTGTCGATGCGGTAACCCGCGAACTTGCCCGAATAGGGATTGAAGCTGGTCAGCTCCATGTTGCGGAAACTGGCCGCGATGTCGAGGTAGGACTGTGCGGCGAGCAGGTTGATCTCGCCCGAGATACTGGCCGGGGCATAGCGGTCCACCTCGCCGGCCAGCTCGAGTTTCGCGCGATCGCCCGGCGCGGAGGACATGCCCGTGACCGTGCCGGCCAGGCGCTCGACCGCGATCGCGAATTTCGGCTCCAGCGTGTAGTCGGTGAAATTGACGTTGCCGTTCGCGATGCGGATCGTGCCGATGCGCGCCGGCATGCGCCGCTGCGCTGGCGCCGCCGCGGGCGCCGCGGGGGCTGCCGCCGGCGCCTCTGCGTCGCCCTCTTCGTCGCGCCCGCGCCTGCCCTGCGCGCGAGCCGCGCGCTCGGCGGCGATCTCCGCGGCGCGGCGCGCCGCGGCCTCCGGATTCAGCACCGCGAGCACGTTGGTGACCCCGTTCGCGGCCAGGATCAGGCGCAGGTAGGGATCGCGCGCGGAGATCTCCCGGATTGCGAGTCGCGCGGGATCGCGCGTGAACTCCAGGCCGCGCACGTCGAGCCTCGACCAGTTGACGAAGTCCTCGGCAAGCGGGCCGTCCTGGGTGTGCAGGCCGCTCACGGTGGCATCGCCGGCATAGCGCAGTCGCGGGCTGCCGCCGGCAGCGTATTCGAGCCGCCCGCGCGTCGACAGCGCACCGCGACGCAGCTTGAGGGCCGTTGCGCGGTCCAGATACGGCTGCAGGGCGCGCAGGTCGACATCGGCCAGCGTCAGCTCCGCCGCCAGCGACACCGGCCGCAGCCGCAACTCGCCCTCGAGCCCCAGTGCGCCGCCCGTGGCCAGTGTGGCCGAGGCCGCGAGCATGAGCGCGTCCTGCGCGGGCCAGCCGAACCGGCCCACGCGCAGCTCCTGCACCGTGACCGGCAGCGCCGTGGCGGGCTGCTGGCGGCGGTCCTCGAGCGCGATCGAGGAATCTGCAATGCGGATATCCGGCATGTCCAGCCGCCAACGCGGCGGTGAATGCACCGGCGACGCCTCCGCGCCCGCTTCCGCCGGCGCCGGCGCGGCCGCCTCGCGGCGTGGCACGGCGCCCGGCGCATGGAATCCCTCCGCGTCCAGCCAGGCCGGGCCCGAGATGTCCCTGGCTTCGATCGTCGCGATGCTGACGCTGCGCGCGGCGACGTCCACGCGCCCGTTGCGCAGCTCCAGCGCCGGCACGGCCCAGGACTCCTCATAACCGCGCGCGACGGTCACGAGATCGCGCGCGCTCGCCGACGGCACCTCGAGGAGGAGCGTGAACGGCGTGCCCGCGAGGCTGAAGTCGTAGCCGACGCGCAGGTCGATGCGTCCTGCGCGCAGCGACACCGGCAGTGCCCCGCCGAGGTAGTCGGTGATCGTCTCGGCCGTGAGGCCGCTCAGTCCGATGGTGCCGCGCGATGCGAATGGCGCCACCCCGACCGTGCCCTGCACCACGAGCCGGCCCGCGCGGTCGGAGCCGGCGCTGAACTCGAAGGCGCCGCCATCGCCGCGGCTCGCGAAGTTATCGAGGCTGAACGTGATCGGGCGCAGCGCCGTCGCGAACGGCTCCGGCCGCATGTGATCGAGCACGTCTATCTGCCCCCCGGCGATCGTGAGCCGGTCGATCACGAGCGGCGGCACGGGCGCGCTCCCGGCGGCGGCGGCGTCGGGTTTCCTGGTCCGCAGTTGCGCGAGATTCAGGCCGCCGTCCGCCTGCTGCACCAGGCGCAGGTAGGGCTGTTCGAGCTCGATCGCGCCGAATGACCAGGCACGGCGCCAGAGCGAGGATGAGTCGAAGTCGACGTAGAGGCGCTCGAAGCCCAGCATCCTCGCCCCGTCCGCGTCCGGCAGCGAGAAAGCGCGTGCCTCGAACTCGAAAGTGAAAGGATTGAACGACGGGCGCTCGAGAGAGGCCTGGCGGCCGAATTCGCGCTCGATCGTCTCGAGCACCCGGGAGTGGACCGCGCGCGGCACCCACAGGAAGCCGGCGAGCGCATAGGCCGCGAGCAGCGCGAGCGCCGACCCGCCGACCCACAGTCCCGCGCGCCGACTCATCCCGCCCCCTGGTTCGCCGGGTCACGCCGGCCGTCGTCCGATGATACGGCGACCGGCGCGCGATCTGCTATCGTTTGCGGCCATGATGAACCGGCGCGAATGCATGCGCCTGGCGCTCGCCACGGCCACGGCGCTCGGGCTCGCGCCGCGGGCCCTGTCCACGGACGGCGCGCAGTCGCTGATCCGCCGCCCAATCCCCTCGAGCGGCGAGCAGATCCCCGTCGTCGGCCTCGGCAGCTCGGCCACCTTCCGCAACGTGGCCGAGGGTGAAGACGTTTCCGCGCTGCGCGAAGTGCTGCTGGCGATGGTGGAGCGCGGTGGCACGGTGTTCGATACCGCGCCCTCGTACGGCGCCTCCGAGGCGGTCGCCGGCCGCCTCGCGCACGAGCTCGGCATCACGCAGAAGTTGTTTTGGGCGACCAAGGTCAACGTGGCTGCGCGCGGCGGCGGCGCGGCGGACCCGGCAGCCGCACGCGCGCAGATCGAGGAGTCGTTCCGCCGCTTTGGCGTCGGGACGATGGACCTGATCCAGGTGCACAACCTCGGCGACCTGCCGACGCAGCTCGGCATCCTGGCGGAGCTGAAGGCCGCCAGGCGCGTCCGGTATCTCGGCGTCACCAGCACCAGCAAGGGCCAGTACGCGGCGCTCGAGCGCGTGATGCGCGAGCAGCCGCTCGACTTCATCGGCGTCGATTACGCCGTGGACAATCGCGACGTCGAGCGCACGATCCTGCCGCTCGCGCAGGAGCGCAGGATCGCCGTCATGGTCTACCTGCCGTTCGGCCGCACGCGCCTGTTCCGGCGCGTCGAGGGCCGGCCGCTGCCGGACTGGGCGGCGGATTTCGACGCCGGCAGCTGGGCGCAGTTCTTCATCAAGTACGTGCTCGGCCACCCGGCCGTCACCGTGGTGACGCCGGCCACCAGCCAGGCGAAGCACATGATCGACAACCTGGGCGGCGGCATGGGCCGCCTGCCCGACGCGGCGATGCGCCGCCGCATGGCGGAATTCGTCGATTCGCTGCCGCAGGCCGGCTGAGGTCTCAGCCGCGTGCCGCGAACCACTGCGGCAGCCACAGGCTCATCTGCGGGAACGCGGTGATCAGCGCCACGCCGATCGCGAGCACGACCAGCATGGGCAGCGTGGCGCGCGCGACCGTCAGCATCGGCAGGTCGAAGCGCAGCGCCGACATCAGAAGGTTGAGCCCGATCGGCGGCATCAGGTAGCCGAGCTCCAGGCTCGCCAGCATGATCACGCCGAGGTGCACCGGGTGCACGTCGAAGGCGGCCGCGATCGGCACCACGAGCGGCGCCACCACGATGATGGCCGAGAAGATCTCGATCACGCAGCCCAGCACGACCATCACGAGGTTCAGCAGCAGCAGGAACAGCGCGCGGGAATCGATGGCCGCGTCCAGCCAGGCGGCCAGCCGGTCCGGCACGTGCTCGGTGACCAGCAGGTTGGTGAGCCCCATCGCCGTGCCGAGGATCAGCAGCACGCCGCCGACCAGCAGGCCGCACTCGCACACGACCTCGACCCGCTTCTCTCCTTTCGGCAGGTCGCGATTGACGAAGGCCGCGACCGCGATCGCGTAGGCGGCGGTCAGCGCCGCGGCCGGCACCGGCAGCACGAAGCCGCCGAAGATGAGCACCAGCGGCACCACCGGCAGCAGCAGCTCCCACTTGGCGCGCCAGCTGGTGACCGCCACGCGCCGCCAGCTGAAGCGCGGGCGCCAGCTGCGGCGCGGCGTGATCGCCACGCCCCAGACGCAGGCCAGCACGACCATCAGCAGGCCGGGCAGCGCGCCGCCCAGGAACATGTCCTCGATGGTCACCTGCGCGACGATCGAGTACAGGATCAGCGGCAGGCAGGGCGCAAACAGCACGCCGAGCGAGCCCGCGCCGGTCACCAGCCCGAGCGCGGCGTCCGGTTGGTAGCGCGAGTGCAGCAGGATCGGCATCAGCAGCCCGCCCAGCGCCAGGATGGTGATGCCGGAGCCGCCGGTGAACGCGGTGAAGAATGCGCAGGCGAACACGGTCACGACCGCCGGTCCCCCGCGCAGGTGGCCGGTCCAGGCCTGCAACAGGCGCACCAGCCGCCGCGCCGCGCCGGTCGCGGTGACCACGAACCCCGCCAGCGTGAACAGCGGCAACGTGGACAGCAGCGGGTTCGTGACCTGGTCGTAGTGATCGAGCGGGATCGAGGCGATCGGGTCGCCCGCGCTGATGAAATAGACCAGCGCGATGCCGGCGAGTCCCGCGAACAACGGGGCGCCGCAGAGGATGGCGGCGCCGAGCAGCACCAGCAGCGGCAGGCGCACGCCGGCGACCCCGCCGTCGAGCCCCGACACCGCCCAGGCCGCCGCGACGGCGATCAGCAGCACCGCGATGCGTGACGGCCAGGCCCCGCTCGCGTGGCGCGCGAGGCGCCAGGTGATCACCGCGAAACCCGCCGGCATGACCGCCTGCAGCGCGATGCGCGGCACGCCGAAGGCGAGCGTGCCCGCGACCGCCGCTTCCCCGCGCACGAACTGCCAGGCCGCGAGCGTGAGGAGCGCCGCGACCGTGGTCGCGACCGCCCCCGAGAACAGCCCCACCCAGGGCCGCCACGACGCCGGCAACGCCTGCACGACCGTGCCCATCGCGAGCAGCCGGCCCTCGCGCGCCGCGACCATGCCGCCGACCATGCCGATCAACAGCGTCAGGTGGCGGTTGAGCTCGTCGGCCCCGACGAACTGCGTGCTCGCGCTGGCGACGCCGAGGACGACCAGCAGCACCAGCGCCGCCGCCAGCAGCAGGTTCTCGGCGCGCTGGACGAATCCGGTCACGTCGCGGGCTTGGCGCCGGCCTTCAGCGTCGCGACGGTGGCGTCGAACATGGTTTCCGGCACCAGCGCGCCGCGGATGCGCGGGTACATGCGCGCGACCTCGGCGCGGAATTCCCGCTCCGCCTCTGGCGCCAGTGCGACGACCTTGAGCCCGTGCTTGTCCACCATGGCCTTCACCGCGGCCTGGTCTTCCGCGCGCGCCGCGCGGCGCATCTCGACGCCCGCGCGCTCGGAAGTCTCGCGCAGCCAGGCCTGCGTCGCGGAATCCAGCTGCTTCCAGGCCTTCTCGGTCACCACCAGCGCGCCCGTGATCGGCGCCCAGTTCAGGTCCAGCATGTACGGCGCGTAGGTCGCCACCTGGTTGAAGTTCGCCAGGAAGGCGGGCACCGGCAAGGCGTCGATCATCCCGTTGCGGAGCCCCAGCAGGATCTGGTCCGGTTCCAGCACCACCGGCGTGTAGTAGGACTTCATCATCTCGATGCTGTCAGGATCGCCGGAACTCGCGTAGACGCGCATCGACTTCAGGTCCTTCAGCGAGCGGATCGGCGTCTTGGAGAAATACCGCACCCAGCCCGCGTCGGCCCAGAACATCGGCACGCAGCCGGCCTCGCGCAGCCGCCGTTCGAGGTCCGGGCGCAGCTTCTCGCGCACGCGGTCCACGTCCTCCCAGTCCCTGAACATCAGGGGCATGAACTGCAGCGCCGTGACCGAGCGCTCGACCTGGCCGAGCCCGATGGAGCTCAGCATCGCGCCCTGCAGCTGGCCGACCCGCATGCGCCGCACGATCTGCAGCTCGCCGCCCTGGGTGCCCGGATAGATGTTCATGCCCACGCCGCCCGGGCCGCGTGACCATTCCCCGGACAGGGCCTGCAGGCGCTTGTGGAACGAGGAACCCGCCGGCGCGACCGTCGCAATGCGCAACTCGTTGCGTGCCGCCGCCTGCGCGGCCGGCAGCATGCCCGCCAGCGCCGCGGCGAGTGCCGCCTGCAATGCGTTCCTTCGCGTCATGTTCATGGATTCGGCTCCTCGTTCGTGCCTTCTTCCGGTAGCGGCGGCAGTATCCAGTGATCGGCATTGGCCAGCAGCCACGCGGCGCGCCGCTGCATGACCGTGTTCGCGAGCCGCGTCGCCGGCTCTGCGTCGGGATCGATCGCGAGCGCCGCCTGCAGCGACTGGTCGAAGCAGGTGCGGTCCTCGCGCGGCAGGCAGTAGGACTCCGCCCAGGACAGGTGGGGGCCCGCCGCCCTGCCCTGCGCCAGCTCGACCGCGCGCTCGAAGTGCCGCCGCGCGATCGCCTCGCGGTCACCCTCGATGTCCGGCCGCACCATCGAGTACGCGACCAGGAAAGAGTGGACCGCGCCGCGATCCCAGTCTTCGTCGAGCACCAGCGCCCGGTCGATCAGCGCGGAAACGACCGGCAGCTCGGCGACCAGTTCCGGGTCGTCCTTGCCGAGCGAGATCGCCGCCGCCCAGGACGCCGCCGTCCAGTACAGCAGGTCGGTCTCGGGAGCGGTCGCACGCGCGACCGCTGCAGCGGGACCCGCGCGCAGTTCCGCACTGAAGCCCGGCAACGCGGCGTCGAAGCCGCGCAGGCAATAGTCGCGCGCGCGCAGGTACAGGCGCCGCGCACGGTTCCAGGAATCCCAGGCCCGGTCGGTGTCCTCGAGCGCGACGGCATCCGCGTCCTGCTGCACGAACGCCCAGGCGTATTGCGTGAACCCGGCGCAGGTCGCCGCCAGCAGCCCGCGATGCTCCGGCGTGGACGCCAGCACGCTTTCCATCAGCTTGAGGCTGAACGGCAGCGCGGCGGCGATGAGTTCGGGATCGTCGTCGGCGGAATAGGTCGTGCCGGAAGCGGCCAGCGTGTCGGCGATCCTGTTGGCGGCAAAGCGCTGCACCGAACAACCGGACGCGGCTGCGAGCAGCACGAGCAAGGCAAGGCCCGCGGCGGATCTCGGCACGGCATTCATGGGATAGACGAACCCCCGATGTCGCCTGTGAGGGAACCGGCCGGCTGGGGCAGGCGGATCATAGCATCGCACTCAATCGGCCATGAATTCGGCAAGCGATTCAAGGTACTGCGGGAAGAGGTCGAGGCTGTTGTGGGTTGCGCCGGCCAGCCGCACGACCCGGGCCTGCGACGGCGCGAATGCCGCGGCCAGCGCCTCGGAGCGCCGCGCCGGGATGATTTCGTCGTCCGCGGCGATGACGATGAGCACCGGCACGCGGATGGCCGGCACCTTCGCCACCGACTCGTAGCGGTCGAGCATCAGCAGCGCGACGGGCAGCCACGGGTAATGCTCGCGCGCCACGTTCACCAGGCTGTCGAACGGCGAGACCAGTGCGAGGCGCCGGATCCTGCGCGCGCTCGCCAGGTGCACCGCGACGCCGCTGCCGAGGCTGCGGCCGATCACCGAAACCTCCGGGTGCCGCGCCGCGACCTGGTCGTAAATCGCGGTCGCGTCCGCGAGCAGGGCGCGCTCCGACGGCCGGCCGCTGCTGCCGCCATAGCCGCGGTAGTTGACCAGATACAGCGAGTGGGCGGGGAACGCGGCCGCGAACGACGGCAGGTTCAGCGAGACGTCCTCGGCATTCCCGCCGAAGTAGAGGATCGCACGCGGGCCCGGCCGCTCGAGGACCCAGACCTTCAGGCTTTCCGCGCCGTTCGGCACGCGGATCGACGACACGCCGGGCCGGATCGCCTCGCGCACCGGGAAATAGATCTGCGATCGCTGCACCGCGAACAGCATCACGCACAGCGCGAGATAGACGCCCGCCGGGAACAGCAGCAGAACCAGCAGGTTCCGCACGGCGCGGATCAGTGGTCGTACAGCTCGGCCACAGCCTCGATCTCGACCGCGATGTTGCGTGGCAGTGACTGCATGCCGACGGCCGCGCGCGCCGCCTTGCCGGCCTCGCCGAAGGCGACGACCATCAGGTCCGAAAAACCGTTCATGACCTCCGGGTGGTCGGTGAACTCCTCGGTCGCCTGCACCATGCCGAGGATGCGCACGAAGCGCTTCACCCTGGAAAGTTCGCCGACCGCCGACTTGATCGTCGCGAGCATGCACAGGCCGACTTTCTGGGCCGACTTCGCGCCCTGCTCGACCGTGAGGTCGCCTCCCACCTTGCCGGTCGTGAACGGCCGGCCGCATTCGCCGTGGCCGGACAGGAACAGCAGGTTGCCGGTGCGCACGAAGGTCACGTAGGTCGCGACCGGCTTGGGGGGCTCGGGCAGCGCATACCCGGCGGCGGCGAGGCGCTGCTCGGGAGTCTCAGCCATGGCCGGCGCGGCTGACACCGCGGCCAGACAGAGTCCTGCAATCAGTCGATACGAACGCATGGCAGGCTACCTCCGGCGCGACGCTGATTCCGCGCATGGCGGCCGAGACTACGCTGTCGAACGCAGCCCTGCCACCGGCCCGGCAACGGATTGGCCTCGACTACAATGTGACGATGCCTGCGAAACCCGCCATCAGTGAACGCCTCGACGCCCGCCGCACCCTGCTCGGCGAGGGCCTCGAGATCCGTCGCGCGCTGCCGAACCGGCACCGGCGCACGGTCGGCGCCTGGTGCTTCCTCGACCATGCGGGCCCGGCGGATTACGCGGCCGGCGGTGGCGTGAATGTCGGCCCCCATCCGCACATCGGCCTGCAGACCTTCAGCTGGATGATCGAGGGCGCGATCCGGCATCGCGACAGCCTGGGCTTCGACCAGTGGATACGGCCGGGGCAGGTGAACCTGATGACGGCGGGACGCGGCATCGCGCACGCCGAGGAATCGCCGGAGGGCGAGCCGGGCCGGGTCCAGCTCGCGCAGCTCTGGATCGCGTTGCCCGAGGCCGAGGCGAACTGCGAGCCCGCCTTCGAGCATTACCCGGAGTTGCCGCTGCTCGAGCGTGGCGGTTTCCGCGCCACGCTGCTCGCGGGCGAATGTTCGGGCGAGCGCTCGCCCGCCCGCGTGTACACACCCATGATCGGCCTCGACCTGGTGACCCCGGGCGAGGCCCGCACCGGGCTGCCGCTGCGCACGGATTTCGAGCACGCCGTGATGGTGCTCGAGGGCGCGGCCGAGGTGGACGGCGCGGCGCTCGAGCCGGGCACGCTGCTGTATCTCGGCACCGGGCGCGACCGCATCGCGATTTCAGCACCAGCGGCGGCGCGGCTGCTGCTGATCGGCGGCGAGCCCATGCACGGCGAAATCCTCATCTGGTGGAACTTCGTGGCACGCAGGCGCGAGGACATCGTCCTGGCCACGCACGACTGGAACGCGGGCCGGCGCTTCGGGGAGGTACGCGGCGCACGCAATGCCCGCCTGGTCGCACCGGAGGTCGGCGAACTGCAACTCAGGGGCGGCAGGGCCTGAGGCGCAAGGCCGGCTCCGTATAACCCGCATGGCGCCGCGGCTCGCGGCCCTGCATATTGGGCGGCATGGGGGCACCGAATTGATGCAGGTCAATGTGACGCCCCGGGCGCACGGTCATATTGCGGCCATGGGCGTGCCGGAGTACTTCGACGCGGACCTGCTGCGCCGCTACGACCGGCCGGGCCCGCGCTATACCTCCTATCCGACCGCGCCCCAGTTCGGCCCGCAGTTCGACGAGCGCAAGTTCCGGGAGGTGGCGCGCCGCAGCAACGCGGAGCCGATCCCGAGCGACCTGTCGCTCTACGTGCACGTGCCGTTCTGCTTCAGCCCCTGCTTTTATTGCGGCTGCACGCGCATCATCACGCGCGACCGGGCCCGCGGCGCGCTCTACCTCGCGCGGCTGATGCGCGAGATCGAGATCGCCGCCCCGCTCTTCGACCGCGACCGCGACGTGATCCAGATGCACTTCGGCGGCGGCACGCCCAACTTCCTGGATGCGGGCGAACTGTCGGCGCTCATCGGCAGCCTCGGCCGGCACTTCCATTTCAGCGACCGCGCCGACCGCGACTTCTCGATCGAGCTCGACCCGCGGACGCTGGCGCCCGGCGACGTGCGGCGGCTGGCCTCGCTCGGGCTCAACCGCGCGAGCCTGGGCGTGCAGGACTTCGACCCGGAGGTGCAGCGCGCCGTCAACCGCATCCAGGGAGTCGAGCAGACGCTCGCGGTGATCGACGAGTGCCGCACGAGCGGCATGCGCTCGGTCAACGTGGACCTCATTTACGGCCTGCCGCGGCAGACACCCGGCGGTTTCGCCAACACGCTCGATGCGCTGCTGGCCGTGCGGCCGGACCGCCTCGCGATCTACGGCTACGCCCACCTGCCCGAGCTGTTCAAGGCGCAGCGCCAGATCGAGGCCGCGGACCTGCCGGACGCGGCGCTGCGGCTCGAGCTGCTGCAGCTCGCGGTGCAGAAGCTGACCGACGCGGGCTACCGCTTCATCGGCATGGACCACTTCGCGCTGCCGGGGGACGATCTCTCGAAGGCCCAGTCCGCGGGCAGCCTGCACCGCAATTTCATGGGCTACACGATCCACGACGACTGCGACCTCATCGGCCTCGGCGTCAGCTCGATCAGCCACGTGGGCGACAGCTTCAGCCAGAACTTCCGCGACCTGCCGACCTGGGAGCGCGCCCTCGACGAGGGCCGGCTGCCGGTCTGGCGCGGGATCGAGCTCGATGCCGACGACGTGCTGCGGGCCGACCTGATCCAGCAGCTGATGTGCCAGGGCGAAATCGACGCCGCGCGCGTCGAGGAACGCTATGGCATCGATTTCAGGGGCTATTTCGCCGATGCGCTCGCGAAACTTGCGCCGCTGGCGGCCGACGGGCTGGTGACCGTCGAACCGCTGCGCATCGCCGCCACTTCTCGCGGACGCTACCTGCTGCGTATCATTGCGATGTGCTTCGACCGCTACCTCGCAGCCAGCCAGGCGCCGCGCTACTCCAGGGCCATCTGAGGCCCGGCCCGGGGCGCCGTTGCGCCGCGGGCATCGCCTGATGGCCGCGCCGGCGCCGGTGCGTCCGCAGCCCGTCGCCGACGACGGCGACGAACTGCGCTTCTGCAGCACCTGCGCGTTTGCAAGTGCCTGCCTGGCCGCCGGCGTGGACAAGAGCCGCCTGCGCGAGCTGCACATGCTGGTCGAGCACAGCGGTCCCTACCGGGCCGGGGACCACCTGTTCCGCGAAGGCGATCCGTTCAACGCGATCGCCGCGGTGCGCTCCGGCACGGTCAAGACCTACGTGACGGATGCCGACGGGCGCGAGCAGGTGCGCGGCTTCTTCCTGCCGGGCGAGGTCATCGGCCTCGATGCAATCTCGGAGTCGCGTTACCCCTGCAACGCCGTCGCGCTGGAACCCGTCGTGCTGTGCCGGTTCTCGTTCCCGACGCTGGCGTCGCTCGCGACCCGCATGCCGGGTCTGCAGCAGCAGCTGTTCCGGCTGCTCTCGCACGACATCGGCAATGCCGCGCTGCTCGCCGGCAACCACACGGCCGAGGACCGGCTGGCCGCGTTCCTGGTCGGCCTGTCGCGCCGCTACGCGTCGCGCGGCTTCCGCGCGGACCGCTTCCAGCTCACCATGAGCCGCGCGGACATCGCCAACTACCTGCGCCTCGCCGCCGAGACCGTGAGCCGCATCCTGCGCCGCTTCCAGGACGAGCGCCTCATCCGGGTGCGCCGGCGCGAGATCGAGCTGCTCGATCCCGCGCGACTCGAAAAGTCCGCCGCCGCGGTCCTGCGCAGCTGAAGCCGGCCCGCCAGGGCCGTTTGTGTGGACCAGTTCACCGCGTCGGGGGCATTTCCCGACCTGGTTCACAGTTGGAACGGGACCGCCTGAGGCTACATATGTCGAGCCGATCGCCCGCCATGGGGGCGGGATCGCGCGCGGGAGTGGGCGCGGGAAGAACATGTCTCCAGGCCGGGAAACCAGCGAGGGCTACCTGCAACGCGAGCCGTTCGGCGCCGGCTGGACGGGCGTCCTTGCGGTCGGCCTCTTCTTCTATGCGCTGGTTGCCGTGCTCATGCTGTTCGTCGACGGCGGCGGGCGGCTGTTCGAGATCTTCAACCTCTACTCCGATTCCCCGCTCAGCATCGGCTCCGCGATCCTGGCGGCGGCCGCGGCACGGCGCGCGCACGATCCGGCCGTGCGCCGCACCTGGCAGTTCCTCGCCGCGTCGCTCGCGATCTACAGCGTCGGCAACCTGCTGAACTCCACCTACTGGATGTACGGCGTCGACCCCTTCCCGTCGGTCGGCGACGTGTTCTTCATGGGCTTCTACCCGCTGCTGTTCGCGGCGGTGCTGACCGTCATGCGCGCGGCCGCCGTGCGCGTGCCGTGGGGTCGCCTCGCGCTCGACGCCACCATCCTGATGCTGGGCTTCGGTGCCTTCTTCTGGTTCTTCGTGATCGCACCGACTGCGGCCGCCGACCGCGACCCAGACGTGTTGAAGTACGTGCTGTCGCAGGGTTACATCGCGCTCAACTGCCTGATGCTGCTCGCCTTCGGCGTGCTGCTCATGCACGCCGGCGCCGGGCCGCTGCGGCGCCGCACGCTGGTGCTGCTGACGATCGGATTCTCGGCCATGTTCCTGGCGGACATCGTCTGGGCGATGTCGAAGGTCAGCGGCTCCTACCTGCCGGGCGGCTTCTCCGACGTCATCTACCTGACCTGCTACGTGTGGCTGGTGGCCGGCGCGCGCGAGCAGCTGCGCGGCGCGCCGGCCGTGCAGCCCGCGCCCTCGGCTTTCGGCAGCGCCCTGGTGCAGGGCATGCCGTACGTCGCGATGCTGGTCTCGTTCCTGGTGCTGGTGTACGTCGAGACCGGGACGGCCGCCAGCCCGGCGACCGCGATGACCGTCATCATCTTCGTGCTGACGCTGCTCGTGATGGTCCGCCAGGGCGTGCTGTCGCGCGACGATGCGCTGGTCCGGGAGCGGCGGGCGGCGGGAATCGTCGAGGCGCGTTACGCCTCGCTGATCAGGAACGCCTCCGACGTGATCATGATTGCCGACGTGGACGGGCGGGTGCGTTTCGCATCGCCGGCCGCCGAGCGCACCTTCGGCACCAACCCAGACGACCTGATCGGGCGCAACCTGCTCGACTTCTGGGGCGACGCGGACCGCGAGCGGCTCGCCGCCTTCCTCGCGGAAGTGGCCTCCACGCGCGGCCGCACCGTCGGCCCGGTCGAAGTCATGGTCGGTTCCGGGAACCGGCGCAGCACGCTCGAGAGCGTGGGCAGCAACCTGCTGGACGACCCGGCGATCGCCGGGCTCGCCCTCAACTTCCGCGATGTCAGCGAGCGCAAGGCGCTCGAGGAACAGCTGCGCCAGCTCGCGTTCCACGATCCGCTCACGCTGCTCGCCAACCGCAGCCTGTTCCGCAACCGGGTGCAGCACGCGCTGGCGCTGGCGCAGCGCTCGGGCCAGCGCGTCGGCGTCATGTTCCTCGACCTCGACAACTTCAAGAACGTCAACGACTCGCTCGGCCACGACGCCGGCGACCGGCTGCTGCAGGCCGCGGCCCAGCGCCTGGTCAAGTCCACGCGCCCCTCCGACACGGTCGCGCGCCTCGGCGGCGACGAGTTCGCGATCCTGCTCGAGGGCGTCAGCCAGGAGAGCGACGTCGAGCGCATCGCCGCGGCGATCACCGAGTCGTTCGGCGAGCCGCTGCTGCTGGACGGCAGCGACGCAAACATCGCGGCGTCCATCGGCATCGCGTTCTCGCAGCCCGGGGACGACACCGAGCAGCTGCTGCGCAATGCGGACATCGCGATGTACAACGCCAAGTCCGCCGGCAAGGGCCGCTTCGTCGTATTCCAGCCGCGCATGCAGGAGCAGCTGCGCGAGCGGCTGCGGCTCGAGGAGGACATCAACCGCGCGCTCGCGCGCGAGGAGTTCTTCATCGAGTTCCAGCCGGTGGTGGACCTCAACAACCGCGAACTGCTCGGCGTCGAGGCGCTGGTGCGCTGGAACCACCCGGAACAGGGACTGGTGCTGCCCGGCGCCTTCATCGCGAGCGCCGAGGAATCCGGGCAGATCATCGAGCTCGGCCGCTGGGTGCTCACCGAGGCCTGCCGCCGGGTGCGCGCATGGCGCCATGCGATCGTCGCCGGCGACGGCCTGCGCGTCGCCGTCAACATTTCCGGCCGCCACCTCCAGCATGGCGACCTGGTCGCCGACGTGCGCCACGCGCTCGAGGTCTCGGGCCTCGAGCCCGGCAACCTGGTGATCGAGCTGACCGAGAGCACGATCATGCACAACACCGAGGTCAACCTGGAGCGCTTCCGCGAGCTGAAGTCGCTGGGCGTACGGCTCGCGATCGACGACTTCGGGATGGGCTATTCGTCGCTCTCGTACCTGCACCGCTTCCCAATCGACATCCTCAAGATCGACCGTGCCTTCGTCAGCCGGCTTACCGAGCAGGACGACGGGCCCGAACTGGCGCGCGCGGTCGTGATGCTGGGCGAGACGCTCGGCCTGGAGACGGTCGCCGAGGGCATCGAGCACGAGGACCAGGTGGCCAAGCTGCTCGAACTCGGCTGCGTCGCGGGCCAGGGTTTCCTGTTCGCGCCTTCCGCGTCGCTCGAGGCGGTCGCCGCGATGCCATTCGCGCAGCGGCGCGCGGAATTGCGCCGCGCCCAGGCGATCTACAGCCGGCTCACGGCGACCGGCCGTTTCAGGGTCGGGGACGTGCGCCCGCGCTCGGTCGCGTAGCCTCCGCGGCCGCCCAGGCCACCTCGCCGCCGATCACCGTCATCAAGGCGCGCGCCTCCAGGACCTCCGCCTCCGGCACCGCCATCAGGTCGGCCGAGAACACGCTGAAATCGGCCCACTTGCCGGGCTCGATGGTCCCGCGCAGGTCCTCCTCGAATGCCGCGTAAGCGGGTCCCGTGGTCAGCGCGGCGAGCGCTTCCGCGCGCGTGAGCCGCTGGTCGAGCCCCCAGTCGGGACCCGCGAAACCCTCGAGCGTGCGGCGCGCGACGGCCGCGTAGAACTCGATCCGCGGGTCGCCCTGCTCGACCGGCGCGTCGCTGCCTGCGGCGAGCACGGCGCCGGCGTCGAGCACCTTGCGCCAGGCATAGGCCCGGCCGATGCGCTGCGGGCCGAGGCGCGCCGGCGCGAACAGCATGTCGCTGATCGCGTGCGAGGGCTGCATCGAGGCGATCACGCCCATCTGCGCGAGGCGCGGGATGTCGGCGTCGTCGATCACCTGCAGGTGCTCGATGCGCAGGCGCGGGTCGGCGACCGCGCGCCCGGCCGCGGGCACGGTCGCAAGCGCCTGCTGGTACTGGTCGAGCACGATGCGGTTGCCGCGGTCCCCGATCGCATGGGTCTGCACCTGGATGCCGCTCCTGAGGCCCGCGATCGCGATGCGCAGGATCTCCTGCGGCGCGTTGCGCAGCAGCCCGCGGCTGTCGGGCGAGTCGCTGTAGGGCTCGAGCAGCGCGGCGCCGCGCGAACCGAGCGCGCCGTCCATGTACAGCTTGACCGAGCGCACGCTGAGCCGCGGGTCGCAGCTGCGGTAATCGCGCCCGGCGGCGAGCAGGCGTTCCGCGTCCGGTCCCGGCCCGCCGATGGCGGCGTACACGCGCAGCTGCACCCTGCCGTCCGCGTAGAGCCGGCAGAGCTGCTCGATTTCCTCCCAGGTCATGCCCGCGACCTGCAGCTGCGTCCAGCCGAGGCGCAGGCTGCGCTGCGCGCCCGCCTCCAGCGCGCGGCGCAGGTCCTCGCTGGTCGGAGCCGGCACGTGCCGCTGCACCAGGTCGACCGCGGCGTCCACCAGCATGCCGGTCGGTTGCCGGGTCCGCGGGTCGCGCAGGATCTCGCCGCCGGCCGGATCCGGCGTCGCAGCCGTGATGCCCGCGATCGCGAGCGCACGGCTGTTGACGATGACGGCGTGGCCGTCCGCGCGCTCGAGCATGACCGGCCTCGAGGTCACGACCGCATCGAGGTCGGCGCGCGTCGGAAAGACCGCCGGCGTCCACCGGGACTCGATCCAGCCGCGGCCCACGATCCAGGCGGAAGGGTCGCCGGCGGCGCGCTCGCGCACCCGCTGCTGCAAGGCTGCCACGCTCTCGACCCCCGTCAGGTCGAAATGCAGCTCACGCCAGCCGATGCCCGTCAGGTGCGCGTGGGCGTCCGCGAGACCGGGAAGCACCGTCGCGCCCGCGAGGTCGATCGTCCGGGCGCCGGCGCCGGCGCGCTGGAGGGCCTCCTGCGTGGACCCGACGAAGACGATGCGGCCGCCGGCCGCGACCACGGCTTCGGCGGGAGGCGCTCCGGAAATGCCCGTATGGACAATGCCGTTCACGAGGACGAGGCTGGCATCCCCGGAAGCCGTCGCGATGGCCGCCAACAGGCAGCCGGCCACGGCCGCCGCCATGCGGAGAACACTCATGCCGACGATCATACGCAGGACCGAAGGAACCGCGCACGCCGCGGCCGGTCTCAGCCAGGGTATGGACCACCACCCCGTGAACACCGCCTGGATCGCCGTGGCGCTCGCCGCGCTGCTCGCCGCCGGCTGCGCCGGCACGCGCCAGCGCGAGGGCGAGATCTCTGACCGCGACCGCTACTGGCACTACGCCCGGGACGAGGTGCCGAGCTTCAGCAGCCTGGGCCGCATCAACGGCTGGCGGCCGCTGGGTCGCAACGAACTCGTGGTCTGGACCCGATTCGACGAAGCCTACATTCTGCGCGTCGATCCGGGCTGCTTCGAGCTCGACACGGCCATCGGGATCCGGCTTGAATCGCGCGTGGGCGGGACGATATCGAGCGGCTTCGACTGGGTGCGAGTCGGACGCGACCGCTGCCGGATCCTCAAGATCTTCCCCGTGGACTACAAGCTCATGAAGCAGGAGGAGCGCGAGTTGCGCCAGGAATCGAAGAAGGACGGTACTTGATGTCCATCCGCGCTGCGGCCCTGCTGCTGGCCGCGGCACCGGCGCTGGCGGGTGACGCACCCATGCCGGCCGACCAGGCCGCCATGGTCGCGGCCGAGCGCGCCTTCGTGCAGCTCGCGGCCGAGCGCGGGTTCCGCGATTCCTTCTACCGCTACTTCGCGCCGGAAGGCATCGCCTTCGGGCCGCATCCGTTCCGCACCCGCACGGTGCTCGAACGCCAGCCCTCCGCGCCCGGACCGATGGGTGCCGTCTGGGCACCGGTCTGGGGCGACATCTCGCAGGCAGGCGACCTGGGCTGGAATACGGGTCCGTTGCTGTTCGAGGCGCGCCCCGCGCAGAACCGCCCGGAACGCCACGGCATGTTCTTCTCGGTCTGGAAGAAGCAGCCGGACGGGAGCTGGCTCGTGGTGCTGGACCTCGGCAGCGACACGCCGCAGCCGGTGGTGCCGCTCGACACGCCTTACCGGACGTCCTGGCGGGCACCGGCCGGCAAGCCCGCCCGGGTGGACGTTGCGGCGGCAACCGCAGAGCTGCTCGCCGCCGAGCGCGATCTGCTCGCGGACATGAAGTCGCGCGGCATCGGACAGGCCTATTCAACACGGCTCGCCGACGACGCGCGCGTGCATCGCCCGGGCGTCATGCCGGTCGCCGGGCGGGCGGCGCTCGACGGCTGGCTCGCGGACCAGCCGCAAACGCAGGGTGGCACGCCGCTCGCGGCCGAGGTCGCACGTTCGGGTGACCTCGGCTACGCCTATGGCAGCTACGAAACCGGCGGCGAGCAGCCCGCCGCGGGTTACTACGCACGCGTGTGGAAGCGCGATGCCGGAGGCCGCTGGCGCATCGTGATGGACACGGTCAGCCCGCTGCCACCGGGGGTCGCGCCGCTGCCGCCCGCGCTGCTCGATGCCGAGGAGCGGTTCCTGGCCGAGGACTGGGCGGGCGCCGCCGCGGCGTACCGGTCCTACGTTGCGAAACACGCGGACCATGCCTTCGCCTGGCATCGCCTCGGCGCCAGCCAGATCGGCCTGCGGCAGCTGCCCGAGGCGATCGCCAGCCTGAAGCAGTCCGTCGCGGTCGGCGGCGGAACGCCCTCGGACTTCTACAATCTCGCCTGCGCCTACGCACTCTCCGGCGACCCGGAGCAGGCGCTCGGCTACGTCGAGAAAGCGATCGGCGCCGGCCTCCGGAACCGCCGGCAGTACGAATCCGACGGCGACCTCGCGAGCCTGCGCGAGCTGCAGCGGTTCCAGGAAATGATGCAGCGCCTGTAGCGCGCCTCAGCGCATCGCGTTGCAGGGCGGCTTCCACTCCGCGATCAGGTCCGAGCGCTCGGCGCGGCGCACCTCATCGGGCGCGGTCGAGAGCCGCACGTGGATGTGCGTCGATCGGTGCAGCCGGATGCACTGCATCGCGAGCGGGTCGTCGAAGGGCTCCGACAGGTCGTCCGTCTGGCCGATGTAGATCGGCGCATAGTGTCCCGGCCGGGTCTCGCGCGCGAAGATGAAGTTCGCCGGACCCGGGCCGAAGACGGTGCCGAACATGTACACGGTGTAGCGGTACTTCTGCCCCGACGCGCCCGTCCAGACGTGGATACCCGGATCGCCCATGGCCTCCCTCGAACGCATGGGTGCCTCCTGCCCGATGCCGCGCGCAGTTCGCCGGCTTTCAACAGGCAATACTGCTACGAGACGCCCCAAAGTCTCACCTCTGCAACAAAGGCCGCATGGGTTGCCGAAACCCGAGACCCCGTGTTAACAAGGTGCGACTCAGGGGCGATACAACGACAAGAAGGCCATGGAGCCGGGCACAGGGGCCGCCGATCGACACCGACCATCCACGGTCCGCAGTGCCGCAGCCGGCATGATCCTGTCCATGGCAGCGAATCTCGCCGGATGCGGCGCGGACCTTGCACCGGCCCGGCCGGTCCATCGACCTGAGTCGTTCACGATCGCAGGACCCGGCCCGCAGGAACTGCAGATCCGCGCGCCTGCCGACGAAACCGTGCTGGTCACGGTCTCGGCCCGCGACGTGGACGTGAGGGCGGCGATCATCGCCGGCGATGCCGCCGTGCAGTATTGCGATGCGCCGAACCGGCGCATGGGCGTCGAGACCCTGCTGGTCGAGGCGCCGCATGCCGGGACTTTCACGGTCCGCCTCGAACGCAACGATCACTCCGGGGCGCAGGGCGAGGCCACGGTGGAAGCCGTCGGCCTGCCGCAGGTGACCGGCGCCGACCGGCAACGCCTGGAAGCGGCGCGGCAGGATGCCATCGCCTGCATCGCCTTTCCCGACGTGGCGCGCGGTGAGGCCGCTGCGGCCGCCTACGCCGCCGCCGCGTTCTCCTGGGGGAAGGCCGGAGACCGCCACCGGCAGGGACTCGCGCTGCTGCACGAATCGGGAGCGCGCTACCTGCGGCAATCCGACTGGAAGGCGTCGTCGGACCTGGCCGCGCGAGCCTTCCGTGCGCTCGAGGGCGCTGATGCGCAGGCACATGCCGCCTATGCATTGCGCCTGGAAGGCGCTGCGCTCGACCAGCTGGCCGACGCGACGGACTACGACATGAAGCGACGGGAAGGCACGATCAGGCGTGCCCGTGAGCGCCTGACCGAAGCCGAGGCGCGATTCCGGGAGCTGGCCATGCCTTATGAGGCGGGCTATGCCGTCAGCTATCGGGCGGTCTCGATCGGGGAGGCAGGCGACTTCGAGCGGTCGCGCGCCGAGTTCCTGGTTGCGCTCGGCCTGTTCCGTGACGCCGGTGACGGACCCGCGCAGGCGCTCGCGCTGCAGAGTCTCGCATTCCAGAGCTACGAAGACGGCAGGTCCGCGGACGCCGCGCAGGAGTTCGAGGAAGCGCTCGCACTCATACCCCGGGACGAGGATCCCGCCAATTACGCGCACACGCTGCACAACAGCGCGCTGCCCTTGCGCACGCTCGGCCGCTTCGACGAAGGCATCGCGCGCCACCATGAGGCCGCTGGAATCCTGCGGAAAATCGGCGACCGTGAGGGCGAAGCACGGGCCTTGCACAGCCTTGGCGCGGCCATGTACCAGCTCGGCGAGCCCGAGCGTGCGGCCGAACTGCTGCGCGCGTCGATCCGGCTGCGCGGGGAGTCGGCTGAAAGGCGCGCACAGGCCGACGCCCTGTTGACCCTCGGCAACATCGAGCGCGATGCACGCCGGACGCAGGCGGCACTCGAGCTGGACCAGCAGGCCCTGGCGATCGTGACGGCACCGCACGATCGCGCGCGCGCGCTGGTCTCGCTCGCACGCGATTACCTTGCGACCGGCAACCGTGCGCTCGCGCGCGAGCCGCTCGAGGAGGTCCTGCGCCTGCCCCTGCCCGCCAGGCAGCGCCACCGTGCGGTCGCACTGGCCGAGCTCGGCGCCCTCGAATCCCAGGACGGCAACGTCGCGCGGTCGGAGGAGTACTTCGCGCGCGCGACCGCCATCCACGAGCAGAACGGTTCCGACCTCGAGCACGCGCGCACGCTGAAGAGCCGCGCGGAAGCGCGGCTGCGACGGGGCGACACCGCGGGCGCGCTCGCCGACTCGGCTTCCGCGCTGCAGCGATTCGACGCCATCGGCGTCCAGTCGCTGCACGCCGAGGCACGTGCGGCGTTCCGGGCCAGCTATCGCGATGCGGTCGAACTGCGGATCGCCACCCTCGTGCAGGCGGCGGAAGCGAGCCGTCGATCGGGCGATGCACACGCGGTGCGCCGGCTGCTCGAATCCGCGCTCGACGCCAGCGACCGCGCGCGGGCGCAGTTGATCGCAGAATCATCGTCCTTCTCCGGCACCGCAGTGCCCGCAGAGCTTCTGTCCGAGCGCGAGCAGGCCTACGAGCTGCTGGCCGGCAAGCGCCAGCAGCGCGACCGGCTGCTGGACTCGGCGCAGCCGGATGCCGAGCGTGCCGAGACGCTGCTGCGCGACATCGAACTGCTGCGGGCGCGTACCAGACTCATCGAGGGCCGCATTGCCAGGGCGCGCGCGGTTGCGCCGGGATCCCGGCCGGACGGGACCGGCACGTCATCGGCGTCCGCCCCGCGGGACTCGCTTGCCGTCGAATACTTCCTCGGTCGCGAGCAGAGCTGGCTGTTCGCGGTCCGCGACGGCAACGTCGAGGTCCATGCGCTGGGGCCGGGACCGGCGCTCGAGTCGCTGGCGCGCGAGCTGCACTTGTCCTGGCGCAAGGCGTCGCCTGGGGCGGGGAACCGGCTCGCCGAATCGCGCAGGCTGGCCGGGATTCTCTATGGACAGCTGGGCGATTCCGCTCCCGCCGGCGGCATCCGCATCGTGCCGGATGGCGCGCTCCACCTCGTGCCCATGGCGCTGCTCGCGCGGCAGGCCTGGCCTGCGTTGCCGGCCGGCACTGCCGTCGTCGTCCCGGCCCTTGCCACGCTGCAGGCCGAACCCCTGGCCGGCGCCCGCCCCGCGCGGACGCTCGTGATTGTCGCAGACCCCGTCTACGAGGCAGGCGATCCACGCATCCGCGATGCCGGACGCACCTTGCCGGCGACCGGCGCCCTGGTGCCGCGCGCGACCGGCGGAATCGAGACCCTGCGGCGACTGCCGTCCACGGCGATCGAGGCGCGCGAACTCGCGGCGATCGCCGGCGACACGGGGCAGACGCTGTCGCTCGTTGGCCCCGCGGCCAGCCGCGAGAACGTGATCCGCGCCCCGCTCGAACGCTACCGCATCCTGCACTTCGCGGCCCACGCGCTGGCCGACAGTCGCGACCCGGCGCTCGCGTCGATCGCGTTGTCCCGGTTCGGCGCCGACGGCAGGCCGCTGGACGGCGCGCTGCGCCAGTACGACATCACGCATTTGCGGCTCAACGCCGACCTGGTCGTGCTGTCGGGCTGCGACACGGCGCTCGGGCGCGAGATCGCCGGCGAGGGGCCCATCGGGCTGGCGCAGGCCTTCCTCAGGAGCGGCGCGCGTGCCGTCGTCGCCACGCTCTGGCAGGTGCCGGATACGTCCACGGCCGTGTTCATGCGCGAGTTCTACCGCGGCATGCTGCGTGACGGGCGCGCGCCGGCGCATGCGCTCGCGCTCGCACAGGACCACCTGAAGCGCCAGGCGCGGTGGTCCGACCCTTATTACTGGGCGGGCTTTCAGCTTGTCTCGAATGCCCGGCTGGATGCTGGCAACAACGACGACGTCGCAGGACGTGAGGAGTAGCGATGGAAGCAGACATGTATGTCGCCCGCTGGACGATCATCGTCAGGGATCCTGACGAACACGGCCACAAGATGCCGCCGTGGAAGGAAGCGCTGCCGCCCGGCGCCGTCTTCTACGTCGCCAAGGACGCCTTCGGCACGTACTGGTACCTGCCGACTCCCGATCTGAAGCCGCCGATGGCCCAGAAGCTGAAGTTGAGTCCCAGCGAGGAGAAGCACGGCGAGTTCGGCGTCGGAGTGCTGCTGCCCGGTTCGATGTACGCCGACCTGGGCGGCCCGCACGGCAGGCTTTTCTTCTCGATCAACCTGATCGACGGAAGGCACCGCGTCATCAATCTGTCGCAGTCGCACGGAGGCAGCCACGGCATTGGCTGACGCGCCGAGTCTGCCGGGGGACGCGGACATCGCGGCGGCGATGGGCCTCGATTCGGCCGCGAGTTGCGCGCAGCTGCGCGAACGCGTGCTGGCCTACCTGCGCAGCGAGCTCAGGGACCCTGCGCTCGCCGACGACGTCTGCCACGATGCCTTCCGGATCGTGCTCGAGCGGCTGGCCCGGCAGCCGCTCGAGGACCCGGCGCGCCTCGCTTCCTACCTCATGCAGACGGCGCACCACCTGGTCATCATGCATCGCAGGCGCGAGGTCCGCCGGCGCACCGCGACCGGGCAGCAGGAAGTGCTCGACGGCGCGACCCACCCGCAGGATGACCCTGCGGCCGCGCAGGAAACGGAGTTCTGTGTCCAGGCCGTCCGGCACCTGCTCCAGGAAATGCAGCTGCCGCGGGACCGCGAGATCCTGGTGCGGGTCTATTTGCACGACCAGGACAAGGACCGGGTCTGCCGGGAGCTGGGGATCAGCGAGGAGCACTACAAGCGGGTCCTGCACCGGGCTCGGGCGCGGTTCGCCGAGCTGCTGCAGCGCCGTTACCGGCCCTCCGACCTTTTTTGCATCGCACTAATTTGAACCAGAAGTGAGACTTTGGGGCGACTCATGACAGTTATATCTCCGGAAGAAGCCGAATTGATTCGGCAATACCTGGCAGGAAGCCTGTCCGAGAAGGAGCTACGGATGGTCGAGACAAGGATCGTCGAGGACCCGGAGTTCAGGAACGAGGTCGAACTCACCCAGGCGATGCGACAAGGATTGCGGGAGCTCCACAAGCGGGGTGAAATCGCCCCTCTGCTATCGCCCCGTCGAGCATTCTGGAGCCCTCCCCGCGTTGCACTGGCCGCCTCGGTGGCGGCCGTCGCGCTCGGTGCGGCCTCGTTCCTGTTTTTTTTGCGGCCGGATTCGGCCCCTCCGGGCGTCATCACGGAAACGCTGCATTTCGAGCACACGCGCGGCACGTCCGGCGAACCGGACGTCACCTGGCGGCAGTTGCCTGCGCCCGAGACCGTCGAGTTGCGCTTCGACGTCGGGCTCGAGCCCGCGGCCAGGTACTCCGTGCTGATCGAGCGCGCGGCCGGCGGCGAATTCGTGCCGGTGGTGGTCGCGACCGCGCCGACGGCGCGGGACGGCGAGGCCGTGCTGCGCTCGAACGACGTCGAGTTCCCGCCCGGCGACTACCGGCTGACGCTGACGCCGCAGGGGATCCGTGACGGTCAGCCGGAAGTGCGCTACCGGCTGCGCGTCATCGGGTCCTGATTCAGCCTGCACCGCGCCGGGTGTAGTAACCGTCGAAGACGGTGCTCCACGTCCGGCCACCGTCAGTGGTCGATTCCCAGTGCTGGCGCACGCGGCCATCCGGCAGCGGCGTCCAGGTGATGCGCTGGACCTGGGCCGGGTCCGCGGTG
>DATBMQ010000045.1:0-10557 GCA_036554765.1 Steroidobacteraceae bacterium | reverse complement strand
CCGTGCTCGCGCACGACCCCGGCAACCGCGTGGCGCAGCGCGGCATCGACAGCGTCGCCGACGAGCTGCTGGTGCAGGCCGAGCGCGCGCTGATGGAGCAGGACCTCACGCGCCTCGCGGGCGCGGTGGATGCCGCGCGCTCCGCGCGTCCCGACCATCCCCGCCTCGAGTTCTTCCGGCTGCAGCTCGAGCGCGAGCTCGCCCGCCAGGGTTCCGCGCCAAAGGCACCCGGCTCCGCCGCCGCGCCGGGGAGCGAAACCGATGCGGTCGCCCCGGAGACGACGGAACGCGTGCAGAGCCTGGTGCAGCTCGCCAACGACCGCATTCGCGCCAACCGGCTGGTCGGCGGCAAGGACAGCGCCCACGCCTACCTGCTGTCCGCGCGCAAGCTCGATCCCGCGGACGCCGGCCTGCAGCAGAGCGCGCTCGCGCTGTCGGCCCTGCTGCAGAAGAATGCCGCGCTGGCCATCAAGGAGAACCGCCTCGACGAGGCGGGCAACTGGGTGACGCAGGCGGCGGCACTCGAGGTGAATCCGCAGGAGCTCGCGGGGCTGCGCGCCGACATCGAGGCGGCGCGCGTCGGCAACGTGCGCACCGAGCGCGCCAAGCTGCTGGTGCTCGCCAACCAGCGCATCGCCCAGGGCCGCCTGATCGAGCCCGCGGGCGACAGTGCGCGCCACTACATCGACCTGCTGCGCGCCGCGGACCCGGCCTTCGACGGCCTGCCGGACACCACCGCGCTGTTCGCGACCCGCGCGCTGACCGACGCGCGCGAGCTGGTCGCCGCGGGCAACCCCGACCGCGCCGAGACCCTGCTGCGCGCCGCCGCCGACAGCGGGGCGCCGGCTTCCGAGATCAGCGCCATCAACGGCGAGATCGCCGCGGCCCGCGAGTTGCGCCAGGCCGCCGCGCGCAGGGCGCAGGTGCTGCCGGAAACCGCGCTGAAGCGCACCAAGGTGGTCGCCCCCACCTACCCGCAGCGCGCGCTGGAAAAGGGCACCGAAGGCTGGGTGGACATCGAGTTCACGGTCGCGGCCGACGGCACCGTGCGCGACGCCGTCGTCAAGGCCTCCGAGCCGGCCGGCATCTTCGACCGCGCGGCGCTCACCGCCCTCGAGCGCTGGCGCTACGAGCCCTACCTCGTCAACGGCGCCGCGACCGAGCCGCGCGTGTCCGCGCGCGTGCGCTTCCAGATCAAGGAATAGTCAGGCCCGGCGCCCGCCGGCGGCCATGCGCTCGTGCGCGCGGCCGAGCAGCCACGCGACCGCCGCCCACATCGCCGCGACCGCGGCGCCCAGCCACGCGACCAGCGCAAGGTTGGCCGCGAACGCGGCGACGAATGCATCGTGCCCCTTGGCGACCACGTAGTCGCTGGTGCGGTAGACCAGCGTGTCGTTGACGTTCTTCGCCTTGTACTTCGACTCGCGGTCCACCGTCGTGTAGAGCGTCTCGCGGCAGGGCCGCACGATCGCGTACTGGCCGACGCGGCGCGCAATGTAGACGCCCACCAGCGTCGCCAGCGTCGGCGACCAGGCGATCAGCAGGAAGCCTGCGACCACGAACAACGGCACCACCACGATCATCGCCGCCACGCCCACGCGCTGCGTCAGGCGGCCGACCGCGAAGAACTGCAGCAGCAGCGTCGCCGTGCTCATGACCCACTCGATGCCGCCGAGGAAGGCCGTGCGTTCGGACCGGTCCGGGTAGTGGATGCTGAGCAGTTCCGCCTGCTGCAGGTACAGGAAGGTGTTGACGGCCGCCATCAGGAACACGAACGCGGCGATGCCCGAGAGATAGCCCGAGGTGAGCACGCGCGTGAGCCCGGCGAACGGGTTGCCGCCGATGGGCCGCTCGTCGAGCCGCTGGCCGCGGTCTTCGCGGCGCGCGCTCCAGCGGAGCAGGTAGCGCATCAGGGCGATGGTCGAGGCCAGCAGCGCCGCCGACACCAGCAGCAGGTTGACGTCGCCGACCGCCCGGGCGAGCAGCGTCGTGATCGCCGAGCCCGTGATGGTGCCGACGCTCGCGCCTGCGGTGATGATGGCGAACAGGCGCTTGCCCTGTTCCTTGTCGAACAGGTCCGCCATGAAGCTCCAGAACACCGACACCACGAACAGGTTGAACACGCTGACCCAGACGAAGAACACCTTCGCGGTCCCGGTGATGTCCGCCTGCGACCTGAACAGCAGCCAGAAGGCGGCCAGCTGCGCCACGAAGAACAGGTAGGTCCAGGGCAGGAACACGGCGCGGCGGAAGCGGCCGCTCGCCCAGCCGAACAGCGGCATGGCCACCAGCATGCCGACCAGCGTCCAGCCGAACAGGTCGTCCAGGTTCTCGACGCCGCCGGCGATGCCCATGCTGTCGCGCACCGGCCGCAGGATCGAGTAGGCCGTGAACAGCAGGAAGTGATAGCCGAATGCGGCCAGCAGCCCCGGCATCTCGCCGGGACGGACATTCACCGCGCGGCCGACCAGGGACGCGACCGCGCCGCCGGCCATCGCCTACTCCGCGATCCCGGACTGGTCGAGGATGAAGGCGTATTCCTCAGCGATCTCGCGGTAGCGCTGGAACCGCCCCGACTTGCCGCCGTGGCCGGCTTCCATCGTCGTGCGGTACAGCAGCGGCTCATCGCCGGTATTGCGCGCGCGCAGCCGCGCGACCCACTTGGCGGGCTCCCAGTACTGCACCTGGCTGTCATGCAGGCCGGTCGTGACGAGCATCGCCGGGTAGTCCTGCGCGGCGACGTTGTCGTAGGGCGAGTACGACAGCATGTAGTCGTAGAACTCCTTGACCTTGGGGTTGCCCCACTCGTCGAACTCGTTGGTCGTCAGCGGGATGGACTCGTCGAGCATCGTCGTGACCACGTCCACGAACGGCACCTGCGCGACGATCGCGTGGTAATCCTGCGGCGCCATGTTGATGACGGCGCCGATCAGCAGCCCGCCGGCGCTGCCGCCCATCGCCGCGACCCGCCCCGGGTCGGCGTACTTCTCCTGCACCAGGAAGCGCGTCACGTCGATGAAGTCGGTGAAGGTGTTCTTCTTGTGCAGCAGCTTGCCCTGCTCGTACCAGCGCCGCCCCATCTCCTGCCCGCCGCGTACGTGCGCGATCGCGAACACGAATCCGCGGTCCAGCAGCGACAGGCGCGAGACCGAGAACCACGGGTCCATCGCGTAGCCGTACGAGCCGTAGCCGTACTGCAGCATGGGCGCGGTGCCGTCGCGCTGGAACCCGGTCCGGTAGACCAGCGAGACCGGGACCTTCGCGCCATCGCGCGCCGGGGCCCACAGCAGCTCCGAGCGGTAGTTCGCCGGATCGAAGTCGCCGAGCACCGGCGTGCGCTTCATGAGCTGGCGTTCGCCGGTCTGGATGTCGTAGTCGTAGACCGTCTCCGGCGTGGTCAGCGACTGGTAGTTGTAGCGCACGATGTGGGTGTCGATCTCGGCGTTCTGCCCGAGCGACGTCGTGTATGCCGCCTCGTCCGCGGAGATGAAGAACTCGCTGCCGCCGCTCCACGGGCGGATGCGGATCTTGCGCAGCGCCCCCGAGCGCTCCTCGATCGCGAGGAACTCGCGGAACACGTCGAAGCCGTGCACGAAGGCGTCGTCGCGGTGCGCGACCAGCTCGCGCCAGCTGGCGCGGTCGCCCTCCTCGCCGACCGTCGCCTCCAGCAGCCGGAAGTTCGGCGCCTGCCAGTTGCTGCGGATGATCCAGCGGCCGTCGAAGTGGTCCACGTAATACTCGTGGTCGCGCTCGCGCGGCAGCAGCACGCGAAACGCGAGCGCCGGATCGGCCGCGTCCGCGTAGCGGTACTCGGTGGCGACCGTGCTGCGCGCGTGAATCAGGACGTAGCGCTCGTCCTTGGAGACGCTGACGCTGGTGTAGTAGCTCTCGTCGTCCTGTTCGTAGACCAGCGCGTCCTGCGCCGGATCGGTGCCCAGCACGTGGCGGCGCACGCGGTAGCCGAGCAGCGTCTCCGGGTGCTTCTCGACGTACAGGATGCTCGCGCTGTCCGCGGTCCAGGCGAGGTACGGGTCCACGTTCTCGATGCGGTCGGGCAGCGTCTCACCGGTCCCGAGGTCCTTGATCCGCAGCACGTACTGGCGCCGGCCGACGGTGTCCTCGACATACGCCAGCAGCCGGTTGTCGGGCGCGATCGCCATCGCGCCGATCGCGAAGAAATCGTGGCCCGCGGCGAGCGCGTTGCCGTCCAGCATCACCTGCTCGGGGGCGTCCAGGCTGCCTGCCTTGCGCGCGTACACCGGGTATTCCTTGCCGGTCTCGAAGCGCACGTAGTACCAGTGCCCGCGCTTCCGGTACGGCACGGTCGAGTCGTCCTGCTTGATGCGCGCGACGATTTCCCCGTAGACCTTGTCCTCGAGCGGCTTCGTATGCGCGGTCATCGCCGCCTTGTAGGCGTTCTCGGCCTCCAGGTAGGCGATCACCTCCGGTTTCGAGCGCGTGTCGTCGCGCAACCAGTAGTACTCGTCCACGCGCATGCCGTGCGGCGATTCGACCTCGAATGGCCGGGTGGCTGCGATCGGGGGCACCGGCGCGGTGGGCGGCATGCTGTCGGACTCCGGCTTCGGCCGCGCGCCGCCGGCGCAGGCTGCGAGCAGCAGCACGGCGACGGCGACGACGGGAAGCGCTGATTGGCGGTAGCTCATCGGCTGCCGCTCATTTTACCGGAGCCTTCGGCGCGGCGCGCCTCCGCGAGTTCCGCGCCCAGGGCGTCGCCGGACTGGAATGCCGCCTCGACGCGCGCGTCCAGGCACCAGTCGCCGCAGAAGCCGAGGCCGGCCACGCGGTCGTAGAGACAGGGCTCGCCCAGCGGGTTCTCCACGCGGGCGTGGCGCCAGCGGTGGCTGTCCACCAGCGCCGGCCGCGGCAGGCTGCGCCCGGCCTGTTCCGCGAAACGCTCCAGCAGCGTGCGCTGCACGCGCTCCGGTGCGGCATCGAACTCGCGCCGCGACCAGTCCGCGGAAGCGTGCAGCACCCAGGCCTGCGCCGTCTCCCGTCCCGGCTTGGAGCCGTTGCGGGCGAACCAGGGCAGCACCGCGTCGCCGGTGAAAGCCGCGTCCGGCAGGCGCTCCAGCGGCTCCGTGAACGCGGCCATCACCGCCCAGCAGGGCGCCATGCGCACCGCATGCACGCGCGCGGCCAGGGTCGTGTGCGGGGCCGCGAGCTGGGCCGCGAGCGGCGCCGGCAGCGCCAGCGCGACGGCGCCGAAGTCCGTGTGCGCCGCGCCGCGGTCGTCCAGCAGCGTCCAGCCGCGGCGCGCGTACTCGATGCGCACGATGCGCGCGCCGTACTCGAGGTCCTGGCCCTCCGCCAGCGCGCGCGCGAGCGCGCTCATCCCGGGCAGGCCGACCCAGAGCTCCTTGCGCTCCTGTTCGCCGCCCGGCCAGTCGGGCCGCCAGCGGCCCGCGATGCCGGCGGCGCCGGCCTCCTCGACGACTTGACGGAATCCGGCGCCGGTCACGGTGAAGTACTGGGCGCCGTGGTCGAAGGACGCCGCCTGGTAGCGCCGCGTCGCCATGCGTCCGCCGGGTGCGCGCTGGGCCTCGAACAGGCGCAACGGCACGCCGGCCAGGCGCAGGCGGCGGGCGCAGGCGAGACCCGCGAGGCCCGCGCCGATCACCGCGACGGACGCGGAATTCATGCTAGCCTGCATTTCCGATGCGGATCGCAAATGGGTACCTGCTGGCGGTGGCGATGGCAGCCTGCGCGGGATGCGCGGCGGCGCCACCGCAATCCTACCCGGCGGGCACCGCTGAGCGCCTCGCCCTCTACGCCGAAGCGACGCCCTGCTGCGACGATCCGTCGGGCTTCGGCTTCGGCGCGCTGCCGCAGCGCGGATTCGCGGACGCGGCCATCGACCGCGCGGCGCCGGTGTTCGAGTTCCACAGCGGGCTGTCGCCATTCGCCGCCTTCGAGCTGCCGAAGACGGAGGCGCCGTACCGCGTGCGCGTGAAGAGCCTGTTCGATGCGCGCGACGGCGGCGAGGCGGGCGTGTTCTACCCGGTCATCGCGCTGCTGGACGACACCTTCATCGTCACGCACATGACCGGCCTCGACAGCCTGCGCCTGGAACCCGCCCTCGCGACGGCGGGCGGCGAGGCGGGCCTGGCGGTGACGGTCGCGATCGACCCGAAATCGCAGCGCGGCCGCTATCTCGTCGTGTTCACGCCGGCGGTGCTGCTGGGCGCGCCGCCCGACGCGCGCCGCGAGGGCGACATCCTGACGCCGGCGGCGCTCGCGTGGATGGAAAGGCGCGCCGCGACGGCGCTGCCGGCGTCTCCCTACGGCCGGTTGCGTGTCACGGTGGCACCGGATGCGGCGGTGGCCGAGGCCCGGCGACAGGAATAGAATCCAGACCCCAACCAGAACGATCCCGGGGGTTCCGCCATGTTCTCGAATCCTGCTCGGCATGCAGGGCGCTTCGTCGCCCTTTCATCGGGCGTGGTGATCGCGCTCGCGGGTTGCGGCAAGAAGGAACCGGAAGCGCCCGCGGCGCCGGTGCTCGAGGGGCAGGTGGACATTGTCGCCTGGCCCGGTTACATCGAGCGCGGCGACACCGACAAGGCCTACGACTGGGTCACCGGCTACGAGGCCAAGACCGGCTGCAAGGTCAACGTCAAGACCGCCGGCACCTCCGACGAGATGGTCTCGCTCATGACGCAGGGCGGCTACGACCTCGTCACCGCCTCCGGCGACGCCTCCATCCGCCTGATCCGCGGCGGCACGGTGCAGCCGGTGGACCTCGCGCGCGTGCCGAGCTACGGCACCGTGGACGAGCGCCTGCGCGACGCCGCCTGGCACACGGTGGACGGCAAGCACTACGGCGTGCCCTACCAGTGGGGCCCGAACGTGCTCATGTACAACACCAACGTGTTCAAGGAGCCGCCGACCTCCTGGTCGGTGGTGCTGGAGGCCGGCAACCTTCCCGATGGCAAGCCCAACAAGGGCCGCATCCAGTCCTACGACGGCGCCATCTACATCGCCGACGCCGCGCTCTACCTGATGAGCAAGCAGCCGGACCTCGGCATCAAGAATCCGTACGAGCTCAACGAGGCGCAGTACACGGCGGCGCTCGAGCTGCTGCGCAAGCAGCACCCGCTGGTGCACCGCTACTGGCACGACGCCAACGTGCAGGTGCAGGACTTCACCAACGAGGGCGTGGTCGCCTCGGCCTCCTGGAAGTTCCAGGCCAACACGCTGGTCGCGAACGGGCAGCCGGTCGCGAGCGTGGTGCCGGCCGAGGGCGCGACCGGATGGGCGGACACGACGCTGATGGCGACGACTGCCGCGCACCCGAACTGCGCCTACGAATGGCTGGAGTGGTCCATCAACCCGAAGGTCCAGGGCGACCTCGCGGCCTGGTTCGGCTCGGTGCCGGCGGTGCCCGCGGCCTGCAAGGACAATGCGCTGCTGGGCCCCGAGGGCTGCGCGACCAACGGCTTCAACGACTTCGACAAGATCTGGTTCTGGCGCACGCCGGAAGCCGCCTGCTCGCAGGGCGAGTGCGTGCCCTACAGCCGCTGGAGCACCGATTACGTCGCCGTCATGGGCGGCCGCTGACGGCCAGACCCCGGCGGCCATGACGCCGGCGATCGAGCTCGCCGGCGTCAGCCGCCTGTTCGGCGCGGTGCGCGCGCTGGACGACGTCTCGCTCACGATCGGAAGCGGCGAGTTCTTCGCGCTGCTCGGCCCCTCGGGTTCCGGCAAGACCACCTGCCTGCGCCTCATCGCCGGCTTCGACCAGCCGACGGCGGGCACGATCACGCTCTTCGGCGAGGACGTCACCGGCGTGCCGCCGTTCCGGCGCAGCGTCAACACCGTGTTCCAGGACTACGCGCTGTTCCCGCACATGAGCGTCGTGGAGAACGTCGGCTACGGGCCGATGGTGCGCGGCGTGGGCGCGGACGAGCGCCGCAGGCTCGCGCTCGAGGTGCTGGAACTGGTGCAGCTCGCCGCGCTCGCCGACCGCGCACCCTCGCAGCTCTCGGGCGGCCAGAAGCAGCGCGTGGCGCTCGCGCGTGCCCTGGTCAACCGCCCGAAGGTGCTGCTGCTCGACGAGCCGCTGGGCGCGCTCGACCTGCGGCTGCGCGAGGAGATGCAGATCGAGCTCAAGGCCATCCAGCAGAAGCTCGGGATCACCTTCGTGTACGTGACTCACGACCAGGGCGAGGCGCTCTCCATGGCGGACCGGGTCGCCGTGTTCCGCGACGGACGCATCGAGCAGGTGGACACGCCGCGCGAGCTGTACGTGCGGCCGCGCACCGCCTTCGTCGCACGCTTCGTCGGCAGCGCCAACGTGATCGAGGGCGCGCTCGCCCGCCGCGTCGCGGGCAGCGACCGGGCCTTCGCCATCCGCCCGGAGATGATCGAGGTGCGGGGCTTCGACGAGCCGGTGCCGGCCGGCATGCTGTCCTGCGAGGGCACCCTCGAAGAAGTGCACTATCACGGCGCCACCAGCCGCTGGCACGTGCGCGTGGGCGATACGGTGCTGACCGCCGTGCGCCCGGAGGCCGCCGCGGCCGCCGCAATCCCCGCGCATGGCGCGAGGCTGCGCCTCGCCTGGGCGCGCGAGGGCCTCGTGCCGCTCGAGGAGCGCTGAGATGGCAGCGCGACGCGCCGCCGCCGCATTCCTGCACGGCCGCCGCGGGTTCTACCTCGCGCTGCTGCTGCTGCCGCCGCTGCTGTGGCTCGGCATCATCTACCTGGGCTCGCTGTTCGCGCTGCTGGCGCAGAGCTTCTACGCCATCGACGAGTTCACCGCGCGCATCGTGCCCGAGTTCACGCTCGCGACCTACCGGCAGCTTTTCAGCCACCCGGCCAACCTCGACATCATCCTGCGCACGCTCGCGATGGCGCTGGCGGTGACGGCCGCCGCCGCCGTGATCGCCTTCCCGGTCGCCAACTACATGGCGCGCTACGCGACGCCGCGCATGAAGGCGCTGTTCTACGTCGGCGTCATGCTGCCGATGTGGACCAGCTACCTGGTCAAGGTCTACGCCTGGCGCCTGGTGCTCGCCAAGCAGGGCATCTTTTCCTGGTTCGTGGACGTCTTCGGCCTCACGCCGGTGCTCGACGGCGCGCTCGCGACCCCGGTGATCGGCGGGCCCTCGCTCGCCTCCTCCTACATCGGCATGTTCATCGTGTTCGTGTACATGTGGCTGCCGTTCATGATCCTGCCGCTGGTCGCCGCGCTCGAGCGCGTGCCGGGCTCGCTGGTGGCCGCCTCCGCCGACCTCGGCGCCAGGCCCGGGCAGACGTTCCGCCACGTGGTGCTGCCGCTCGCGCTGCCCGGCCTCGCCGCCGGCTCGATCTTCACGTTCTCGCTGACGCTCGGCGACTACATCATCCCGAGCGTGGTCGGCGCGCCCGGCTACTTCATCGGCATGATGGTGTACCAGCAGCAGGGCACGGCCGGAAACCTGCCGCTGGCGGCGGCGTTCTCGGTCGTGCCCATCATCCTGATCGCGGTCTATCTCGCGCTCGCCCGGCGCATGGGGGCCTTCGATGCGCTCTAGCGCCTGGGACCGGGCCTCGCTCGGTCAGAAGATCGCGGCCTTCGCGGGACTCGCCTTCCTGCACCTGCCGGTATGGGTGATCTTCCTGTACGCCTTCACCACGGAGGACCGCACCTACCAGTTCCCGCCGCCCGGCCTCACGCTGCACTGGTTCGAGGTCGCGTTCGCGCGCCAGGACATCTGGGCCGCGCTCAAGCTCTCGCTGGCGGTCGCCTCGGTCGCGACCGCGATCGCGCTCGCCCTCGGCACGCTCGCCGCGTTTGCGCTGGCGCGCAGCCGCTTCCGCGGGCGCGAGCTGATCACGCTGCTGTTCGTATTGCCGATCGCGCTGCCCGGCATCATCACCGGCATCGCGCTGCTCTCGGCCTTCCGGCTGGGCGGCATCCAGCCCGGGTTCTGGACCATCGTCGTCGGCCATGCCACCTTCTGCATCGTGATCGTGCACAACAACGTGATCGCGCGGCTGCGCCGCATCCCGCCCTCCTGGGTGGAGGCCTCCACGGACCTGGGCGCCAATGGCTGGCAGACCTTCCGCCACGTGCTGCTGCCGCAGATCGCCACCGCCCTGCTCGCCGGCGGCATGCTCGCCTTCGCGCTGTCATTTGACGAGATCATCGTGACGCTGTTCACTGCCGGACATGAGCGGACGCTGCCGATCTGGTTCTTCAACGAGCTGTTCCGCCCGCGCGAGCGCCCGATCACGAACGTGGTGGCGGTCACGGTCGTGCTGATCACGCTGGTGCCCATCCTGCTGGCGTACCGGCTGACCCGGCCCAACGAAACGAGAGGCTGACATGCAGAAGAAGCTGCTGATCAACGGCAAGTTCGCCGCCGGCAAGGGCGAGGAACTCGACATCCTGGACCCAGCCACCGGCAAGTCCATCGCGAAGATCGCGGAAGCGACCTCCGCGCAGGTGGATGCCGCGGTCTCGGCCGCGGCCGATGCCTTCGACGGCTGGGCGCGCACGCCGCCCAAGGACCGCGCGGCGATCCTCCTGAAGCTCGCCGACCGCATCGAGGCGGA
>DATBMQ010000240.1:0-3935 GCA_036554765.1 Steroidobacteraceae bacterium | reverse complement strand
TGGTGCCGGTGGAGGGACTTGAACCCCCGACCTCTCGCTTACGAAGCGACTGCTCTACCAACTGAGCTACACCGGCGAGGGGCGCGAAGTATAGGCAAGGGCCGCGGCCGCGGCAACGCCGTCAGCCCGGGCGGCGCACCCGGATCACGACCTCCACCGCGACCTTTTCGGTCCCGGGCGGCAGCGGCGGCAGGCGCGAGAATTCGACCGATCCGGGCGGCACGTCGATCAGCTCGCCGCTGCCCTCCACGTGGAAATGGTGGTGCGGCTCCGTGTTGGAGTCGAACAGGCCGCGCTCGCGGTCGAGCGAGAGCGCCTTCAGCAGGCCCTTCGCCGCGAACAGGTTGAGCGTGTTGTAGACGGTCGCCTTGGAGACGTGGGTGCCGTCCCCGCCCAGGGCCTGGATCACCTGCTCCGCCGTCAGGTGCTGGTCGCGGCAGAACAGCAGCTCCGCCACCCGCACGCGCTGGGCGGTCGGCTGGATGCCGTGTTCCGCGAGCAGCGCCCGGATGCGCTTGCGGTCGCCGCGGGCGGGGTTGGCGTGGTCCATGGGCGGCGAATATACGCCCGCCGGGAAATCCGCTCAAACGCGGTGAAATTGCGCCGGGGCGCGCTGGCGGCTGCGCGCTAGCCTCGCCGCATGCCTGACAGCACGACCGCACAAGCCGGCCACACGCTCAGCGAGCTGCTGGTGACGCTCGGGCTGGTGGCCCTGCTCGCGGCCGCCGCCGCTCCCGCCTTTGCCGGGTGGCTGCTGGACCTGCGCCGCGATGCCGCAGTCGCCGCGTCGCTGCACGCGATCCACGTGGCGCGGCAGCTCGCGGCCGTGCGCGCGGAGAATGTGAGCCTTTGCGGCAGTCGCACCGGGCGTGCCTGCTCCGGGCTGACGGACTGGTCCGGCGGCCTGCTCGTAACGACTGACGGCGGACAGGCAAGGCGCAGTCTGCCGCTGGCAGGCCAGGCGCGGCTGCACTCCAACCGTGCGGAGATCCGGTTCGCCGCCGGCTCCGGCCACGCGAGTCCGGCGACACTCACGATCTGCGACCGGCGCGGCCCGGGCGCCGCGCGCGCCGTCGTCGTCAGCCGCAGTGGCCGGCCACGTGCCACTGCGCCGGGCGAAGGAGTCACCACATGCTGAGACGGCGCGGCATGCGTGGCTTCACGCTGATCGAGGCGCTGATTGCGCTGGCGCTGACGCTGGCCGGCGTCGCCGGCGCGACGGTGCTGCTGCTGCAGGGCGTGCAGCACGAGCGGGAATCCGCGACCCGGCGCAATGCGCTGCGGCTCGCCGGCTCGCTCGCCGAGGAATTGCGCTCGGCCGGCCGCGGTGACGGGACGGCGCTCGCGGCCGATGCTCCGGTCATCGTCGCGTGGCGCGAGCTTGCCCGGTCGGTCCTGCCCGCGGGCGCGGAGGCGCGCGCCGAGCCGGTGGGTGCGGAGCCCGCCGCTTATCGCATCACGATCGACTGGCCGGTGGCCGGCTCGGGCATGCAGCGATTCACGCTGGTGGTCACCACATGAAGCGCGCGGCCGGGCTCACGCTCGTCGAAGTGATGATCGCCATGTTGCTGGTGCTCGTCGCGAGCGCCGCGGCGCTCGCCTTCGTCGCGCGCGGCCGCGATGCGCAACGCTCCGGTGAGTCGCTCGCGCGACTGGAAGAAGCCCTGGACGACGCGTTCGCCGTGCTCGAGGACGGCATTCACATGACGGGCTTCCTCGGCCTCGCACCGCCCGGGACCTCGGTTGCCGGCGCCACGTCGCTCGGTGAGGCAGAGCCCGCGGGCCTCGCCGTGGCCGGCGGCTGTGCTCCTTCGCTCGCGCTGGATGTCGCACGCCCCGTCGCGGCGGCCGATGGCGCTTATCGCGCGGCGCCGGATGTGCCCCTGGGCTGCCGGCCCGCACCGCGCGGGCGTCACGTGACGGGCAGCGACGTGCTGATCCTGCGCCATGCGGCCGCGCAGGACTCGACACCGATGGCCGGGCGCATCCAGGTCGAGTCCTCGCTGCGCGCGGCGCAGCTCGCGGCCGATGGCGTCGCGCGCCTGGGCGCGGCCACGCGCTGGCACGACCTCGAGGTCGGCGCCTATTACGTCAGCGCCGACTCGACCGGCCGCGACGGCTGGCCGTCGCTGCGGCGCAAGCGCCTGGTCGGCGGCAGCCGTCCCGGGTTCCAGGACGAGGAGCTGGTTGCCGGAATCGCGGACCTGCAGGTCGAGTTCGGCATCGACGACGCCTCCGACGAGGATGCGGCCGTGGACCGCTGGGCGCCGCCCGGTGATGTGGACGCCGGCGGCACCCTGCGGGCGCTGCGCCTCACGCTGGAAGCGCGCAGTGACGTTGCGGAGCCCGGGCAACCCGGGCGCAGCCGCAGCAAGCGCGCCGCACGCGTCATCGGGCTGCGCAACGCGGGAGCGTCAGGATGAACCGGCAGCAGCGCGGCGCGGCGCTCGCCGTCACCCTGATCCTGCTGGCTGGCCTCGGCTCGCTGGCGCTGACGGCGGCCGCGGCCGCGGTGGCGGCATTGGCCCTCGCCGGGCACCAGCAGTCGGCGCAGCAGGCGTTCGAAGCCGCTGAAGCCGGCATCGCACATGCGCTCTCCCGCGCTGCGGTCACTCGCAGCGCCGGCACGATCGCGGTGACCGTGCACGACCGAGATGCGGCGTCGCCTGCAACCTTCGAGTCGCGCATCGAAGCCGTCGAGTCGCCCGGCGCGCTGCCGGCAGGCTTCAGCGTCGGCGAACATGATGGCGCGTTCGGCGCCCGGCATTTCTACGCCGTCGCCGACGGTCGCGCGGGACGCGGCGCCGCGGTGCGCATCGAGCAGGGCTTCTATCTGGTCGGCCCGGGCGGCGGATCATGACTGGCCGCTCGATGATCGCCTTGTCAGTCCTGTTGCTGGGCCCGCATGCACTGCCGACTGCCGGTGCGGATACCGATGAAGCATGGCTGCACCGCGCCGAGCTGTCCGCCGGTGTGCATCCGCTGCTCGTGCTGGTACTGGACACCTCCGAGGCGGCCGCGCGCACCATCTTTGCCGCCCCCGCCTACGATCCGTCCCAGGACTACGCTGCAGCCGTGCCGGAGGGGCTCCGATGTGCTCCGGCCGGCGTGTACTGGCGCCGCGGCCCCGGCCCCGCACCGGATTGCCGGACGCAGGCCGGCCTGGATGTTGCCGGAGGCGCGACGCCGCGTGCATTCGAATGTGAAGGAGCGCGCGCTGCGCTTTCGCGCCAGGGATTTTTCGTCGCGTCCCGGGCCGCCCAGTGGCGCGGCGGTGCCGACGGCCGCTGGGCGGCACTCGATGCGGACTCCGTGGGCGCTGTCGAATGTCGCGCCGACCGTGCACGGCACGGAAACTCGCCGGGCACCTGGTATGCGGCGGACGGTTTGCGCGGACCCTGGAGTGAAGCCGCCACGGACGAGATCCGCTGGGATCGTGCCCCGCTCGCGGATCCCTACGTGTTCTACCTCGGGAACTATCTCAACTACCTGCGCGCGGGACTTCCGCCAGCGGAAATCGCGATCTCGCAACTGGCCCGGCAGTCGCTGGCGGGCGCGCTGCGGGCGACCGATGGCGTCGATGCCGCGCTGCTGCGCTTCGCGACCGGAGCCGACGGCGGTTACGTCGCACGCGCGGCCGTGCCGGCGGCGGCAGTGGCGACCGCCCTTGAGGCCAGGGATGACGCTCCAGCGGAAACCGCGGCGCCGCTCGCGGAAACGCTTGCCGAGGCTGCGGCCTGGCTCGCAGGCGGGCCGGTCCGCTTCGGCGACGATGCCGGCGCCGATGCGCGCGCGTTCGATGCCGCCGGCGGGCGTTACGCATCCCCCTACACGCATGCCTGCCGTCCGGTGACGATCGCGTATGCGACGGCCGGGCTGGCATCGGGCGACGAGTCCGCGCCGGAAGCCGCCGCGGCCCTGCCCGGGTTCACCAC
>DATBMQ010000202.1:0-3315 GCA_036554765.1 Steroidobacteraceae bacterium | reverse complement strand
CGCGAGCTGCTGGCGCGCGACGCGCTCGAAGCCCGCGAGCGACAGCTCGTTGAACTTCACGGCCGGCGCAAAGGCCTTCTTGCTGGCGTCGATGAAGGCGTTGAAATCGAAGGTCTGGTTGGTCATTTCTGGCATCCTTGGGGAAGACATGGGCTACCTGGCGATGGACGCATCTTACGTGAAGTCATGTTGCAGTGCAACAGGAATTCTGCGGTCTCCGTGCGGCCGGAGGGAAATCTCACAAAACATTAGAAATAACAATATGTTACAGATTAGACAATCAACCATTTCCGGCGCCGTAAGGCGCTTTGGATTTTGCATCGCGTTCAAGCCACTTCAGTCATGACCGAGGACCCGTTCAAGGCCTGGATGGCGGCCTGGACTGCCGCAAGGGAGACGCTCGCCAGGGGCAGCGCGCAAGGCGACGTGGCACAGCGGCTGCTCGATTTCGGGCAGGACTACGCGGGCTTCGCCACGAGCTTCTGGGGACAGTTCACCGGAGTCGGCCCGGCGCCGGCGGCGGCGCAATGGCCGGGATCCGCAGCGCTGCAGGCGACGCTGGCCGATCAGTATTGCCGCCTGATTTCCCCGGCGATGCCGCCGCAGATGACTGACGCGAATACGATGCCCGCGCTCACGAATGCACTGGCGCGCTGCCAGCGCGCGGGCCAGGCGCTCGCCGCACGTTCGACCGCCATCGGTGCGGACGCGGCCCGGCGCCTGGTCGCGGAGCTGTCGCGGACCGACGCCGCGGCGGCGCCCATCACCACGCTTGCGGCCTTGCACGCGCTCTGGATCGAATGCGGTGAAGCGGCATGGGCGGCGGCCGTGCACCAGGACGACTACGCGGCGGCACAGTCGGAGTGGCTGGCGGCACTCATCGAGCTGCAGTGCGAGCAGCGGCGGCTGCAGCAAGGCGCGCAGCCGCCGGCCGGGGCGTCTTCATGACGCGCCTCGCCATCGATCCGGCGCGCGCCGCGCTCGAGATGGCCGAGTTCGGGCAGCGCATGGCTCGCGCGGGAGCGCTGGTTGCGAGCCTCGACCTGCGCCCGGAGGACGGCGCACCGCGCGACGAGGCACTGCGGCTCGGCAAGACGGTGCTGTGGCACTACCGCGCGCAGGCGCCGGCCGCGCAGGTCGCGCCGCTCGTCATCTGCTACGCGCTCGTGAACCGCCCGACGATGATGGACCTGCAGCCGGACCGCTCGCTGATCCGCGGGCTGCTGGCGCGCGGCCTGGACGTCTGGCTGGTGGACTGGGGCTATCCGGATGCCGGCGATCGCAGGCTCTCGCTCGACGACTACGTCAACCGGCAGCTCGGCGCCTGCATCGACCAGGTGCGCCGCATGAGCGGCGCCGGCGCGATCAACCTGCTGGGCGTCTGCCAGGGCGGGACGCTGTCGCTCTGCCACGCGGCGCTGCACCCGGGGCGCGTGCAGAACCTCATCACCATGGTGACGCCTGTGGATTTCCACACGCCGGACAACCTGCTGTCGAAGTGGGTGCGGCGCCTGGACGTCGAGCACATGGTCGAGGTCCTCGGCAACGTGCCGGGCAGCCTGCTGAACGCCACCTTCCTGTCGCTGATGCCGTTCCGCCTCACCGCGCAGAAATACGCCGGGCTCGCCGACATCGCCGACGACCGCGCGGCGCTTGCCAATTTCCTGCGCATGGAACGCTGGATCCACGACAGCCCGGACCAGGCCGGCCGCGCCTTTGCGGAATTCGTGCGCGGGTTCTTCCAGGAGAACCGCCTGGTGCGCGGGGGTCTCGCGATCGGCGGCAACGCCGTGGACCTGAAACGCATCCGCTGCCCGGTGCTGAACGTCTTTGCCACGCGCGACCACCTGGTGCCGCCGTCGGCCTCGCGGCCCCTGGCGGGCCTGACCGGCAGCGCCGATTACTCGGAGTTCGAGTTCGACGGCGGCCACATCGGTATCTACGTGAGCCGGCGGGCCCAGGAACTGTTGCCCGGAAAGGTCGCCCAATGGCTGGTGGAGCACACCGCCACCCCGGCCCCGGTGATCGGGTAGCATCACCCGGATAACCACGGAAGACTGAATGACGGACATGTCCCGACGGTCACCGCCGGCCTTCCTCCTGGCATACGCCTTCGCGACCACGGCCTGGCTGTTGTCCGGCTGCGGCGGCGAACCGGCCGGTGCAGGCCCCGGGCCGGGCGCGGGCGCCGGCCCCGAATCCGTCGCGGTCGTGACGGCGCCGGTGGTGCAGAAGCAGGTGGCCGTCGAGGTGGAAGCCCTGGGCACCGCCCGCGCCAATGAGGCGGTCGAAATCACCTCGAAGGCGGCGAACACCGTGGTCGCAGTGCGCTTCGAGGAAGGCCAGCTGGTGCGCCGCGGGCAGCTGCTGATCGAGTTCGACGGCGCGCAGGCGCGCGCGGACCTCGCCGCCGCAGAGGCGGCGCTGGCCGAGAGCCGCAGCGCCTACGCGCGCAGCAAGGACCTGTTCACCCAGCAGGCACTGTCGCAGGCGCAGCTCGAGACCATTGAAGCGACGCTGCTGGCCAACGAGGCGCGCGTGGCCGCGGCGCAGGCGCGCCTGGCGGACACGCTGATCCGCGCCCCGTTCGACGGCCGCGTCGGTCTGCGCCGCGTCAGCGTCGGCGCGTTCGTCAGCCCGGGGACGGTCATCACCACGCTGGACGACACCAGCACGATGAAGGTGGACTTCGACGTGCCGGAGGTGTTCCTCGCGGTACTCAAGCCGGGCCTCGAGGTCGCGGCGAACAGTGCCGCCTACACCGAGCAGGCCTTCGCGGGCGAGGTCGAATCGGTGGACTCGCGCGTGGATCCGGTGACGCGCACGATCAAGGTGCGCGCCCGGCTGCCGAATCCCGACGGCCGCCTGCGGCCGGGCATGTTCCTGACCGTGCGCGTGTCGCGCGAGCCGCTGCCGGGCCTGGTCGTGCCGGAACAAGCGCTGGTGCCCGAGCGCGGCAAGACCTACGTGTTCGCGCTGGCGGACGGGCGCATTTCACGGCGCGAGGTCGTGATCGGCCGGCGCACGCCGGGAGAGGTCGAACTGACCACCGGCGTCGCGGCCGGCGAACGCGTCGTGATCGAGGGCACGCAGAAGGTGCGCGACGGCAGCGCGGCGCACGAGCTGGCGGCGCCCGCGGCGGCGGCAGGCGCCGCGCCATGACCATTTCCGACCTCTCGATCCGGCGGCCCGTCTTCGCGACGGTCATCAGCCTGATGCTGGTGATCCTGGGGCTGGTGTCGCTGACGCGCATCGCGGTACGCGAGTTCCCCGAAGTGGATCCGGTCTTCGTGTCGGTCTCGACCGACTACCGCG
>DATBMQ010000112.1:0-3945 GCA_036554765.1 Steroidobacteraceae bacterium | reverse complement strand
CTGCCCGGGCAGCTCGCGTTCCAGGCGCGCGACCTCGCCGGGCGGCACCGTGTAGGTGACGTCGAGATCGCCGGCACGGAATCGCGTCAGCTCCGTCACCGGGTCCGCGACGTGCACGTAGCGCACCGCGTCGAGCCGGTTTTCGGCGTCGTTCCAGTAATGCGGATTGCGCTTCGCCAGGATGTGCGAGCCGATCTGCCAGTCCACCGGCACGAAGGCGCCGTTGGTGACGGCCACGCCCGGGCGCGCGAACTCGCCGCCGCGGGCGGCGAGCGTGGCGCGATGCACCGGGAAGGTGCTCGGATGCGACAGCAGCGCCGTGAAGTACGGGCTGGGCGCGGCGAGCCGCACGACCAGCGTATGGTCGTCCGGCGCCGACACGCCGAGTGCGGCCGGGGGCCGGCGGCCCGCCACGATGTCCGCGGCGTTCGCGACCGGCTCCAGCATCAGCGCGTACTGCGAGGCAGTCGCCGGGTCCACCAGCCGGCGGAACGAGTACGCAAAGTCCTCGGCGACCACCGGGTCGCCGTTCGACCAGCGCGCGGATGCGCGCAGTATGAATGTGTAGGTGCGCCCATCCTCCGAGACCGTCCAGGACTCCGCGGCGCCCGGGATCGCGCTGCCGTCCGGCCCCATCGAGGCCAGGCCCTCGTAGCAGTCGCGCAGGATGGTCATGGCGGCCTCCATGCGCGCGAGCTGCGGATCGATGGAATCCGGCTCGCTGCCGTTGCCGCGGCGCAGTTCCCCGGTTGCCGCCGGATCGCCCGCCTCGCAGCCCGCGAGCGCCGCCGCCACCAGCGCGCACGCCGCCAGGAACGAAGCCGTCGCAAGGCCGCGGCGCCGCGTCATGCGGCGCGGGCGCGCTTCTTGAGATGCACCAGCAGGATCGAGATCGTGGCCGCGGTGACGCCCGGCATGCGCGAGGCCTGCCCGAGCGTCTGTGGCCTCCACTGCGCGAGCCGCTGCCGCGCCTCGTTCGAGAGTCCGGGGACCGTCGCGTAGTCGAGCGACGAAGGCAGGCGCGTGTCCTCGTGCCGGCGCTGGCGCTCGATCTCCGCGCGCTGGCGCTCGATGTAGCCCGCGTACTTGGCCTCGACCTCTATCGCGAGCGCGGCCTGCTCCGCGATGCGGGCGTCGTCGTGCGCGCCGCCGCCCGCCGCGATCGCCTCGCGCTTGCGCCGGAAGAAGTCCCAGCGCGCGTCGTCCACCAGCCCGAGCTCGTGCGCGATGGGCGTCAGGCGCGCGTCCGCATTGTCCTCGCGCAGCAGCAGGCGGTGCTCGGCGCGGCTGGTGAACATGCGGTAGGGCTCGATGGCGCCCTGCGTGATGAGGTCGTCCACCAGCACGCCGAGATAGGCCTCGTCACGGCGCGGCCACCACGGCGCGCGCCCACCCGCCGCGAGCGCCGCATTGATGCCGGCCAGCAGGCCCTGCGCCGCCGCTTCCTCGTAGCCGGTCGTGCCATTGATCTGCCCGGCGAAGAACAGGCCCGCAAGCGGCCTGGTCTCGAGGTTGTATTGCAGCCCGCGCGGATCGAAGTAGTCGTACTCGATCGCATAGCCGGGACGGATCACCTCCGCGCGCTCGAAGCCCGCGATGGTGCGGACGAACTCGATCTGCACCTCCGCCGGCAGGCTGGTCGAGATGCCGTTCGGGTACACGACGTGCGTGGCCAGCCCCTCCGGCTCGACGAAGACCTGGTGCGAGTTCCTGGTCGCGAAGCGCACGACCTTGTCCTCGACCGAGGGGCAGTAGCGCGGGCCGATGCCCTCGATGCGCCCGGTGAACATCGGCGAGCGGTCGGTGGCGCCGCGGATGATCTCGTGCGTGCGCTCGTTGGTCTGGGTGATGTGGCAGGCGAGCTGCGGCGGGTGATCCTCGCGCCGGCCGAGGAAGGAGAACACCGGACGCGGCTCGTCGCCGGGCTGCGGCCGCATCGCCGCATAGTCGAGCGTGCGGCCGTCGAGCCGCGGCGGCGTGCCGGTCTTGAGCCGGCCGACCGTGAACGGCAGCTCGCGCAGGCGCGCGGCCAGCGCGTTCGAGGGCCGGTCGCCGACACGCCCGCCCTCCGCACTCTCGAGGCCGACATGGATGCGTCCGCCGAGGAAGGTGCCGACGGTCAGCACGACGGTTTGCGCGCGGATCGTTTCGCCGGCGGCGGTGACGACCCCGGCGACGCGCCCGCCCTCGACCACGAGGTCGGCCGCCTCGCCTTCCCGCAACGCGAGCCCCGCCTGCGCGTCGAGGATGGCGCGAATCGCGCGCCGGTACAGCGTCCGGTCGGCCTGTGCACGCGTGGCGCGCACGGCCGGACCCTTGCTCGCGTTCAGCGTGCGGAACTGGATGCCGGCGCGGTCGGCGGCCATCGCCATGGCCCCGCCCATCGCGTCGATCTCGCGCACCAGGTGGCCCTTGCCGATGCCGCCGATGGCGGGGTTACAGCTCATCTGGCCGATGGTGTCGAGCTTCTGGGTCAGCAGCAGCGTGCGCGCGCCCAGGCGGGCGGCCGCGAGCGCCGCCTCGGTGCCCGCGTGCCCGCCGCCGATGACGATGACATCCCAGGGGTGCATTTCAGGGGCGACATGGTAGCGCGGGGGGACCTGCTCGCGTAGAGTCATTCCAGACTCGGGGGTCGGGACAGTCGACCAAGGAGATCAAAATGAACGGACGAAACAGGACATTCCCATTGGTTGCCGCCGCTGTCGCGGCAGCTCTTGCGTCACCGGCGGTCATCGCCCAGGACCAGGAGGAGGAGGAGATCGGCGCCGTCGTGGTGACCGGCACCCGCGTCGCGAACCGCTCCGCCCTCGAGACCGCGGTCGCGGTGGACGTGGTCAGCGGCGAGGCGCTGCAGAATTCGGGCATCACCGAACTGAACCAGGCCTTGTCGGTCGCACTGCCATCCTTCAACTTCCCGCGGCCGGGCCTCGCGGACGGCACCGATACCATCCGCCCGGCGACGCTGCGCGGCCTGGCGCCCGACCAGACGCTGGTGCTGCTGAACTCCAAGCGCCGCCACGCCGCGTCGCTCGTCAACGTCAATGGCACGGTCGGCCGCGGCGCCTCGGCCGTGGACCTCAACACGATCCCGGCCGCGATCGTGCAGTCCATCGAGGTGCTGCGCGACGGCGCCTCCGCGCAGTACGGCTCGGACGCCATCGCCGGCGTCATCAACGTGCGGCTGCGCGAGGAGCGCGACGGCGGCGGAGTCACCGGGTCGTACGGCTCGCGCGAGTCGGATTACTCGGTGCCGACCGGCACGCCGCCGGCCGGCGCGACCTGGTCGGCGCCGTCGATCCTCAACAGCGACCGTTCCGACGGCGAAACGCTTACGGTTTCCGGCTGGAAGGGCCTCGCGATCGGCCCGTCCGGCTTCCTGACGCTCGCGTTCGAGTACAAGGACCAGGAGCGCACCGAGCGCGGCGGCTGGGACTTCCGGCAGCAGTATCCGCTGGTGGCCGGCGTTTTCGACGCGCGCGAGGCGACGATCGAACGCTTCAACGCCTGGTACGGCGAGCCGGAACTGGAGCAGCTCAGCTTCTTCGCGAATGCGGGATACGACCTGGCGAACGGCGTCCACCTTTACGGCTGGGCCAGCTATCAGGACCGCAGCGCGCGCTCCGCGGGCTTTTTCCGCCGCGCGCTCGACGAACGCAACGTGATCGAGATCTACCCGGACGGCTTCCTGCCGATCATCGCGCCGGACGTCGAGGACTTCAGCTTCGCCGGCGGCGCCGCCTGGGAATGGGGCGACTGGCAGATGGACAGCTCGCTGGTCTACGGCATGAACGACATGCACTTCACGATCGAGAACACGCTGAACCGCTCGATCGGCCCCACCAGCCCCACCGAGTTCGACTCGGGCGGCTTCGACTACGACCAGATCGTGTTCAACTTCTCGGGCGTGCGTCAGGCGCAGGTCGGCGGCCTCGCGTCGCCGCTCAA
>DATBMQ010000080.1:0-8267 GCA_036554765.1 Steroidobacteraceae bacterium | reverse complement strand
TCGCCGTCGACCCCCGACCCGCGGATCGCTCCCGCCAGCAGTTCCACCGTCATCGCCGGCAATGCCCGCCGCGACACCGGCGCGAAGCTGAGGTGCCAGGGTTCCGGCTGCACCCCGCGGCCGCGGCGCGTGTAGGGACGGTAGAAGCCGAAGCGGTGCATGTGCCGCTCGAGCCAGGCCGACAGCGGCGCGAACGCCCCGCCGCGCCGGAACTCGCCGGTTTCCAGGCGCGGCTCGTAGCCTTTCGCGATGACCCCGCCGTCGGCGACGTCCACGTCCGTGCCCCAGTGATGACGGCTCGCGCCGGGCAGCGCCGACCACAGCAGGATGGCCTCCACCCGCTCGCCGGGGGCGAGCGAGGCCATGTCCAGCGGCCGGCCGCGCCGGTCCACGGCCCGGCGCTCGCCGCGGTACTTGGCGTTCCAGATGAGGCGCTGGCGGTCGAAATCCCGGAAGGACGACAGCGGCGCCAGGTCGAAGCCGTCCTGCAGGGCGGCCGCCCGCATGGCCAGGAAGGCCCCGACCGCCGCCGCATGCAGCGTGCAGCGCGGCTCCTCCAGCGTGACCACGTGGCCACGGTCCCGTCCGGTCAGCTGCAGCTCGTTCAAATTGGGGGACCCCGCACGGTGCCGTATGATGCGGGTTTCCAGGGGGAGCCGCCACGACCGCATGAGCCGCATGCTCGGCAGCAAGGGGATCGCGATCGCAACCGCCGGCGGCGCCGCCGCGGGCATCGCGCTCGCCGCCGCGATCGTCGCGGGCTGGGGCCCGGCGGCGGCGTCCGGCTGGGTGCTGTGGATGCTCGCCGGCGCGGTCGGACTGCTGGTGGCGGCGTTCGTCGCCAGCCGCCTGTACGCCACGCGCGTCGAGCGCCCGATGGCGGAGCTGCTGCGCGCGGTCGAGCGGCTCTCGGGCGGCGACTGGGTGACGCGCATCGAGGCGCCCGGCGGGCGTGTCGCCGCCGTGCTCGGCAGCGCCCTCGAGCGCCTCCGGCTCAACCTCGCGGACCACGCGGCGACCGGCCGCGCGCTCGACATCATGCTGGACAGCATGAACGACGCGGTCTTCCTGACCTCGCCCGACGGCCTGGTCAAGCGCGTCAACCTCGCGGGCACGCAGATGCTCGGCTGGTCGCAGGCGGAGCTGCTCGGCCGCGAGCTCGGCTTTCTCGTCTCCGAGCAGGACCGCCCGGGCTTCTCGATCGAGCAGGCCGCGAACGAGACGCTCGAGCTGACCATGCGCACCAAGAGCGGCCAGGTCATCCCGGTGTCGCTGTCGGGCTCGGTGATGGCCGCCGAGGACCCGCGCTTCCAGGGCTGCATCTTCGTCGCGCGCAACATCACCGAGCGCAAGCGCGCCGAGCGGCGCATCCGCTACCTGGCGCGTTACGACACGCTCACCAAGATCCCGAACCGCCTGCAGTTCCAGCACTCGCTGCAGCAGGCGATCGCGCGCACGCTGCGCGCCGGGCGCGAACTGGCGCTGCTGTACATGGACCTCGACCGCTTCAAGGAGGTCAACGACACCTTCGGCCACGCGGCCGGCGACCGCGCACTCGAGATCCTCTCCGAGCGCATGAACCGCAAGCTGCCGCAGAACACCATGCTGGGCCGGCTCGCCGGCGACGAGTTCGCGCTGTTCATCGAGAACCTGCCGGCGGAGACCGACAACCGCCCGGCCATCGCCGCGCTCGCACGCGAGGTGCTGGACGAGCTCGGCCGCCCGTTCCAGCTCGGGCAGCACGAGCTGTACGTGACCGGCAGCGTCGGCATCGCGCTGTGCCCGCGCGATGCCGACAACGTGGTGGACCTGATCCGCGACGCGGACGCGGCGATGTACTACTCGAAGCAGAACGGCGGCAACAGCCACAGCTTCTTCACGCCCGAGATGAGCGCGGTCGCGGTCGAGCGGCTGATGCTGAAGAGCAAGCTGCGCCGCGCGGTGGAGCGCGACGAGCTCGTGATCCTGTACCAGCCGAAGGTGGACCTGCGCGACGGCCGCGTGGTCGGGGCCGAGGCGCTGGTGCGCTGGCGGCTGCCGGGGCACGGCGACATCTCGCCCGCGCAGTTCATCCCGCTGGCCGAGGAGTCGAACCTGATCCAGGAGATCGGCGAGTGGGTGCTGAAGCGCGTCTGCAATGACTACCGCAGCTGGCAGGACCAGGTGCCGAGGCCCGGCCGCATCTCGATCAACCTGTCGCTCAAGCAGCTGCGCCAGGCCGAGTTCCTGACCCGCTACCGCTCGGTGTTCGACGACACCGGCGTCGCGCCGTCGAACTTCGAGCTCGAGATCACCGAGACCACCCTGATGACCGAGGCCGGGCGCATGGTGCGCCTGCTCGACGAGCTGCACGCCATGGGCGTGCACCTCGCGATCGACGACTTCGGCACCGGCTACTCGTCGCTGTCGGCGCTGCAGCAGTTCCCGGTCGGCACGCTGAAGATCGACCAGTCGTTCGTGCGCCATGCGGTCGTGTCGCCCTCCGACACCACGCTGGTCAAGACCATCGTCGAGATGGGCAAGAACCTCTCGCTCGAGGTGGTCGCCGAGGGCATCGAATCGCGGCAGCAGCTCGACTACCTGCGCGGGCTGGACTGCCATTACGGCCAGGGCAAGCTGTTCGGCGAGCCGATGACCGCCACGGAGTTCCTCGACCTGCTGCTCGCGCAGGCGCGCGGCGACGCCGGCTACGGGCGGATGTTCGCCGGCGCCTGAAGGTCGGCGGCGATGGCGTCGAAGCTGCGGGTCGCGACCTCGGTCGCCGCCCGGCCGAAGGCCGCATCGAGCGCGGCCACGACCTCGGTCAGCCGGTTGGCGGCCGCCGGCTGCGAGGTCGCCACCGAGAACGAGGCGAGCACGCGGCGGTCCGCCTGCCGGCCGAGCGTCGCGGCCAGCACCACGCGCGCCGTCGGCACCGCGCCCGCCGTGTAGTCCGCCTCGAAGTACTGCACCTTGACCGACAGCACGTGGGTCGCGTGGAAGCGCCCGAGGTCGCCCTGCACCGACCGCAGCCGATGCGCGCCGGCGAGCGACTCGACCAGCGCCGACTGCACCATCGCCGGCAGGTCCTCGGCCCAGCGCGCGCCCGCGTAGTAGTCGAAGCGCAGCCCGGGCCAGCGGGTCGCGATCCGGTTCACGCCGAGGCCGGGCGCCGATTCCGGGCGCGCCACCAGCAGGTCCGCCGCGAGCCCGTCGCCGCCGGGCAGTTCCGGCGCCGTGACACGGTACATGCGCGGCTCCGGGTCCGTGTTCTTCAGGCCGCCGACGCAGCCGGCGGCGGCGGCGAGCGCAAACGCGGCGGCGATGGCGGCGAGCGGGGTTCTCATGGCGGAATCTCCACGCCGGTGGGCGCCGGCTTGTAGACCAGGCGGGACGGATCCTGCTCGAGGCTCTCCGAGAGCGCCTCGAACGCGCGCACCGCCTGGCGCGTCTCGCGCAGCAGCTGCTCGAACTCCGCGAGGCCCTGGTCGGCGAAGCGGTCCAGGTTGCCCTCGTTGCGCGCGATGAAGTGGTCCAGGCGCGCGGTCGTGGAGGCCACGTTGTCGGCGACCTCGCGCAGGCGCGTGACCGTCAGCCGGACCTGCTCGCCGCTGGTGGCGGTCAGGTTGCGCAGGTTCGCGGCCGTGCCCTTCATCTCCTCCGCGGCCGCGCGCAGCTCGGCGAACATCGCGCGCGCGTCGGCGACCGTCTCCGGCAGGTCGCCGCTCGCCGCGCTGACGTTGCCGGCCGCGGCCGTGACTGCCTCGATGTTGGCGTCCGAGAGCATGGCATTGATGCGGTTGAGCGCCTCGCCGGCCTTGGCGACGACGTCGGGCAGGCTGCTCACGAACACGTCGAAGTCGGACTGTTCGGAAGGGATCACCGGATGCTCGATGCCCGCGATCGTCCCCTGGCGCGGCTTGGCGGGGTCGCGCGGCCGCAGGTCGATGAACAGCAGCCCGGTCACGCCCTGCAGCGCGAGCCGTGCGATCGTGCCCTCCTCGACCGGCGTGTTCTCGGCGATCTCGGCGATCACGCGCACCCGGCCGGGATCGCGCGGGTCGAGGCCGATGCGCGCGACGCGGCCGACCGCGACGCCGAGGTAACGCACCGAGCCGCCCTCGGAGAGCCCGAATACGCTGCCGTCGAAGTAGATTTCGTAGCGCCGGTAGTCGCGCCGGTCGCCGGTGTCCGAGTACCAGAGCACGAAGCCCGCGGCCATCGCCAGCACCAGCAGCACGAAGGCCCCGACCGCGACGTAGTTCGCTTCCCTATCCATCGTGCACCGCCTGTCCACGCGCCGCGCGGCTGCGCTCGCCGTGGAAGTACTCCCGGATCCAGGGGTGGTCGTTCCGGACGATGTCCTCGAGCGTCCCGCTGATCATCCGTCCGTCCACGATCACCCCGACCCGGTTGCAGACCCTGAAGATGGTATCCAGATCGTGCGTGATCATCACGACCGTCAGCGACAGCGCCCCCTGCAGGTACAGGACCAGGCGGTCGAAGGCCGCCGAGGAGATCGGGTCCAGGCCGGAGGTCGGCTCGTCCAGGAACAGGAGCGCCGGGTCGAGCGCGAGCGCCCGGGCCAGCGCCGTGCGCTTGGTCATGCCGCCCGAAAGCTGCGCCGGGTACTTGCCCGCGGCCTCTTCCGGCAGCCCGACCATGCGGATCCTGAGCATCGCGAGTTCCCGCAACGTCTGCTCGCCGACCCCGTAGTGCTCGGCGATCGGCAGCTCGACGTTCTGCAGCACGGTGAGCGACGAGAACAGCGCGCCGCGCTGGAACATGACGCCGTAGCGGCGCTTGACCGCCAGCAGCTCGCTGGCCGGCTGGCGCGTCACCTCGTGGCCCTCGATGCGCACGCTGCCGGCCGCCGGCCGCTGCAGGCCGAGCATCGTGCGCAGCAGCACGGACTTGCCGCTGCCGGAGCCGCCGACGATGCCGAATACTTCGCCGCGGCGGACCTCGAGGTCGAGCCCGTCGTGCACGACCTGCGCGCCGAAGCGGTTCACCACGCCCCGGACCTCGATCACCGCGTCCATCGTGCCCGCTTCCATCAGATGTCGAGCTCCATGAAGATCACGGCAAACACGGCGTCCGCGAGGATCACCAGGAAGATGGACTGCACGACCGCCACGGTCGTGAGCCGGCCGAGCTCGCGCGAGGAACTGCGCACCTGCATGCCGCGCAGCGTGCCGATCATCGCGATCAGGAAGGCGAATACCGGCGCCTTCACGATCCCGACCCAGAAGGTCCAATCCGCGATCGAGCCCTGCATGCGCTCGAGGTACTGGTTGAACGGGATGTCCACCAGGTACCAGGACAGCAGCGCCCCGCCCGCCAGCCCCATCGCATCCGCGATCACGGTCAGCACCGGCAGCGCGATCACGAGGCCGAGCACGCGCGGCAGCACCAGCACCTCGGTCGGGTCCATGCCGATCGCGCGCAGCGCGTCCACCTCCTCGTTGAGTTTCATGACGCCGAGCTCGGCCGCGTAGGCGCTGCCCGAGCGGCCGGCCACGATGATCGCGGTCAGCAGCACGCCAAGCTCGCGCAGCACGGCGACCGTCACCAGGTCCACCACGAAGATTTCGCCGCCGAACTTGCGCAACTGCTGCGCGCCGATGTAGGCGACGATGACGCTGATCAGGAAGGCGATCAGCGCGACGATCGGCACCGCGGTGACGCCGGTGTCCCAGACGTGGCGCACCACCGACGGCAGGCGCAGGCGCTTGACGCTCCCGAATGCGCGCCCGGCGGCGAGCACGACCGCGCCGAGGAAGGCGAGGCCGTCCAGGATCTCCTCGCGCGCACCGAAGGTGCGGCGGCCGATTTCCCGCAATGGGCGGCGCAGCGCCGCAAGCGGTTCCGCCGCTGGCGGCGCCGCCGGCACCGCCCCCGCCACCGCGCGATCGATGAATCCGAGCTGTTCCGGCCTGCCGTCCGCCCACTCGACGCGGCAGCCCGCGCCCGCCAGGCGGCGCTCGAACGAGCGCAGCAGCCAGGCGCCGGTGAGGTCCATGGCGGCGATGCCGGCGGCATCGAGCATCACCGCACCCGAGGTCCCGGCCGCGGCCCGCTGCAGCCGCGGCTCGAGCGCGGCCGCCTCCTCGACGGTCCAGCGGCCTCCCAGCCGGAACCGGCGCCGGCCGGCCTCGTCCACCGCCTCGATCTGCAAGGCGTCCTCCCCCGTGTCGCAAGCGATGCTAGCAGGGCAGGCCCGGCACCGCATCGCGCCGGGTTTGCGTCGCGGCCTGCCGGACGACAACATGGGTGCGGGAGGCCCGGCCGCTGGCGAACAGCATCCTCGAAGACGTCCTGCTGCTGCTCACCGCGACGCTCATCGTCGTGGCGGCCGTGCGGCGCCTGCGCATGCCGCCGGTCATCGGCTTCCTCGCCGTCGGCATGGCGGTCGGCCCGCATGCGCTCGGCTGGGTGGCCACGACCGAGACCACCGCCACGCTGGCCGAGTTCGGCGTCGTGTTCCTGCTGTTCACGCTCGGGCTCGAGTTCTCGCTGCCGCGCATGATCGCGATGCGCGGCGAGGTGTTCTCGCTCGGCGGGCTGCAGGTCGGCCTCACGAGCGCGGCGGTCGCCGGCCTCGCCTGGTGGTTCGGGCTCGCGCCGGAGGTCGCCATCGTGCTGGGCGGCGCGGTCGCCATGTCCTCGACCGCCATCGTCGTGCGCCAGCTGACCGAACAGGATGAGCTCAACCGGACCCACGGCCGGCTGGCCTTCGGCACGCTGCTGTTCCAGGACCTGGCGGTCGTGCCGTTCCTCGCGCTCGCGGGCGTGCTCGCCTCGCCGGCCGAGGACTTCAGCAGCGCGGAGATCGCGGCCGCGGTGCTCAAGGCGGCGGTGGCGCTCGTGATCGTGCTGGCCGCCGGCCGCTGGCTGCTGCGGCCGCTGTTCCACGAGATCGCGGGCAGCGGCGCGCCGGAGCTGTTCACCTTCGCGGTGTTGTTCGTCGCGATCGGAGCGGCCTGGGCGACGCACGCCGCCGGGCTCACCTTCGCGCTGGGCGCCTTCCTCGCCGGCATGATGCTGGCCGAGTCCGAGTACCGCTACCAGGTGGAGGCCGGCATCCGGCCGTTCCGCGACACGTTGCTCGGCCTCTTCTTCGTCACGATTGGCATGCAGCTCGACGTGCCGGCGCTGCTGCGGCAGCTGCCGCTGGTGCTGGCGATGCTGGCCGGCATGCTGGTGCTGAAGGCGGCGATCGTAATGCTGGCCGGGCGCCCGTTCGCCGGGCAGTGGTTCAAGGCGCTGCGCGCCGGCATCGTGCTTTCCCCCGGCGGCGAGTTCGGCTTCGCGCTGCTGACGCTGCTGCTGCAGAGCCGCCTGATCGGCGCGGAGTTCACGCAGCCGCTGCTCGCCGCGATCACGCTCAGCATGGTGCTGTCGCCGCTGCTGATCCAGCACAACAAGCGGATCGCACGCTTCCTGCTGCGCGAGACGGGCCCTTCCGAGACCGACCTCGGCCGCCCGGACGCCCCCACGCGCGCGATCGCGGGGCGCGAGCACGTGATCCTGTGCGGCTACGGCCGGGTCGGGCAGAACGTGGCGCGCGTGCTCGAGGGCCAGGGCTTCGAGTTCATCGCGATGGACCTGGATTCGTTCCGGGTGCGCACCGCGCGCGCCGCCGGCGACCCGGTGCTCTATGGCGACGCCTCCGACGAGTACATGCTGCAGTCGGTCGGCCTCGGGCACGCGAGCGCCGTGATCGTGACGTTCTCCGACGCCGCGCGCTCGGTCGCGATCGTGCAGGCGGTGCGCCGCCAGCGGCGCGACCTGCCGATCCTGGTGCGCACGATGGACGACACGCAGCTCGAGGAACTGCTCGCCTCGGGCGCGACCGAGGTGGTGCCCGAGACGCTGGAGGCCGCCCTGACGCTGGTGTCACACGCGCTGCTGACGCTCGGCGTGCCGCTGTCGCGCGTGATCCGCACGGTCGGCGACATCCGCCACGAGCGCTACAAGATGCTGCGCACGGTGTTCCGGCGCGAGGCCGCGGAGGTCATCGACGAGTCGCATGCGCTGCGCGAGGAGCTGCACTCGGTGGTGCTGCCACCCGGCGCCTGGTCGGTCGGGCGGACGATCCGCGAGGTGCGCGAGCGCGGCGCGGAGGTGTCGTTTACGGCGGTGCGGCGCGACGGTATCGTCGGCCGCGACCCCGACCCGGAGATGGAGCTGCGCGAGGGCGACGTGGTCGTGCTGTTCGGCACGCCCGAGGCGCAGGAGCACGCCGAGGCCGTCCTGCTCGCCGGCTAGGAAAAGGTGTCAGGCAC
>DATBMQ010000065.1:0-13761 GCA_036554765.1 Steroidobacteraceae bacterium | reverse complement strand
CGCAGCATGATGTCGTACTCGTCGCCGTCCGGCTCGCGGAAGCGGCCGGCGGCGAGGCCGGCGACCGCGAGGCGCACCGTGCGGTCGGCCTCGATCGCCGGCACGCCGAACAGCGCCGCCTTCTCGGTGTCGATGCCGAGGTCGAGGTCGGTGCGCTGCAGCCGCATCGGGTTCATGACGTCGCGCGTGCCCGGCACGGACTCGATCAGCCGCTCGACGTCGGCGGCCAGCAGGCGCAGCGTGCCGACGTCGGGGCCGATCACGCGGATCTCGATCGGCGCCGCGACCGGCGGGCCGTTCTCGAACTGGTGGATGCTGATGCGCGCGGCGGGATAGCCGGCGAACGCGGCGCGCAGGCCGTCGAGCATGCGCTCGGCCTTGCCCGGGCTGTAGTCCTCGAATTCCGCGAACACCTCGGCGACGTTGGCGGCGGACTGGCGCGACAGCACGTTGTAGTAGATGCGCGGGTTCTCCTGGCCGAGATTCGAGAACCACCAGCGGATGCCCTCGGTGGCGGCCAGCTTCTCCTCGACGAAGCGCAGCGCGCGGCCGGTCTCCTCGAGGCTGGCGCCGTCCGGCGCCTCGATGCGCACGCGGAACTGCGGGATGTCGGCGGTCGGGAACAGGCTGAAGCCGATGAGCGGCACGAGCGCGAGCGACAGCACGAACACGCCGAGCGCGGCGGCGAGCGTGCGCCGCGGGCGAGCCAGCCCGAAGCGCAGCGCCGGGCCGTAGATGCGGTGGATCGCGTCCATGAGCCGGCGCAGCAGGCCGTCCGCGACCTCGTCGGAGCGGTCCACGATCCCGCGCAGGCGGGCGGACAGCCCGGCGAGCCACGGCCGGCGCGGCTCGCGCACCGGGCCACCGCGCAGCAGGCGGCTGGCGAGGAACGGGATGATCGAAAGCGCCACGAAGAACGAGGCCAGGATGGTGAACAGCACCGCCGCCGGCAGCGAGCGTACGAAGTCGCCGGCGCCTTCCGGCAGGAACAGCAGCGGCACGAAGGCGAGCAGCAGCGTCACCGTGCAGCCGAGCACGGCCAGCCAGATCTGGTCGGTCGCCGCGATCGCGGCCTGCAGGCGCGGCATGCCCTGGCGGACGTTGCGGGCGATGTTCTCCACGACCACGATGGAGTCGTCCACCAGCAGGCCGAGCGCGACCACGAAGCCGGCGATCGAGAGCTGGTTCAGCGAGAAGCCGACGAGGTAGAGCAGCGCGAGCCCGATGGCGAGCGACAGGGGGATCGAGATCATCACGATGCCCGCGGCGCGCAGGCCGAGCGGCAGCAGCGTCAGGATCACGAGCGCGATCGCGATCGTGAAGTCGAACTGCAGCCGCGACAGCCGCCGCTCGACGTTGGAGGACTGGTCGAAACCGCGCTCGAGCCGCACGTTGCCGGGCAGGCCGTCCTCGAACTGCGGCAGGCGCGCGTAGATCGCGTCGCGCACGTCGAAGACGTTCTGGTTGTCCTTCATGCTCGCGGTGACGAACACGGCGCGCGTGCCGTTGAAGCGCCCGGTGTAGCGTTCCTCGCCGGCGCCCCAGCCGATCGCCGCGACGTCGCGCAGCCGCACGACGCGCGGGCCGGCGGCGGCCACCACCGTGTCGCCGATCTCGTCGAGGTCCTGGTAGCTGCCCGAGGTCTTCAGGTTGTAGCGGCGCAGGCCGACGTCCACCGCGCCGCCCGGGATGCTGGCGTTCTCGCCCTGCACGGCCGCGATCACCTGCCCGAGCGTGACGCGCGCGCCGGCGAGCCGCTCGAGGTCGATGGCGACGCGCACCTCGGGGTCCGGGTAGGCCCAGGTCTCGGCGCGGCGCACGCCGGGCGCGGTCTCGATCAGTTCCTCCAGGTCCTCGGCGTGCTTGCGCAGCTCGCGCCAGCTCGCGTCGGTGGAAACCAGCGCGAGCTGCACGATGTTGACGGTGCCGGGCGTGAACTGCCGCACCTCGATCGAGAACACGTCCGGCGGCAGCGTGCCGCGCACCGAGTTGACCTCGCGGATCACCTCGTCGTACTTGCGGTCGGGATCGCTGCCGTAGACGAACTCGATCTCGACCAGCGCGAGCCCGTCCTGTGCCGAGCTGTTCAGGCGCTTGACGTCCTCGAGCTCGGCCAGCGCGTCCTCGATCGGGTCCACGACCAGGCGCTCGACGTCCTCGGGATCCGCGCCCGGGTAGTTCACGACCACCAGCGAACCCGGGAACTTGAGGGTCGGGTCCTCGGCGCGCGGGATGGACGACAGCGCCCACAGGCCGGTCGCGATCAGCAGCGCGAACACGACCAGCGTGAATTGCCAGCGCCGGACCGAGAATGCCCAGAGGCTCATGGTCGCGGGCTCAATCCGCCTCGAGCACGCGCACGGCGTCGTTGTCGTCGAGCCAGGCCGCGCCCTCCGTCACCACGCGGTCGCCCGGGACCAGGCCGCCCAGCACCTCGACGCGCTCGCCGAGCAGGCGGCCGGTCTGCACCGCCACCCGCTTCGCAATGCCGCTCCCGGCGACCACGAACACCGTCGCCTCGCTGCCGTCGGCCTCGAGCAGCGACGTGACCGGCACGACCGCAACGCTCTCCGAATCGTCGCCCGCGATCACGACCTTGGCGACCAGCCCCTGGACGAAGCGGGCGCCCGCCGGGTCCACGGCCAGCTTCATCTCATAGGTGCCGGTCTGCGGGTCGGCCGCCGCCGCGATCTCGGTCACCCGGCCGCTGAAGCGCCGGCCCGGAAAGGCATCCAGCGTGACCTCGGCGGCCTGGCCTTCCCGTACGCGCACGACGTCGCGATCCGAGAGCGCCGCGCGCACGATCCAGCCGCCGCCGGTGTTGCCGACCACCAGCACCGGCTGGCCGGCGGCCACCAGCTCGTCGGGCTCCGCGAGCTTGCGCAGCACGACGCCGTCGGCGGGCGCCTCGATGCGCGAGTGCCGCGCGTTGAAGAGGGCCGTGCGCAGCTGCGCCTGCGCGACCGCATTCGCGGTGGTCAGGCCCTCGACCTGCTCACGGGTCGCGACCTCGTCGGCGAGCAGGGCGCGGCCCCGCTCGAGGTCGCGGGCGGCCTGGTCGGCGACCGCGCGCGCCTGCGCGACCGCGGCCGCGACTTCGTCCTGCAGCAGCGTCGCCAGCAGCTGGCCCGCCACCACGCGCTGGCCCTGCTGCACCTCGATCGAGCGCACCACGCCGCCCGACTTGAAGGAAAGGCGGACCTCGTCCGCCGGGGCCACCGTGCCGACGGCGCGCAGCGATGCGATCGCTGGCGCGGTCTCGACCACGGCGACGCGCACCGGCGCCGCGCCCTGCTCCGCGGCGGGCTGCTGGCCGTTGCCGCAGCCGGCGAGCGCCAGCGCGGCGGCGATTCCGATGACCGTGTTCCTGCTCATGGCTGCTGCTCCATCGCGCCGATTGCGTATTCCACCTGCGCCAGCGCCGCGAGCGCCTCGAAGCGCGTGACGTTTCCGTTCAGGCGCGCTTCCGTGAGCGTGCGCTGCGCATCCAGGTACTCGGCGGGCGAGACCTGCCCGAGGTCGCGCTTCTTCGCGACGATGGCGTAGGCCGCGGCCGCCGCCTCGACGCGCCGGCCGGCCGTCGCCAGCGTGGCCTCCGCGACCTCCAGGCCGGTGAGCGCCTCCAGCACCTCGATGCGTATCCGCTGCTCGGCGAGCGCGCGCCCGGCTTCGAGCTCGGCGCTCCTGGCGCGCGCACCGGAGAGCGCCGCGCGGTCGCCGCCGCCGTTCCACAGGTTGAAGCGCACGACCAGGGAGGCCAGCACGTAGGGATCGTGGTCGTCGTAGCCCCAGTCGGCGCCCTGGGTGCCGGCATCCACCGCGAGCGCGAGCTGCGGCTTGAAGGCGGCGCGCGCCGCGCGTTCCGAGGCGCCGGCGGCCGCGAGCCCGGCATCGAGCTGGCGCAACTCGGCCCGCGCGGAGAGCGCCGCTTCCTCCAGGCGCGCGCCGTTGCGCGCGGGAATCCCGGCGGCGAGCAACGGCAGGTCGGCGTCGCTGACCGCGGCGGCCTCCGGTTCCCGCTCGAGCGGCGCGTTGCACAGCAGATTCAGGTAGCGGCGCGCCAGTGACTCCGTGGCACGCGCGCGCACCAGCTGCTGCCCGACCTCGAGGCGCTCGGCCTCGGCGCGCAGCAGCAGGTCGCGAGTGACCTTGCCGTTGCGGTGCAGGCTGTCGTTGACGCGCTCGTTTTCGCGCGCGAGGGCAGCGGTGGCTTCCAGCACGCCGATCGCCTCGCGCGCGGCGAGCCAGCGGTAATAGGCCTGGCGCACGTCGCGCGCCAGCGCCGCGCGGTAGGCCGCGAGCCCGTGGCGCGCCGCGTCGGCATCGTGCGCGGCGCCCTGGCGCAGCGCGGCCAGGCGCGCGTCGAAGAGCGGCTGCGTGAGGCGCAGGACCGAGTCCTGCTCGCGCTCGCGCAGGAAGCGGAAGTCGAGGCCGAGCGCCGGAATCTCGATCGTGCGGCCGCCGTCGGCTTCGGTGTAGCGCAGCTGCAGGTCGAGCTGCGGCAGGTACTCGGCGCGCACCGCATCGAGCGCGGCCTGCTTCTGCGCAACCGTCGCGGCGTTCGCGGCGAGCCCGAGGCTGGAGGCGAGTGCCTCGGCCACCAGCGCGTCGGCCACGCGCTTCACCGGCGGCGTCTGCGCATTCGCCGCCCCGGCCAGCAGCAGCGCCGCCAGCGCCAGCGCGCCGAGCGTGAAATGAGCAGGTGTTGACGGACTAGACATGTGTCAAAAGACGGTCCAAAAAAATCACTGCCCGGGTTGCGCGGCCAACAGGTAGCGCAACATGCCGAACGAGCCTTCCATCAGCTGCGACACCTCGATGCCGAGGCGCGCGATCTCCTGCTTCTTGTTGTTGCCGACCTGGATCAGGCCGTGGGTGAAGGCCCACAGCATCACGCAGACCTGCGCCGGGTTGCCGATGTCCTTGCGGATGGAGCCGTCGGCCTGGCCCTCGATCAGCGCCTGCACGATCACGCCGATCACGGCGTCGCCGGCGGCGGCGCAGGCCGCCTCGGTCGGCTCGTCGTTGGCGGCCTGGTGCGCATGGAAGCGGCTGCAGGCGTCGAAACTATAGGGTTTTTCCTGCTGGAAGAGCACGTAGGCGCGGCCGATGGCCTGCACCTTGTCGAGCCCGAGCGGGTGCCTGGCCGCGGCTGCGACGAAGCGTTCGCGCAACTCGAGCAACGCGCGCTCGGTGATGGCGTGCAGCAGGTCGCTCTTGTCGCGGAAGTACACGTAGATCAGCGCGCGCGACAGGCGGGCGGTCTTCGCCACGTTCTCCATGGTCACCGCATCCCAGCCGACCTCGGCATAGAGCTGCTCGGCCGCATCGACGATCCCGGCGCGGCGGCGCTCCTTTTCCTCTTCACGGCGCACGGCGATGTAGGACATGGTTGCAGTCTAGGCCTGCGTTGACACAGTGTCAACGACTAGACATTAGTCTTAACAAACAGGGACTTGCTGTCAGATCACGCGGTTGCGGCGCCCGCCCGCAAGGAAGGACTCCACGTTCAGCGCCAGTTCGTCGAGACAGCGCTGGCGCGCCTCGCGCGCGGCCCAGGCGACGTGCGGCGTGACGATCAGGTTCGGGATCGCGGGATCGAGCAACGGGTGATCCGCGGGCGGCGGCTCGCGCTCGAGCACGTCGATGCCGGCGCCGCCGAGCCGGCCGGACCGGAGCGCATCCGCGAGCGCCTGCGCATCGACGAGCGCACCGCGCGCGGTATTGATGAGCACCGCATCCGGCTTCATCCGGGAGAGGCGCGCGCGGCTCACGAGACCGCGGGTCGCCTCGGTCAGCGGGCAATGCAGGGACAGCACGTCGAGGCGCGGCAGCATCTCGTCGAGGTCGTGGCGGCCGTCGGCGGGCGCGGTGCCCGGGCGGTTGGCGAGCAGCACCTGCATGCCAAAGGCCTCCGCGGCGCGCGCGACGCCGCGCCCGAGCGCGCCGTAGCCGACGATGCCCATGGCGCGGCCCGCCAGCTCGCGGATCGGGTGGTCGAATACCGAGAATTGCCCGGCCTGCTGCCAGCGGCCGGCGCGGACCAGGGCCTGGTAATCGGCCAGCCGGTGCGTGAGCGCGAGCAGCAGCGCGAACACGTGCTGCACCACCGAGGGCGTGCAGTAATCGCGCAGGTTGCAGACCGCGACGCCGGCCTCGCGCGCGGCCGCCGTGTCCACGTTGTTGGTTCCGGTCGCAGTCAGCGCGATGAGCCGGAGCTGGCGGTTGCCCGCGATCGCCCTGCGATCCAGCACCGCCTTGTTGGCAAGCACGACCTGGAAGCCCTCGATCCGGGCTGCGACCTCTGCATCCGGCGTGCGCTCGTGCAGCACGACACCCGGCAGGACCCGCTCCAGCGGCCCGGTGTCGAGGTCGCCGCTGCTGACAGTTCCGAAGTCGAGGAAGACGGCCTTCAGGAGCGCTCCTTGAGCAGCTCGTCCACGAGCGCCGTGATGTGCCGGTTCTGCTCTTCATAGTGCACGCCGGTCGCGGGGCCGTTGAAGCCGGTGTGCACCTCGCGCACGACGCCCTTGCGGTCCACGGCGATCATGGTCGGATAGCCGCGGAACGCCGCGAGCTGCGGCAGTTTCTTCAGCACGTCGTCATCGGTCGTGGTGCCCGCGATCAGCACCGGGTAACCGATGTCGAACTTCTGCACGAACGCACGCGCGGCCGAGGAGGCGCTCGCGAAGTCCGGCGTGTACTCGAACATGAGCTGGATCACCTCGAGGCCCTGCGTGCGCCGCGTCGCCAGCAGCTCGCGCAGGAACACCGCCTCGTCATGGCAGTTGGCGCACCAGCTGCCGCCGATGGTGATCAGCACCACCTTGTCCGTGTAGCGCTCCGACGGGAACGCGTGCATGCCGCCGTCGAGGTCCGGGAAGCTGAATTCGAGGCGCTCGAACCCCGGCTTGAGCGAGGAGAGCGTCGCCGGATCCGGCAGCTTCGCACCGGGATCGCGCCGCGCGACCCAGGTGTCGTGCGTGCCGCCCTGGGAGTGGAAATCGCCGGCCAGGACGCCGTCCGCGCCGAGCCGCGCGAGGTACAGGTACGCGCTGCCGCCGTCGAACCGCGACAGGAACAGCGTGTCGCCGCGCGCCTCGCCGGCGAGGTAGCGGTCGTCGCCCGAGGGACGCAGCACCGTGCCCTGCACGACGTGGCCCTGCTGGGTCAGTTCCATGATGGCCGGGCGCTCCGTGCCTTCGTCGTCGCGGAAGGTGAGGGCCCAGCGGCCGGAGAAATCGGCGGGCGCGGCGTCCGGTTTCGGGAAGAAGCGCCAGTCCTGGCCCGGCATGCCGACGAAGCGCACCGTGCGGATCACGCCGCGCGGCCGCAGGAAGTTGACCTGGCCCTCGAAGCGCGCGTCCCTGAAGCGCGCCTCCAGCTTGTGCGGGTAGCCCGGCATGCGGATCTCGAGGCGGTCGCCCTCGAGGCGCACGTCCGGCGCGCGCGCGCGCTCCGGGCCGTTCACGAGGTAGGCGACGATGGCGCCGTTCTCGCGCGTCAGCTCGAGCCCGAACGGCAGGTCGCCGCCGGCGACGGAGAGCACACCGCGGTAGTTGCCAAGCGGCGGAGCGCCGGTGGCCGGGCCGCCGCGGTCGCAGGCCAGCAGCAGGCTGCCGAGCAGGACGCACAGCCACGGCAAGCGGCGCAGGCCGCGCATCGTGGTCACGACAGCGTGGACGCCGGCCGCGGGAAGCCGTCGGCGCCCGCGCGCCAGGGCTCCCAGGCGATGGCGATGCGCCCGACGGCGATGTCGGACTTGCGCGGCGCAATGCGCAGCCGCTCGAGCGCGACCTGCGCGTGGTCGAGCGACGCGGTGAGCTCGGCGGCCTCCTGCTCGATGCCTTTCAGCAGCTCATCGCGCTGCGCCGCCAGCGCCTCGAGGCTCTCGCCCGCGCGCTCGATGTCGCCGCGCTCGCTGAACACGCGCCCGGCATGGCGGGCGGCCGAACCCGCGCGCGTGGCCGCGGCGCTGCGCCCGCCGAAGATGGCGCCGAGCACCGAGGTGCCGATCGAGACGGCGGTGTCGAGCTTGCGCTGCGAGTACTGGGACTTCTCGCGCTCGACGCGCTGCTCGGCGGTGCGGATGCGGTTCTCGAGCGATTGCAGCTTCGCCGCGTGCTTCCCGCGCAGCTTCGCGACCGCCTCGTCGCGGTGCTCGCGCAGCGCCTGCGCGAGCCGCGCGCGGAAGTCGCCCTCGCTCTCGCCGGGATTCGAGGTCAGCTTGAGGCTCCGGCAGGACAGCAGCTCGACCGCGCCGTCCTGGTAGAGGCGGGCGGCGAGGGCCTTGCCCCATTCGGCATAGTTCTTCGCCGCCAGCGCCGCCGCCGGCAACTCGGCGAATGCCGCGCCGTCCACCGGGCCGTCGGCCAGTGCGGCGTCGAGGCTGGCGACCGCGGTCGCTTCCGCCCAGGCGGGTGCGCCGTCGCCGTCGGCGAAGGGCGCGAGCCAGGCGTTGCGCGTCCAGGCATCCACGCCCGCGGGCTTGTCCGCGTAGTGCAGCTCGGCGGTGGCCGCGATGCGCGGCCGGTAGGTGAGTTCGCCGCTGCCCGGCTTGGCCGCCAGGAACACTTCCTGCACGCCCGCGGGCAGCACCGGCCGCGCGGCGGGCCTGGCCTGCGGCGCCGCAGCCGGCGCGGCGGTGGGCGCGGCGGCCTTGCGCGCCGCCATCAGCCGCGTGATCTCGGGCAGCGTCAGCGGTCCGCGCAGCCAGCTCATCGCCCAGCGCGTGCGGAACAGCAGCGGCAGGTCGTCGTGCACGTTCCGCATCAGGAACACGCGCGGCGCGATGCCCGCCATCAGCTTCTCGAGCGTGGCACGGTCGAAGCCCTGGCCCACCAGCGCACTCGAAAGACCGTCGATCACGCGCTGCTGGTCGCGCTCGGTCTGCAGCCGGCCGATGAACCAGGTGCCCGCGTTCGACAGTCCCTTGTAGTCGAGGTCCACCGGGTTCTGCGTCGCCAGCACCACCCCGAGCCCGAAAGCGCGGGCCTGCTTCATCAGCGTCAGCAGCGGCAGCTTCGACGGCGGCATCGCCGAGGGCGGGAAGAAACCGAAGATCTCGTCCATGTAGAACAGCGCGCGCAGCGCCGAGGTGCCGGGCTGCTGGCGCATCCAGGCGACCAGCTCGTTCGCGACCAGGGTCACCACGAACATGCGCTCGGCGTCGGTCAGGTGCGCGATCGAGACGATCGAGATGCGCGGCCTGCCCTCGGGCGTGAACAGCAGGCGCTGGACGTCCAGCGGTTCGCCCTCGAGCCAGACGCCGAAGCCGGGCGAGGCGAGCAGGTTGTTGATCGCCATCGCGAGCTCGAGCCGCTCTTTCGCCGGGTAGAAGGTCTCGAGGTCGAACACCCCGACCTTCCCGAACGGCGGCTTCTGGATCGCGCCGATGAGGCCGGCGAGGTCGAGTGCATGGCCGCGGGTCCAGGTGGCGTCCACGATCGAGGACAGCAGGATGTGCTCGCGGCTCTTGAGCGGATCGGCGGCGATGCCGACCAGGCCGAGCAGCCCCGCGACCGTCGCCGAGATGCGGTCGCGCGTCGCGGCAGGGTCCGCGCCGGCCGCCGGCGGCGCGAACGAGCGCAGCACCGAGAGCGGCAGTCCGGCCGTGCTGCCGGGCGTGTACACGGCGATGTCCACGGACTCGCGGAACTTCCGGATCCGCGCGCCGTCCTGGCCCCATTCCGCGAGGCCGTTCTTCCAGGTCTCGGCGGTCTTCGCGGCGAGCGCGGCGGGCGTCGTGCCCTTGCGGTCCGCCTCGGCGGCATCGATCCAGGGCTCGAACTCCGCGGGCGTCAGCTCCGGGAACGTGAGCATGAGGTTCGCGATGTCGCCCTTCGGGTCGATGACGATCGCGGGGATGCCGTCCAACGCCGCTTCCTCGAGCAGCGAGATGCACAGCCCGGTCTTGCCGCTGCCGGTCATGCCGACGCAGACCGCGTGCGTCGTGAGGTCCTTCGAGTCGTACATCAGCGGCGCGGGAGCGGTGGCGTCCTTCGCGGGGTCGTACTCCCGGCCGAGGTAGAAGGCGCCCAGTTTTTCGAAGTCGCTCATGCACCGGATTATACTGGCCGCCCACCCATGTACGGCACGAAACCCATGATGCGAGCCAGCTTCGCGGCCGTGGCGGTTGCCGCCACTCTTTGCGCCCACGCCCAGGAACCGGCGGCCGACGCGAATGCGGCGGCCCGGGCCTTTTTCGAGCGCGCCCTCGACGAGCGCCTGCAGTCCGATCCCGGACTCGCGGCCAGCCTCGGCCTGCGGATCGGCTACGACCGCTGGCCGGATCCCACGGAGCAGGGGGACGCGGAGCGCCTCGCGATGGCCGAGCGCCAGCTGCGGGAGCTGCGCGCGATCGACCCGGCGCAGCTCGACGACGCGACGCGCCTCTCGTGGCAGGCCTTCGAGCTGGCCGAGGAGCGGCGCATCGCGCGCCATCGCTGGCGCAACCACAACTACCGGTTCGACAAGAATGGCGCCCACGTCTCGTTGCCGGCCTTCCTGATCAACACGCATCGCGTGGAGACGGAGGCGGACGCCATCGCCTACGTCCGGCGGCTCGAGGGCGTGCGTGCGCTGATGGAGCAGCAACTCGAGCGCGCGAGCGCCGCGGCGAAGGCCGGCATCCTGCCGCCGAAGTTCGTGTTCGCCTACGTGGTCGAGGACGCCGGCAACATCATCCGCGGCCGGCCCTTCGACGAGGGCCCCGCGGACAGCCCGCTGCTCGCGGATTTCCGCGGCAAGGTGGGGGCGTTGCAGATCGAGGAGGCGAAGCGCGAATCGCTGCTCGCGCGCGCCGAGCTCGCGTTGCTCAGCTCCGTGCGTCCGGCCTACGACGCGGTCATTGCCTGGGCGCGCGAGATGGACAAGCAGGCGACCCAGGACGACGGCGTCTGGAAACTGCCGGACGGCGGGGCTTACTACGATTACCTGCTGGAGAACTTCACCACCACGAAGCTGACGGCGGAGGAGATCCACCAGATCGGCCTGCGCGAGGTGGCGCGCATCCACGAAGCCATGCGCGGCGTCATGAAGCAGGTCGGTTTCGAGGGCGACCTGGCCGCGTTCTTCGAGTTCATGCGCACCGACCCGCGCTTCTATTACGAGGACAGCGAGGCGGGCCGCGCCGCCTGGCACGCGGATGCGAACCGCTACATCGACGGCATGCGCGCGAAACTGCCGCAGCTCTTCATCACGCTGCCGAAGACGGACGTCGTGGTGAAGGCGGTTGAGCCTTTCCGCGAGAAATCCGCGGGCAAGGCCTTCTACCAGCGGCCCTCGCTCGACGGCACGCGCCCGGGCGTCTTCTACGGCAACCTCTACAACATGAAGGAGATGCCGAAATACGAGCTGGAGGCGCTCGTGTACCACGAAGCAATTCCCGGCCACCACATGCAGATCGCGATCGCCACCGAGGAGGAGTCGCTGCCGCGCTTCCGCCGGCTCGGCGGTTACAGCGCGTACTCGGAGGGCTGGGGACTGTACAGCGAGCGGCTCGGCAAGGAGCTCGGCTTCTACGCCGACCCGTACTCGGAATTCGGCCGCCTCGCGCTCGAGCTGCACCGCGCGGTGCGGCTCGTGGTGGACACCGGACTCCATGCCAAGCGCTGGACGCGCGCGCAGACGATCCGTTACCACGTCGAGAACAGCCCGACCAGCGAGGATGCGGCAGTGCGCGCGACCGAGCGCTACATCCTCAATCCCGGCCAGGCGACCTCGTACATGATCGGCATGCTCAAGATCGTCGAGCTGCGCGAGCGCGCCGCGTCGGCGCTCGGCGAGCGCTTCGACCTGCGCGAGTTCCACGACCTCGTGCTGCGCACCGGCGCGGTGCCGCTGACCGTGCTCGAGTCGGAGGTGCAGCGCTGGATCGACGGCAAGCGCGCATGAGCGGGCGGCCGCCCGGCGTCCGGCCGTTCCTGCACCGGGCGACGGGAACCTGGAGTTACCTCGTCTCGGACCCGGGGACGCGCCGCGGCGCGGTGATCGACCCGGTGCTCGACTTCGACCTGAAGTCCGGACGCACCTGGACCGAGTCCGCGGACGCGTTGATCGCCTGCGCGCGCGATGGCGGGCTGGCGGTGGACTGGATTCTCGAGACGCACGCGCATGCGGACCACATCAGCTCCGCACCGCATGTGCAGGCGGCCCTGGGCGGGAAGATCGCGATCGGGCAGGGGATCCGCGAGGTGCAGCGGACCTTCCGCGACGTCTTCAACCTCGGCGCGGACTTCGCCATGGACGGCAGCCAGTTCGACCACCTGTTCGGCGACGGCGAGGAGTTCGCGGTCGGCTCGATTCCGGCGCGCGCGATCCCGACGCCGGGGCACACCAGCGACAGCCTGAGCTACCTCATCGGCGATGCGCTCTTTACCGGCGACTCGATCTTCATGCCGGACGGCGGCACGGCGCGCTGCGACTTCCCGGGCGGCGACGCGAAGCTGCTCTACGCCTCGATCCGCCGGCTCTACCAGCTGCCGCCGCAGACGCGCGTCTTCGTCTGCCACGACTACGGTCCCGGCGGCCGCGAGGCCGCCTGCGAGACGACCATCGCCGCGCAGCGCGCCGGCAACATCCACCTGCGCGACGGCACGACCGAGGCGGAGTTCGTGGCGCTGCGCACCCGGCGCGACGCCGGTCTCGAGGTGCCGAACCTGCTGTATCCCTCGGTGCAGGTCAACATCCGCGGCGGGCGGCTGCCGGAGGCGGAGGGCAACGGCAGGCGTTACCTGAAGTTGCCGCTGTCCGGCCCGTAATGCCCGAGCAAGTCCTGGGGTTCTGGTTCGAGGAAGCCGGTCCGCAGCGCTGGTGGAAGGCGGACCCGGCCTTCGACGAGATGATCCGCATGCGGTTCTCGGCGACCTACGCCAGGGCAGTGCAGGGTGAGCTGCACCAATGGCGTGCGCAGCCGCGCGGGCGGCTGGCCGAGGTCATCGTGCTCGACCAGTTCTCGAGGAACCTGTTCCGCGGCTCGGCGCTCGCCTTCGCGCAGGACCTTGCGGCGCTGGTGCTCGCGCAGGAGGCGGTCGCGGCCGGCGCGCACCTGCAGCTCGCACCGGTGGAGCGGGCCTTCCTGTTCCTGCCCTACATGCACAGCGAGTCGCGCGAAATTCACGCCGTCGCCGAGCGGCTCTACCGCGAGCACGCGCCGCCAGGGAACACCGATTTCGAGCTGCGGCACAAGGCGATCATCGACCGCTTCGGCCGCTATCCGCACCGCAATGCGACGCTCGGCCGCGCCTCGACCGCCGAGGAAGTCGAGTTCCTGAAGCAGCCGGGGTCGGGCTTCTGAGGCCAGGCAGGCCAATCGGGGGCCGGCAAGGCCGCGCTTGACCGCCGCCCGGTGGCCGGCTGATACTCGGTGCCAGATGTACGCGAACCGCAAGGCCTTGGCCCGCAGCTGGTGGTGGCGCCGCTCTCCGGAGTGGGCGCTGGTCGCGTAGTACCCGTTTAGATTTTCGGATCAGCCAGGACCCACTTCCGGACGCACCCGGGGTGGGTTTTTTGTCGTGCGCGTGAAATGACGTGAAACTGCCCTTCGACATCGCCGCGGACCTCGACACGCCGGTTTCGGCGTACCTCAAGCTGCGGCCGTTCCGTCCGCGCTTCCTGCTGGAGAGCGTGGAGCAGGGCCTGCGCCTCGGCCGCTACTCGTTCATCGGCTTCGGCGACTGCTTCGAGGTCCGGCTCGACCGGTCGGGATTCGCGATCAATGGCGATCGGCGGCCGCGGCCGGCGAACGGCGCGGAACTGCTC
>DATBMQ010000037.1:0-8801 GCA_036554765.1 Steroidobacteraceae bacterium | reverse complement strand
CATCGAGTCGTGCACGTGGATCGCCTTCTGGCACAGCTGGGTCACCTTGCCGTGGGTGTCCTGGCCCTCGAGCGTGGTCAGGTCGATCATGCTGAGCGCGAGCTTCAGCGCCTGCACCTTCGACTCTTTCTTGATGCTGCGGCTGCAGAACCGGGCGACCCGCTCCTCGACGCCGACCTGGTCGACGCGCGGCACCCTTTCGAGCGCGGGCATCACGGGTGTGAAGCGGCCGGCGACTGCGTTCACCATGTCCATAGCCGCAGCATTGTATGTCCCCGGGGCCCCGTTTCCTGTATAGTCCGCCCGCCTCCACCCTCCCCAGTTTCCCGGATTTACCATGAAATTCAATGACCTCGGGCTAGAGCCCGGGTTGGTTTCCGCCGTGGCCGCCCACGGCTACACGTCGCCGACGCCGATCCAGGCCCAGGCGATTCCACCGGTGCTCGCCGGCCGCGACCTGCTGGCCGGCGCCCAGACCGGCACCGGCAAGACGGCGGCCTTCGTGCTGCCGCTGCTGCAGCTCCTGAAGGAGCCGGCCGGCCGTGCGCCGCGCGTGCTCATCCTGGCGCCGACGCGCGAACTCGCGGCCCAGATCCTGGAGAGCATCCGGGTCTACGGCGCGAACGCGCGGCTGCGCGCGCGAGTCGTGTTCGGCGGCGTGGGCGAGCAGCCGCAGATCGACGCGCTGCGCGCCGGCTGCGACATCCTGGTCGCGACCCCCGGCCGCCTGCTCGACCTGGCCGAGCGCAGGCTCGCGGACCTCTCGGGCGTGCAGCACCTGGTGCTCGACGAGGCCGACCGCATGCTCGACATGGGCTTCATCCACGACATCCGCCGGATCCTCAGGATGCTGCCGGCGAAGCGCCAGAACCTGCTGTTCTCGGCGACCTACACGCCCGACATCCGGGCGCTCGCCGCGCGCATCCTCGTGAATCCCGTGCAGGTCGAGGTGACGCCGCCGAACAGCACCGTGGAAAAGGTCGTGCAGCTCGCGTTCCGCGTCGCGAAGGACGATAAGCGCCACCTGCTGGTGCACCTGTTCGAGCACGGCGCGAACGGCGAAGGCCGCTGGACGCAGGCGCTCGTCTTCACCCGCACCAAGCACGGCGCCAACCGCCTCGCCGAGCAGCTCGACCGCGCCGGGATCCGCTCGGCCGCGATCCACGGCAACAAGAGCCAGTCGGCGCGCACCCGCGCGCTGGCGGACTTCAAGGCCGGCAAGCTGACGGCGCTGGTCGCGACCGAGGTCGCCTCGCGCGGCCTCGACATCCGCGAGCTGCCGCAGGTCGTCAACTACGACATGCCCCACGTGCCGGAAGATTACGTGCACCGCATCGGCCGCACCGCGCGCGCCGGCAACGACGGCCATGCCGTTTCGCTGGTGTGCCAGGAAGAGGCGCCGCTGCTGCGCGACATCGAGCGGACCATGCGCCAGGCGGTCCCGTTTGCGCCGACGCCGGCATTCGCGCGCACCGCGGCACCCGCCGCGCCGGCGCCGCGGCGCGCTACGCCAGCAGCGAGTCGAGCACCAGCCGGACCATCGCATCGACCCCGGTCTCACGCTGCGCCGCGGTCATATGGTGGCCGCCGTCGAGGTGGTCGCTGACGGTCAGCACCGACAGCGCCTCCGCGCCCAGCTCCGCGGCGACGCCGTAGAGTCCCGCGGTCTCCATGTCGAGCGCGAGGAACCCGAACCGCTTCAGGAGCGCGAGCAGCTCGGCATCGGGGTGGTAGAAGAAATCGCTCGAGAACACGCGCCCGACGTGCATCTGCGCCGCGCCGCGCGCGGCCGCCACCTTTGACAGCAGCCCCCAGCTCGCCGTGGCCCCGAAGTCGTAGCCCCTGAAGCGCAGGCGGTTCACGGCCGAGTCGGTCGCGGCGCCCAGCGCCAGGACCATCTCGCCGAGCTGCATGCCGGTGGCGATCGCGCCGCAGGTGCCGATCCGCACCAGCCGGCGCACGCCGTAGTCGCGCACCAGCTCGGTCGCATACAGCATCGACGACGGAATCCCGATGCCGGAGCCCATCACCGAGACGCGGGCGCCCTTCCACTCGCCGGTGTAGCCCAGCATGCTGCGGACGCTCGTGACTTCCACCGCGCCCTTCAGCAGCGTGGTCGCGACGTGCCGTGCCCGCAGCGGGTCCCCGGGCAGCAGCACCAGCTCCGCGAATGCCCCGGTGGCGGCTCCGATGTGTGGCGTGCTCATGCGATGCGCTCGATCAGTACCGGCGCGGCGGCTGCCGCATCGCCGATGGTATAGGCCCGCGCGACCGATTGTGCGGCCGCCTGCGCAGCCTCCCGGCTGGCGGCATGCACCCGCGCGAGCGGTTCGGCAGCTGCAATCCTCGCGCCCAGCGGCGCGAAGCGGTCGAAGCCGACCGCCGGGTCGATGGCCTGTTCGGGCGAGGTCCGCCCGCCGCCGAGCGCTATGACCGCCAGGCCGAGTGCGCGGGTGTCGATGGCGGTGACGAAACCGCCCCGTGGCGCCGGGACGTCCTCAACGACCGGCGCCCGCGCCAGGTACGCGTCCGGCCGCTCCATCAGGTCGGCGGGCCCGCCGAGGCAGGTCACCATGCGTGCAAAACGCTGGGCGGCGGCGCCGCTCGTGAGCGCCCGCATGAGTGCGGCGCGTGCGCCGGCCTCATCTGCCGCGAGTCCGCCCTTCTGCATGACCGCGGCGCCCAGGGCCAGCGTCACCTCGAGCAGCCGCGGCTCGGGCGGCTCGCCACGCAGCATCGCGATCGATTCGCGCACTTCGATGGCGTTGCCCGCCGAACGTGCGAGCGGCTGCGACATGTCGGTATGCAGCGCAACGACCGGCAGGCCCGCCGCGGCCGCGGTCGCCACGATGTTCCGCGCCAGCTCGCGCCCGCGCTCAGGGTCGGGCAGCAGCGCACCGCTGCCGCGCTTGACGTCCAGCACCAGCGCGTCGGTGCCCGCCGCCAGTTTCTTCGAGAGGATCGAGGCCACGATCAGTGGCACGCAGTCCACGGTCGCGGTGACGTCCCGGATCGCGTACAGCTTGCGGTCCGCTGGTGCGACGTCTTCCCCGGCGCCGATGATGGCGACTCCGGCCTCCCGGATGGCTCGCACCAGTTGCTCGTATGCCGGACGCGTGCAGTAGCCCGGGATGGATTCGAGCTTGTCGGTGGTGCCACCGGTATGGTCGAGCCCGGGCCCGGCGATCATCGGCATGGAGGCGCCGCAGGCCGCCAGCATCGGGCCGAGCACCAGGGTCACCAGGTCGCCGACCCCGCCGGTGGAGTGCTTGTCGAGCACCGGGCCCGTCACACCCTGCCCCCGCCAGTCAAAGACGTGACCGGTGTCCCGCATGGCCAAGGTCAGCGCGGCGCATTCCTCGAGCTCCATGCCCCGGAAGTAGATCGCCATGGCCATGGCCCCGACCTGGGCGTTGTCGAGCTGCCCGGCCGCCATGGCCTGCGCAAATGCCGCCAGTTCGGCCGCGGTCAGCCTGCCGCCGTCACGCTTCTTCCGGATCAGCTGAGCGGGGGTCCACTCAGGTGTCTGATTCTTAACTATTTTTGCTCTCCCGGGACGCGGAAACCGCGGCGGCCCCTACAGAGTATCCGGAGCCTGCCGGGAGAGCCATGCAGCCATGGCGCGCCAGATGACCCGCCGCGAGTCGCCTGCCAGCAGGGCGCTCACAAAGACAAATTGTTGCTCCAATGCCACGACTTTTGGCCACTGGCCCGGTGGATATTCGTATGTATTTGATTTAATTAAATAAGTACCCGTGCACGGTTCACGAATTCCCGGGAGCGATCTGTGTTCGGCCAGCCAAAATCGCTTGCCGAGCGGGCGTCGCGCAGCTATAAATCGCCCTCAAGCTGCGCTGAGTTGACGGGCCGACTCAGGAATTGCTGTCTGCGGCGCTGCTGATTTTGATGCATCACATCAGTGGACCAAGGGGGACTGCACAGATGACAACCAAGACTGGCTCTGCCTTGCGCAGGGCCGTGCGCCTGTCGTTGCTGGCTGCCGCGGCATCCGTTGCCGTACCGGCGGTCGCGCAAACCGACATCGACGCAGTGGTCGTGACCGGCACGCGCATCGCCAAGCGCGACGCGATTGCCGAGAGCCCGATCCTGACCGTCGACAGTGAGGACATGGTCAACAGCGGACATGTCACGCTCGATCACGTCCTGAATACGCTTCCGCAGATCGTTCCGAGCCTGAGCTCGCAGTCGAACAACCCGAGCTCGAACGGCCGGGCGTTCATCGACCTGCGCGGCCTGGGCACCAACCGCAACCTGATCCTGATCGACGGGCGTCGCGGCATGGGTTCGACCAGCGGCGGCGTGGTGGACGTCAACACCATCCCGGCGGCGCTGATCGAGCGCGTCGAGGTCATCTCGGGCGGCGCGGCCGCCGTGTACGGCGCGGACGCAATCGCGGGCGTCGTCAACTTCATCATGAAGAAGGACTTCGACGGCTTCGACATCAGCTCGGGCTACTTCCTGACCGAAGAGGAAGACGGCCAGCAGGTGAACCTCGACATCACTTATGGCGGGCAGTTCGCCGACGGCCGTGGCCGCGCGGTGTTCAACGCCAGCTACTACGACCGCGAAGCCATCTACAAGGGCGCGCGCTCGTTCGCGGCGGAGGCCACTTCGACGACCGGCACGTTCCCGGGCGGCGGCTGGGCGCCGGGCACGAATGCGCCGTCCCAGGCCGCGGTTGACGCGTTGTTTGGCGCGAATGCCTGCAACCCGAACGGCGGCCAGGCCGGCTACGGCTTCAACCCGGACGGTACGCCGTTCTGCACCGGCGTGGCCGGTGACGCGACCCGCGAAGCCGTCGGCTTCACGGGCCCGGACGGCTGGATCGCGCACAACTTCTACCCCGACTTCTTCAGCTACAACTTCGAGCCGGACAACATCCTCGTGCTCCCGATGGAGCGCTGGAACATCTACTCGAACATGTCGCTGGACCTCGGGGATTCGTTCCAGCCGTATGTCCAGGCGATCTTTACCAACTACAACGCGCGGCAGGAACTGGCGGCGACGCCGGGCGCGATCGGCAACGTGCCGGTCACGAACCCGTTCATCCCGGCCTCGCTGGTCCCGCTGCTGAATTCGCGCCCGACGCCGGGCGGTCCGTTGTCGATGAGCTACCGGTTCAACGCGCTGGGTGGCCGCACGGGTTACAACAACCACGACGTGTGGCAGCTGGTCGCGGGCACGAAGGGCGACTTCGTGGGTGACTGGAGCTACGACCTGTACTACAGCTACGGGCGTTCGGTGCAGACCGAGATCCAGGGCGGCAACGTGCGCGTCCCGCGCGTCACCGCACTGCTGACGTCGACGTCGGATGGGAGCGCCGGTTACACGGCCTGCCAGGCCGCCGGCGGCTTCAACCCGTTCGGCGACAACCCGTTGAGCCCGGCCTGCCAGGCCTACATCGGGCTGCAGGCGAAGAACCAGACGATCGTCGAGCAGAGCACTGCCGAAGCGGTCATCTCCGGCGACGTGTTCGAGATGCCGGCGGGCGCGGTGCAGGCGGCGATCGGCGTGGGCTGGCGCGAGATCTCGCTCGACTTCCTGCCGGACAGCGGCTTGCAGCCGGGCCAGGTCATTGGCTTCAACGAGCAGCTGCCGATCACGGGCAGGCTGGACTACGTGGACTACTTCACGGAGTTCACCGTCCCGCTGCTGAAGGACATGACGGCGGTCGACGCCCTGTCGTTCACGGGCGGCTTCCGCACCACGGACAACAACGTGTTCGGCAGCGAGGAGTCGTGGAAGGCGACCCTCGACTGGTCGATCAACGACAAGCTCCGGTTCCGCGGCGGTGTGCAGCAGGCGGTGCGCAGCCCGAACATCGCGGAGTTGTTCAGCCCGCAGGTGAACAACTTCCCGAACATCGGCCAGACCAACGATCCCTGCAACACGACGGGCGCGATCTTCACCGACCCGTTGATGGGACGCGGCGGCGCGAACGGCGCAGCCGTCACGGCCCTGTGCACGGCCCAGGCGGCGGTGGCCGGCGGGGCGACCTTCTTCCAGCCCTTCGGCCAGGCCCAGGCCGTCACCGGCGGCAACCCGAACCTGACCCCGGAAACTTCCGACTCCTGGTCGGCGGGGTTCGTGTTCTCGACGTCGTCGGATCACCCGGCGTTGCAGCAGCTGACGGTATCGATCGACTACGTCAGCATCGAACTGGAGGACGTGATCGCGTCCGTGGGCGCCCTGACGATCATCCAGCGCTGCTTCAACCGGGAGAACGCCAACCCGACGTACAGCATCAGCAACGAGTGGTGCCAGCTCTACAATCGCGACCAGGCTGACGGACGCATCGTCGGGCTGCAGACGCTGCAGCGTAACCAGGCGTTCATCAACACGAGCGCGATCGACTTCGCGGTCGACTGGGGCATGTCCCTGGGCGAGCGCGCGGGCGACCTGAGCCTGCAGATGATCGGCACCTGGACCGAGAAGTTCGAGAACCAGACGTCGGTCGCCGACCCGGTCAACGACTTCGTCGGCACGGTCAGCAACGTGACCGGGGGCACTGCGCCGGAGTGGAAGGTCAACCTCGTGACGACCTGGTCACTGGCGGACCTGCAGCTCCAGCACACGATGCGCTGGATCGACTCGATGATTCACGCCAACGTGGTCACCGGTGGTTCGCCGGCCACCAACACCGGTGTCGACGGGACGTACTACCACGACCTGACCGGTCGCTACAACCTGACGGACAGCATCACGCTGCGCGCGGGCGTCAACAACCTCGGCAACCAGAAGCCGCGGCTGTACGTGCCGAACGTGCAGGCGGGTACCGATCCGTCGTTGTACGACGTGCTGGGTCGCCGGTTCTTCGTCGGCGTCAACATGCGGTTCTGACCGATACGGACTTCGGTTCGTGACTGACCGGGGGCGGAGAGCAATCTCCGCCCCCTTTTCTTTGCGCTATCCTGACCTGCGGAGTCATGCCGGTGGTCACCGAAGCGGAAATCAGGCAGCGGGCGGATGCGGGCGATGCGGCCGCGCAGACCGGGCTCGCCATCCACCTGGACCGGCGCGGCGACCACCGCGAGGCGCTCGACTGGCTGCGTCGTGCGGCCGCTGCCGGCCATGCACCGGCCCGGTTCCTGCTGGGTGCGCGGCTCATCGTCGGCCGTGCCGCCCCGTTCGAGCCTGCCGAAGGAGCCAGCCTGGTTTCAGCGGCGGCACGCCAGGGCGTTCCCGAGGCGCTGGCGCTGATGTCGCTGCTGGCGACGCTGTCGGCCGACTGGACCTCGGCCATGCGCCTGATGAAGGAAGCCGCCGCGCGCGGGCACGCGCTGGCGCGCGGGCAGCTGGCGCTGCTGGAGGATGCTGCGATCTTCGATGCCGGCGCCTGGCAGCAGTTGCCGGCGACCCGATGGCTTTGCGAGTCGCCGCGCATCGGCGTGCTGGAGGGCTTCCTGCCGCGGGCGTTCTGCGACTGGATCGTCGCGCGGGCCCGTCCGAAGCTCGAGGCCGCCCGCGTCAAGGACCCGGTCCTGGGCACGCAGCAGGCGGAGTACCGCAGCAACTCGGGCGCGGGCTTCAGCCTGCTCGAATCGGACCTGGTGCTGCAGCGGGTCAACGCCAGGGCAGCGCAGGCGGCCGGACTGCCGCTCGCGAACCAGGAACCGGCCAACGTCCTGCACTACCTGCCGGGCGAGGAATACCGGCCGCACTTCGACTTCATCTCCCGCTCGGAACTGAACGAGGCCGAGTTGAGGGCCTGCGGCCAGCGCGCGGCCACGCTGCTCGTGTACCTCAACGACGACTATGAGGGCGGCGAAACCGATTTCCCGGAACTCGGCCTGCGTTTCAAGGCGCGGGCGGGCGATGCCCTGCTGTTCCACAACCTCACGCCCGACGGTGAACCCGATTCCCGCACGCTGCACGCGGGCCTGCCGCCCGCGCGCGGGGAAAAGTGGCTGTATTCCAAGTGGATCCGGCAGCGGCCCTATCCGCTGCTATGAGCTCGCGTAAACTGTGAATCACGCCTTCGCCGACGGTTGCCATCCATGATCGCCAGTTCACTCGTCTTCCTCGTGCTGGCCGACGCTACCGCGCAGGCCGCCATCGAGCGCTGCCGGGCCGCGCATGCGGGCGATGCGTCCGCGCATGTCGCCTGCCTCGAGAATGCGCTGCGCCGCGAACAGGCCGGGCCGGACGAGCAGGTCGGCCTCGACCAGGTCAAGCAGCGCGAGCGCGACCGCGGCGAAGGGCCGCCGCCGGCGGTCGTGCGCATCGTGTCCATCAGCTACGACGCGCGCGACTTCGGCACGATCCGGACCGAGGACGGCCAGGTCTGGCGCGAGACGGAGGCCGGCAAGCGCCGGCCGCGGCTCACTCCCGGCACGCAGTACACGGCGCGCATCGAGCACGGCAAGGTTGGCGGCTATCGCATGTACGTCGACGGCATCCGCTGGATGTACAAGGTCGAGCGCCTGGAGTAGCCAGGCAGCCGTGACGCCATCCGGACCGACCGAATGACCGGGCAGCCGCCAGTCGACAGCCGCCTGCGGGACATCGCGGGCCTGCTCCAGGCCGGCCGCCCGCGCGAGGCCGAGATCGCCTGTCGTGCCTTGCTGGCGGCGCGCCCGTCCGACGCCATCGCGCTCAACCTGCTGGGCATCGCCTTGCGCCAGACGGACAGGCCCGACGAAAGCGAGGTCGCGCTGCGCCGCGCCGTCGAGTTCTCGGGCGGCAATCCCGAATTCCGCGCCAACCTCGCGCAGCTGCTGCGCGCCCGCGGCCGGTTCGATGCCGCCATCGCCGAGTTCCGCCGTGCGCTGGAGGCGGCG
>DATBMQ010000025.1:0-13622 GCA_036554765.1 Steroidobacteraceae bacterium | reverse complement strand
GACGAGCGCCGCAAGCTCACCATGTGCTCGATCAACCTGTCGGGCCAGAGCCTGGGCGATGACAAGTTCCTGCCGTACGTCATCGAGCAGTTCCACCGCAGTGGCATCGACGGCAGCAAGATCTGCTTCGAGATCACCGAGACCGCGGCGATCGCCAATTTCTCGCAGGCCAGCCGCTTCATCCAGGCGCTCAAGGAACTCGGCTGCAAGTTCGCGCTCGACGACTTCGGCACCGGGCTGTCGTCGTTCGGCTACCTCAAGCACTTCCCGGTGGATTTCCTCAAGATCGACGGCAGCTTCGTCAAGGGCGTGCTGCACGACCCGATCGACCGCGAGATGGTGCGCTCGATCAACGAGATCGGCCACCTGACCGGCAAGCAGACCATCGCCGAGTGGGCCGAGAACGCCGAGATCATCGAGGTGCTGAGGGGCCTCGGCGTGGACTACGCGCAGGGCTACGGCGTCAGCCAGCCGCAGCGGGTGCAGCGGGCGGCGATCGCCTGACGCCGCTCACATCAGCGGCGCGATGATGCGCAGGGCGCCGCCCAGGGCTGTGCGCGCAAACCCCACCGGCCGCACGTCCTCGCTGGCTGCGGCCATATATTGCGCGGCCAGCGCGGCCACCGACTCGACGTCGGCCAGGTCATAGAGCACTGCGGCCACTTCGTGGTTGATGAAGAGGCTGCGCATGTCGAAATTGGCCGACCCGGCCAGCGCGACCCGGTCATCCAGGATCACGATCTTGGCGTGAAGCACCGCGGGCCCGTACATGAAGATGCGCCCGCCGGCTGCGCCCAGCTCCCGCAGGTAGCTGGTGCGCACCCAGTCCGCCTGCCGCTGGTTCGAACGGCGCGGCACGACGATGCGCACATCCAGTCCGCGGCGGCAGGCCAGGTGCAGCGCCGATTGCAGCGCGTCGTCCGGCACGAAGAATGGCGAGACGATCCAGACGCGATGCCGCGCGCCCATGATGCCGGCCAGCAGCATGGCGTGCAGCGTGTCGTCGGGAAGGTCCGGTCCCGAGGCGAGGACCTGGACACAGGACCCGCCGGCGCCGGCATCGGCAGGCGCGGCGACCTCGTCGGGAACGCTTTCGCCGCTGGCCGCCAGCCAGTCCGAGCGGCAGACCGTTTCGAAAACGGCAGCGGCCGGGCCTTCGACCAGCAGGGACAAGTCGACCCAATGCGATCCGTCCGCGAAGTTGCTGAGATATTTCTGCGCGACATTCCGTCCGCCGATCCAGGCGGCACGTCCATCCGCGACGACCATCTTGCGGTGGTTGCGATAGTTGAAGGCGCCGCGCAAGGTGCCGGACGCCACCAGCGGCCGGAATCGCGCAATCCGCCCGCCGGCTGCCTGAAGTTCCAGCAGGGGCGGCGATGCCAGGTTGAGCGAACCGTAGCCGTCCACCAGCATGCGCACCTGCACACCGGCCAATGCACGCTCCCTCATGGCGTCGATCAGCCGACGTCCGATCGCATCCGCCTCGAATGAAAAGACCGAGAGAAAGATTCGTCTTTGCGCCGAGTGGATCAACGCGAACAGCGCCGAGGCCGCATCCTCGTTGTCGCTGCAGAGGCGCACGCGGTTGCCGACCGTGGCGCCGGGCAGACCGAGCGCGCGCAGCAATCGCTCGGTGTCCGGACAGAAGCGCGCGGCGGCGCCGGGCGACTCATGGACATGCGATCTGAGGAATTCCGCCAGCCTGGAGCCGCGCTTGCGCGGCGCGCCGCCCAGGACATAGAGCAGGATGCCGACGCCGGGCAGCAGGAGAAGGCACATCATCCAGGCAAGGGTCGCCGCGGGAGTGCGGTGCTGGCGCAGCAAGTCGGTGACGAGGATCCCCGCGATCAGCAGATGCAGGCCGACCAGGATCGGCAGCAGGATGTGCTGGAGGGGCACGCAATGAGTCTAGTACGTTCGCGCCCGGCACCAGCAGACTGTGACCAAGCTCACATTCCCTGCGCACAGGCTGTCGGGCATCTTTACGCCAGCTTTAAGCGCGCATCGTAAGTAGCTGTTATTAAAGGGATTGATCGGCTGGCACAGGGTTTGCAGCGTACCCTGTCATGAACACCACCCACTGCGCGCGAATCCTGCTCGGCTGCCTGCTGGCGATCCTGGCACCCACCGCCGTGGCGGGTGAACTGAGCGCCGTCCTGAACGGACGCTCCTTCCACATCGGCGCCGCGGAAAAGTGGAACGAGAATAACCTCGGTCTCGGCGTCGAATACCAGTTCGCCTCCGAATCGCGCTGGAAAACCAATCTCGTGGCGAACGGCTTTCGCGACAGCACCGAGAGCATGTCGTACATGGCCGGCGCCGGTCTGCATCGCACGCTGTTCGCCACGCCGCGGCTCGGCGATTTCTACGTCGACGCCGGCATCACGGCTTTCGTCATGATGCGCGAGGACGTCAACGGCAACCAGCCTTTCCCGGGAGTGCTGCCGAGCCTGACGATCGGCAACCGTTACGCCGGGATCAATATCACCTATCTCCCTGTGCAGGCCGTCGAGAAGCTCACCGGCGCGCGCATGGCCGACGAGTCGATCAGCGGCATCGTGTTCGTGCAGTTCAAGGTGCGCGTGAGCCAGCTGCTCCCGATCGATTGATCGCCAGCGACCGCCTCTGGCGGTCGACTAGCCGAGCGCGTGCAGGTAGTCGACGTAAGACCGCACGGCGCCGTCCATTCCCGAGACTTTCGCGTTCGTCGACTCCACCAGGAAGTACTCATCCGGCGCGTGCGCACGCAGGCCGTGGCCCAGTCCGAAGTGGCCGGCCGGCAGCGAGAGCGGCGGTCCCGTGAACACGTAGCCCGGCCATGAGCCGCCGCGCCGGGGCCACAGGATCGGGTCGATGCCGGAGGCCCGGTAGACCTCGATCGCGGCCCGCACCTGGCGCGCATCCGGTGAGGTCGTCGTCGGGTCGTAGCCGCCGGTGACCTTGACCTCGATGTCGCCGAAGCCGCGCTTCGCCAGGTGCGCCTCGAGCTTCGCGACCGCATCCGCCCGCGTCATGTCGGGCACCAGGCGCAGGTCGAGCTTGGCGACTGCGCGGTGCGGCAGGATCGTCATTCCGCCAGGACCGGTGTAGCCGCCCACCAGTCCCTCGATGTTCACCGTGGGGCGGTGCGCAAGATCCTCGAGTGCCTGCCTCCAGTTCGAATCGCGGGCCCAGCGCTTCACGCCGAGGCCCTGCATCGCGGTGCGCTCGTCGAGGCGCGCCGCGGCTTCATCGAGCATCGCCTGCTCGCGCGCAGAAAGCTGCCGCACGGCCCCGAGGTAATCGTCGATCGCCGGGTCACCCTGCGCGTCCACGAGCGTGTTGAGCGCCTGCACCAGGTGCCAGGCCGGGCTGTCGATGCGGGCGCGGTTGCTGGAGTGCACGTCGCGCGCGGGCCCGCGGCCCCATTTCTCGCCGCTCGCGACGAGCTCGAGCTCGACGATGCCCTTGGCACCCAGCGACACGGTGACGCTGCCGTCGCGGCCCTGCGCAGCCTCAGGCATGAACACGCCCTCGCACTTCGCGAGCGCCTCGCGCACCGGCGAGGCATGCACGACCTGCGCGAAATGCGGCGAGCCGATTTCCTCCTCGCCTTCGGCCACCAGCACGAGGTTGACCGGCAATTTGCGGCCCGCGCCGCGAATCGCGTGCAACGCGGCAAGGAACGCCGCCTGCGGACCCTTCTGGTTCACGGCCGCGCGGCCCATGACGGCCCGCCCCAGGCCAGGGAGGTCGACGAGGGCCGCATCCCACGGCGGCGAGGACCATTCGGCCGGGTCGGCCTGCTTCACGTCGTACATGAAGTAGACGCCGATCGTGCGGCGCGCCCCGGCATCTAGCGTCGCGAACACCCCGGGTTGGCCATCGGTGGGCCGGCGCTCGACATGCTGGAATCCCGCGTCGGTCAGCAACTCCATCATGAGCCTGCAGCCTTCCTCGACACCCCGGTTCTCGGCTGCGATGGACGGCTGGCGGACCCAGGCCTGCAGCCTTGCGACCGACTCGTCCATGCGCCGCTCGACCTCGGCGTAAACCCGACCGAGGCGCGGCGCCGCGTCAGCGCGACCGGCCATCAGCCAGCCGGCGCCCGCAGCGATCGTCGTGCCGAGGAAGTCGCGGCGGCTGAGTCTAGAAGGGGAGGCCATGGCCCTGGCCGCCCATGCACATCAGCATGGGCACCGAAAGGATGAAGTTGGTGCGCGAGGCGTAGAGCGCCGTCTTCCTCGCTTTCGCCTTCTGCTCGTCGGTCGCCGGCACGATGCCGAGGATCTTCTTCTGGTTCGGCCAGATGAAGACCCAGACGTTGAACAGCATGATGGTGCCGAGCCAGGCGCCGACGCCGATGATGCGGAAGCCCGGCTGCAGCATGAACGCATCGTGCAGGACCTTGGCGCTGCCGAATCCGAAGGCGAGGTAATAGGCGCCCGTCACCCAGGTGACGACCGCGGCCCAGCGGAACCACCACAGCGCCCGCGGGGCGATGTACTTGCTGATGCCGGCGCCGCCCGGGCCGCCCTTGTCGGCGGCCGCGTCCGCGAGACCCGGCACCTGCACGACGTTGAAGTAGTACAGCAGCCCGATCCACATGACGCCGGAGACGATGTGCAGCAGGCGGCCGATCTGCGGATAGGCGCCGATGTCGGATCCGGCCAGCATCGACAGCCAGACACTCACGATGGCCGCGAGCACGAATGCGGTGACGATGGAGCCCTTGACGCTGGTGAGCGGGTTCATGGCATGCCTCCCCTGTGAGCGTTGAAGAATAGGACAGGGGGTCCCATAATTCAACGCGTTAGCGCCGCTCCGCCATGGACGAACGCCACCCGTACTCCCCCTGCATCAATGTCTGCTCGCTGGATGCCGGGAACGTCTGCCGGGGCTGCTACCGGACGCTCGCGGAGATCGCGGGCTGGGGCGGCATGAGCGCGGGCGAGCAGTGGGCGGTGGTCGAGCGGGCCGAGCGGCGCCGTCTCGCGGATTACCAGGAGCGCGGAAAGACATGATCGACGAAGCCACGACCCGGCGCATCCGGGAGTATCTCGACTCGGCGCCGGCCGTGCTGTTCATGAAGGGCACGCCGGATTTCCCGCAATGCGGCTTCTCGGCGCAGACCGCGGCGGCGCTCAAGGCGGTGCAGGCGAACTACCGCCACGTCAACATCTTCGAGGAGCCGGAACTGCGCGAGGCGCTCAAGCAGTACTCGAACTGGCCGACCTACCCGCAGCTCTACGTCAACGGGGAACTGGTCGGCGGCTGCGACATCGTGCTCGAGATGTACCGCTCCGGCGAGCTCAAGGGCCTGCTCGAAGAGGCCGGCGCTATCGCCTGATCACTCGGGTGCGGGTTCCAGCATCGGATTGGAATCCTCCGCAACGGGCGCGGCCGTCCTGAGGCGCTCGATCGCCGCCTGGTACAGCGGCTGGAACTGGTTGCAGACCTCGCAGAAGAGGTCCGCCGTGCGCTCCGCGTCGTAAGCGGCCGAGTGCGCCTCCTGCGCATTCCACTCGAGCCCCGCCGCCTGCAGCGCGCGCGACAGCACGGTCTGGCCGTAGGCGACGCCCGCGAGCGTGGCGGTGTCGAAGCACGAGAACGGGTGGAAAGGGTTGCGCCGGATCCCGGCGCGCGCGACCGCCGCGTTCACGAACCCGAGATCGAACGAGGCGTTGTGGCCGACCAGGATCGCGCGCGTGCATTCCTGCTCGCGCACTGCCTTGCGCACTTCCCGGAACACGACGCCAAGCGCGTCCGCCTCGGCGGAGGCGATGCGCAGCGGATGCCAGGGATCGATGCCGTTGACCGCGAGCGAGGCGGGGTCGAGCCGTGCGCCCTCGAAGGGCTTCACGTGCTCGCGCACCGTCGCACCGCGCACCAGCCGGCCGTCGCCATCGATGGTGACGAGCACGGCGGCGATCTCGAGCAGCGCGTCGGTCGCGGCATTGAAGCCGCCGCTCTCGATGTCCACGACCACCGGCAGGAAGCCGCGGAACCGCTCGCGCATCGGCACCGGCTGCGCGCTCATGCGCCGTCCGCCGCGGCCATGAGCCTCCAGTCGAGGCGGCCGCCCGCGGCCAGCGGCACGAGCTCGCCGGCGCCGTAGGCATAGCGCTCGGGCACCGCCCAGGGTTCGCGCGCGAGCGTGATGGTGCCGGGGTTGCGGGGCAGGCGGTAGAAATCGGCGCCGTGGAAGCTCGCGAAGGCCTCCAGGCGGGCGAGTGCGCCCGCCTGCTCGAAGGCCTGGGCGTAGAACTCGATGCCGGCGTGGGCGGAAAACACGCCGGCACAGCCGCAGTCGGATTCCTTGGCCGCGCGCGCATGCGGCGCGCTGTCGGTGCCGAGGAAGAAACGCGGGTCGCCCGAGATCGCGGCGGCCAGCAGCGCCGCGCGGTCGGACTCGCGCTTGAGCAGCGGCAGGCAGTACAGGTGCGGCCGCAGCCCGCCGTCGAACAGTGCGCCGCGGTTGAGCAGCAGGTGCTGCGGCGTGAGCGTCGCGGCCACGCGGCCGCCCGCATGCGCGCGCACGAAGGCGACGCCTGCGGCCGTCGTCACGTGCTCGAGCACGATGCGCAGGCGCGGATAGCGGCGCACGAGCGGCGCCAGCTCGCGTTCGATGAACACGCTCTCGCGGTCGTAGGGATCCACGTCCGTGCCGGTCGCCTCGCCGTGCAGCTGCAGTACCACGTCGCGTTCCTGCATGCGTTCGAGCACCGCCGCGCAATTGGCGAGCGAGCGCACGCCGGCCTCGGAGTGCGTGGTGGCGCCCGCCGGGTAGCACTTGATGCCGCAGACGAAGCCCGACTCCGCGGCGCGGTCCACCTCGGCGGGATCCATGCCCTCGGTCAGGTACAGCGTCATCAACGGCTCGAAGTCCGATCCCGGCGGCACCGCCGCGAGCACGCGTTCGCGGTAGCGCCGCGCGGCATCCACCGTCGTCACGGGAGGCTTGAGGTTCGGCATCACGACCGCGCGCGCGAAGCGGCTGGCGGTGAAATGGGCGACGGCGGCGAGTTCCTGGCCGTCCCGCAGGTGCAGGTGCCAGTCGTCCGGGCGCGCGATCGTCAGTGTCTGCACGGGGTTCGGCAAGGGGGACTCAATCTTGACCGGCGGGCGCCGCAGACCGGATCATATCGGGCCGGCCGCCGGCATGGGAGTATTGCCGAGGATTCCGCATGGCTGACGGCCCACAGAACGACGACCTCGACCCGCTCGAGACCCAGGAGTGGCTCGAATCCATTGATTCGGTGCTCAAGGCGCACGGACCCGCCCGCGCGCACTTCCTGCTCGACCGCCTGATCGACCACGCGCGCCGTTCCGGTGCCTGGCTGCCGTTCAAGGCGAACACCGCCTATCTCAACACCATCCACGTGTCGCGCGAGAAGCCCTACCCGGGCGACCGCGCGATCGAGCGGCGCATCGAGTCGCTGATCCGCTGGAATGCGGTGGCGATGGTTGTGCACGCGAACCGTGTCAGCACCGAGTACGGCGGCCACATCGCGACCTATGCTTCCTCGGCGACGCTGTACGAGGTCGGCTTCCATCACTTCTGGCGCGCGCCGACCGAGCACCAGCGCGGCGACATGGTGTTCATCCAGGGCCACTCGAGCCCGGGCATTTATGCGCGCGCCTACCTCGAGGGCCGCCTCACCGAGGAACAGCTGCGGCGCTTCCGCCAGGAGGTCGGCGGCGAGGGGCTGTCGTCCTATCCGCACCCGTGGCTGATGCCCGACTTCTGGCAGTACCCGACGGTCTCCATGGGACTCGGTCCGCTGCAGGCGATCATGCAGGCGCGCTTCGTGCGCTACCTCGAGCACCGCGGCCTGGTCGAGCCCGCGGACCAGAAGGTCTGGTGCTTCCTCGGCGACGGCGAGATGGACGAGCCCGAATCCATGGGCGCGCTCACGATGCCGGTGCGCGAGAAGCTCGACAACCTCGTGTTCGTCATCAACTGCAACCTGCAGCGCCTGGACGGCCCGGTGCGCGGCAACGGCAAGATCATCCAGGAGCTCGAGTCCGCCTTCCTCGGCGCGGGCTGGAACGTCGTCAAGGTCGTGTGGGGCCACCGCTGGGACCCGCTGCTGGCGCGCGACACCTCGGGCCTGCTGCGCAAGCGCATGGACGAGGCGGTCGACGGCGAGTACCAGAACTTCAAGGCCAAGGGCGGCGCCTACACGCGCGAGCATTTCTTCGGCAAGTACCCGGAGACCGCGGAACTGGTCGCGCACCTGTCGGACGACGAGATCACCGCGCTCAACCGCGGCGGACACGACGCGCAGAAGGTCTGGAACGCCTATGCCGCCGCGGTCGCGCACAAGGGCCGCCCGACGGTGATCCTCGCGAAGACCGTCAAGGGCTACGGCATGGGCAAGGCGGGCGAGGCGCTCAACATCACCCACCAGCAGAAGAAGCTCGACGACGAGGCGCTGCGGGCGTTCCGCGACCGCTTCAACATCCCGGTCTCGGACGAGGATATCCCGCACGTGCCGTTCTACCGGCCGGCCGAGGACAGCCCGGAGATGCAGTACCTGAAGTCGCATCGCAAGGCGCTCGGCGGCTCGCTGCCGCAGCGGCGCACGCAGGCCCCGAAGCTCACGGTGCCGCCGCTGGAGGCGTTCAAGAACCTGCTCGACGGCAGCGAGGGCCGCGAGATCTCGACCACGATGGTGTTCGTGCGCATCCTGACGCAGCTGCTGAAGGACAAGCACCTGGGCCAGCACGTGGTGCCGATCGTGCCCGACGAGGCACGAACCTTTGGCATGGAGGGGCTGTTCCGCCAGGTCGGCATCTACTCGTCGGTCGGCCAGCTCTATACGCCGCAGGACGTGGACCAGCTGATGTATTACCGCGAGGACCGCAAGGGCCAGATCCTCGAGGAGGGCATCAACGAGGCGGGCGCGTTCTGCTCCTGGCTGGCGGCCGCGACCGCCTACGCGAACCACGGGGTCAGCATGATCCCGATGTACATCTTCTATTCGATGTTCGGCTTCCAGCGCGTCGGCGACTTCGCCTGGGCGGCGGGCGACATGCAGGCGCGCGGCTTCCTGCTCGGCGCGACCGCCGGGCGCACGACGCTGGCGGGCGAGGGCCTGCAGCACCAGGACGGCCACAGCCACCTGCTGGCCTCGACCATCCCGAACTGCGTGGCCTACGACCCCTGCTACGGCTACGAACTCGCGGTCATCATGCAGGACGGCCTGCGGCGCATGTATGCGGAGCAGGAGAACGTCTTCTACTACATCACCTGCATGAACGAGAACTACGCGCACCCGCCGATGCCGAAGGGCGCGGAGCACGGGATCCTGCGCGGCATGTACCTGCTGCACGTCGGCGGCCGCGGCGCGGTGCGCGTCACGCTGCTCGGCTCAGGCACGATCCTGCGCGAAGCACAGGCCGCGGCGGAACTGCTGGAGTCCGAGTTCGGGGTGCCGGCCGACGTCTACAGCGTCACCAGCTTCTCGGAGCTGCGCCGCGACGCGCTCGCGGCGGAGCGCGACGCGCTGCTGCATCCGGAGCGCAAGAAGGCGCGCAAGCCCTGGGTGAGCGAATGCCTGGCCGGGCGCGATGGTCCCTTCATCGCCGCGACCGACTACATGAAGACGGTCGCCGACCAGGTCCGCCAGTGGGTGCCCGGTCGCTATGTCGCGCTCGGCACCGACGGTTTCGGCCGCAGCGATTCGCGCGCGGCGCTGCGCGGCCACTTCGAGGTGGACCGCCGCTGGATCGTGGTCGCGGCGCTCAAGGCGCTGGCCGACGACGGCAAGATCGACGCGGGCACCGTCGCGCTCGCGATCAAGAAGTTCGAGATCGATCCGGCCAAGCCGGATCCGCTCGTGTCCTGAGCCGGCCGTGGCCTCCGAGATCACGGTCACCGTCCCCGACCTCGGCGACTTCAAGGACGTCGAGGTCATCGACGTGCTGGTGAAGCCGGGCGACGTCGTGGCGCTCGAGACGCCGCTGATCACGCTCGAGACCGACAAGGCGACCATGGACGTGCCCTCGACGGCCGCCGGTCGCGTGCTCGCGCTGGCGGTCAAGAAGGGCGACCGCGTCTCGAGAGGCGATGCAGTGCTGTCGGTCGAGGCCGCTGCGGCGGCGCGCAAGCCCGCGAAGGACAAGCCCGCGGCTGCCGCGCCGGCGACGACGGCCGCCCCGCCACCGAGGCCTGCTGCAGCGGCTGCTGCTGCCGCTCCGGTCGAGGTGCGGGTTCCCGACCTCGGCGATTTCCGCGACGTCGAGATCATCGAGGTGCTGGTGCGCGAGGGCGACGCGGTGACGCTCGAGTCGCCGCTGATCACGCTCGAGACCGAGAAGGCGACCATGGACGTGCCGTCCTCGGCGGCAGGCACGATCCGCAAGCTGCACGTGGCCAAGGGCGGGCGCGTCAGCGCGGGCGATCTGGTGGCGACCGTGATGGGCACGGCAGCGCCAGCGGTCGCGAAGTCAACGCCGGCCGCGCCCGCTGCTGTTGTGCCTGCGCGCGAAGCGGCGGCGCCGGCTTCGGCCCCGGCGGCCCCGCAGGCCGCTGCCACGGCGAACGAGGCCGGGTTCTCGCGCGCGCACGCCGGACCGGCCGTGCGGCGCCTGGCCCGCGAACTGGGCGTGGACCTCGCCCGCGTCACGGGCAGCGGCGTGAAGGGCCGCATCACGGACGAGGACGTCAAGGCCTTCGTGAAGAAGGCGCTGCAAGGCGCGCCGGCCGCGGCGGGCGCTGCGCTGCCGCGGGTCCCGGAGGTCGACTTCGCCGCCTTCGGGCCAGTCGAGGTCAAGCCGCTCGGCCGCATCCAGAGAATCTCGGGCGCGCGCCTGCAGGCCGCCTGGGTCAACCTGCCGCACGTCACGCAGCATGACGAGGCCGACATCACCGACCTCGAGAAACTGCGGTCCTCGCTCAAGGGACGCGCGGAGGGGCTCGGCATCAAGCTGACGCCGCTCGCCTTCATCGCGCGCGCCTGCGTGCGCGTGATCGCGAAGTTCCCGGACTTCAATTGCTCGCTGGATGCTTCCGGCCAGAACCTGGTCTACAAGAAGTACCTGCACCTGGGGTTCGCCGCCGACACGCCGAACGGCCTGGTGGTCCCCGTGATCCGCGACGCCGGGCGCAAGGACGTCTACGAGCTGGCGCGCGACCTCGGGGAACTGGCGGCCAAGGCGCGGGCCGGCAAGCTGACGGCGGCCGAGATGCAGGGCGGCTGCTTCACGATCTCGAGCCTGGGCGGGATCGGCGGCACGGCCTTCACGCCCATCATCAACGCGCCCGAAGTCGCGATCCTCGGCGTCTCGCGCTCGCAGTTCCGGCCGGTGTGGAAAGGCGCGAGCTTCGAGCCGCGACTGATGCTGCCGTTGTCGCTCTCGTACGACCACCGCGTGATCGACGGCGCGCTGGCCGTGCGTTTCGTGGTCGCGCTGGCGGAAGAGCTCGCTCACCCGCAGGGGCTGACCGAGGCCGTGCCTTGAGCGGGCTCGTCGAGCAGCGCGTCCCCGACCTCGGGGATTTCAAGGACGTCGAGGTCATCGAGGTGCTGGTCAAGCCGGGCGACAGCGTCGAGCCCGAGACGCCGCTGATCACGCTCGAGACCGACAAGGCGACCATGGACGTGCCGGCGACGGTTGCCGGCATCGTCCGCGAGCTCAAGGTCGCGAAGGGCGACCGGGTCTCGAAGGACTCGCTGATCGCGCTCCTCGCGCCCGCCGCGGACGACACCGTGCGGCTGCCTTCGATCGCCGCACCCAGGGAGCCGGAGGCGGCCCGGGCGCCGCCGGTGAAGTCGCCGGTTGCGCCCGCGCCGGCGGTCGCCGCGGGCGAGCCGGCCGCGGACCTGACGACGCAGCTGCTGGTGATCGGCGCCGGGCCGGGCGGCTATACCGCGGCGTTCCGCGCCGCCGACCTCGGCACGCGCGTGCTGCTCGTGGACCGCTGGCCGCAGCTCGGTGGCGTCTGCCTGAACGTCGGCTGCATCCCGTCCAAGGCGCTGCTGCACGCCGCGCGCGTGATCGAGGAGGCGGAATCGATGTCCGCGCACGGCATCCGTTTCGGCAAGCCCGACATCGACACCGAGGCGCTGCGCCAGTGGAAGAACAGGATCGTCGGCAAGCTGACCGCCGGCCTCACGATCCTCGCCAAGCAGCGCAAGGTGGAGGTGCTGCGCGGGTTCGCGCGCTTCGCCGGGCCGAACCGCGCCAAGGTGCGTACGCACGAGGGCGCCACGCGCATGGTCGGCTTCGAGCAGTGCATCATCGCCGCGGGTTCGGAGCCCGCGCGCCTTCCCGGACTGCCCGAGGACCCGCGCGTGCTCGATTCGACGGGCGCGCTGGACCTCAAGGACATCCCGGAGCGCCTGCTCGTGATCGGCGGCGGCATCATCGGCCTGGAGATGGCCTGCGTCTACGACGCGCTGGGCTCCCGGGTGAGCGTCGTCGAGCTGACCGACGGATTGATGCCGGGTTGCGACCGCGACCTGGTGCGCCCGCTGGAGAAGCGCCTGCGCGCGCGCTACGCGGCGATCATGACGGGCACCAGGGTGCTGGGTGTCGAGGCTCTGGACGAGGGGCTGCGGGTGCGCTTCGAGGGCGCGAAGGCGCCGGAGCCGCAGGTCTTCGACCGGGTGCTGTGCTCGGTGGGGCGCGTGCCGAACGGCGGCCTGATCCAGGCCCAGGCCGCGGGCGTCGCGGTGGACGCGCGCGGCTACATCCCGGTGGACCGGCAACAGCGCACCAACGTGCCGCACATCTTCGCGATCGGCGACGTCGTCGGGGCGCCGATGCTGGCGCACAAGGCGACGCACGAGGGCAAGGTCGCGGCCGAAGTCGCCGCCGGCGGCAGGAGTTCCTTCGACGCGCGCGTGATCCCGTCGGTCGCCTACACCGATCCGGAGATCGCCTGGGCGGGGATCACCGAGACCGAGGCGCAGGCGCAGGGACGCAAGCTCGGCAAGGGCCTGTTCCCCTGGATGGCGAGCGGCCGCTCGCTCGCGCTGGGACGCGACGAGGGCTTCACCAAGCTGCTGTTCGACGAGGAGTCCCACCGCGTCGTGGGAGCGGGCATCGTGGGCACCAATGCCGGCGAGCTGATCTCCGAGGTCGCGCTGGCGATCGAGATGGGCGCGCAGGCAGCCGACATCGGCCTCACCGTCCACCCGCACCCGACGCTGTCCGAAACCGTCGCCTTCGCTGCCGAAGCCTACGACGGCACTCTCACCGACCTCTACATGCCGAAAAAGTAGCGAAAAGGTGCCTGCCTCCTTTTTGGCATTGCCAAAAAGGAGGCAGGCACCTTTTCGGTCAGAAGCGGCGGCGGATCAGTTCGTCGAGGCTGAGCCGGCCGGCGCCGGTGAACAGCAGCGGCAGCAGCATCGCAATGAACAGCAGCGGCAGCTTGAAGTTGCCGTAGCCGCGGTCGGTGATCGCGTAGCCCTTCCAGAGTTCGGACAGCGATGACCATTCCGCGGGCCAGTGCACGCCCGCGATCGCGACGATCGTCAGGATCAGCAGCCCGGCCGCCCAGAATCGGGTCGCCAGCCCGAGCCAGATGCAGATACCGCCCAGCACCTCGGTCCAGGTGGCGAGGAACCAGCTGACGTCGGGCGGCAGCACGCTGAAAGGAAACGGGAACTTGTCCGCCACGTCCG
>DATBMQ010000288.1:0-2697 GCA_036554765.1 Steroidobacteraceae bacterium | reverse complement strand
CACGATGCAGATCGCAAGACCCGCCCAACCCACGAGCTTGAATGGATTCACTGTACCCCCCTCACTGAGCTTGTTATTGACGCGGCCCGGTCGGCCGGTACCGCTGCGCGATGCTACGCCCGGCCGGGGTGGCAGGCCAAGTCGCAGCATCGGAAAGCACTTAACTAATTGATTGTATTCGGTTTTCCAGATCAGCAAGAACCGGGTTGCCGGTGCCTGGGCGGTCCCGCGATGCTGCGCGCCATGAACTACCAGCTCCGCGGACTCGAGCCCGCCCTGTTCGAGAAACTGTTCCGGCTGGACGATGCGGCGCTGGCCGCGCAAGGCATGAAGCGCATGCGGGTGGATGCGCCGATCGGCTATCCCTGCCGGGTCACGCTCGAGGACGCGCCGGTGGGCGAGGAGGTGCTGTTGCTGCCGTTCACGCACCAGGACAGCCAGTCACCCTATCGTGCCTCGGGCCCGATCTTCGTGCGCCGGGGCATTGCCGAGGCGCGGCGCATCGTCGGCGAGCTGCCGGCGTACCTGACGCGGCGGCTGCTGTCGGTGCGCGCCTACGACGACGCCGACCTGATGGTCGCCGCGGAAGTCGTCGAGGGACGCGAGGCGGGGCCGCTGTTCGAGAGCCTGCTGGCGCGGCCCGACGTCAAGTACCTGCACGTGCACTTCGCCAAGCGCGGCTGCTTCGCCTGCCGCGTCGACCGCGCGCCCTAGAAAAGGTGTCAGGCACCTTTTTGGCAGTGCAGAAAAGGTGCCTGACACCTTTACGTGTTGCTGCAACAATGGGCCTCTAGAATGGCGGGATGCGATCCGGGATCAGCCGCCGCGGATTCCTGGCGGGATCGGCGTCGGCGTCGATCGCCGCGGTGCTCGCGGGCGCCGGTGCGCGGCACGCGCTGGCGGCGGCCCGGGCCTCGGCCAGCGTCGCCGGGCCCTATGGCCCGTTGCGGCCGGCACGGGATCTCGCGACCGGCCTGCCGCTGATCCTGCTGCCCAGGGGCTTCGAGTACCGCAGCTTCTCCTGGACCGGCGACACGATGCCCAATGGCCAGCCGGCACCCGATGCGCACGATGGCATGGGCGTGATCCATGCCGTGCGCCGCGGCCATGAAACGGAAGTCACGCTGGTGCGCAACCACGAGCGCTCGTTCGCGAGCCCGATCCAGGCGCCGGCACGCTACGACACCGTCGTCCCCGGCGGCCAGCAGCTCGCCCCGGGCGGCGGCACGACCACGCTGCGATTCCGAGGCCGGCGCTGGATCGGCGTCGAGCCCTCGCTAGGCGGCACCGTCTTCAACTGCGCGGGCGGAGTCACGCCCTGGGGAACCTGGCTGAGCTGCGAGGAGACCGTCGTGGACCTGACCGCCTGGGGCGGACGGCGCCACGGCTACGTGTTCGAAGTGCGGCGCGACGCGGCGCAGACGACGGCCCGGCCGATCGTGGACATGGGCCGCATGCTGCACGAGGCCGTCGCGATCGACCCGGCGACGAAGACTGCCTGGCTGACCGAGGACAATCCGAAGCGGTCCTGCTTCTATCGTTTCCTGCCGAAGGACAGGAGCGGCACGGCCGGCAGCTACGAGGCGGGCGGCCGCCTGCAGGCGGCGAAGGTGAGGGGAGTCGAGCGCGCGGACCTGCTCGCGCCGGCGCTGGGCGACCTGCACCGGCTCGAATGGATCGACGTCGAGCACCCCGATGCGCCGCCCGGCGCCGCGCCCGAGGGCCTGCCGAATGCGCCGAACGAGACCAGCGGGCCGTTTCTCGAGGCCTGGGGCAAGGGCGCGCTGCGCATGAGCCGCGGCGAAGGCGTCTGCTGGCACGGCGGCAAGGTCTATCTCGTGGATACCGCCGCGGGCATCTCCGCCGACGGCCGCCGCGGCAGCGGCGACGGCGCGGTGTGGGAATACGATCCGCGCAAGGACACCCTGCGCGCGATCTTCGTCGCCGGCGACCCGCTGGTGGGCGACAACATCGACAATATCAGCGTCAGTCCGCAGGGCACGATCTTCCTGTGCGAGGACGGCGACCCGGTGACGGATGCCTACGGTCCCGGCACGCGCCTGCTCGGCCTGACCGCTCGCGGGGAGTCATTCACGTTCGCGAAGAACAACGTCGTGCTGACCCAGGCCGAGATCGCCGCGGCCGGCAAGAGCGTGCTGGCGGGCGATTACCGCGGCGAGGAGTGGGCCGGCGCGTGCTTCGATCCCGCCGGCGAGGTGATGTTCGTGAACATCCAGCGGCCCGGCATCACGCTCGCGATCTGGGGCCGCTGGCGCTGAAAAAGAAAGGGCCACCGGCCTGTGGCGGACCGGCGGCCCCTCCTGCCACTGCAGTTCGTCAGAACTTGTAGGTGGCGCTCACGAAGTACCGGCGACCGATCACGTCGTACGTCGAGGGGTCAGTACCCGAGTCGATGTCCGGCGAATACAGCTCCGGATCCTCGTCCGTGAGGTTCTCGACGCCCAGGCGGATTCCCAGCCCGTCGTTGACCTGCCAGGCAGTCGACAGGTCCACGTAGACGATCGAGTTGACGCCAGGGTCCGTGCTGCCGGAAATGATCGTGTCTTCCAGGACCATGCTCGGCAGGTAACGCGCCCTCAGCGACGTCGTGAAGTCGCGGTACGACCACACGGTGGTGAGTGCGGCCTTGAAGTCCGCGAGCGCATCACCCGGGTCGTCGCCGATCGAGCCTGCGTA
>DATBMQ010000283.1:0-4097 GCA_036554765.1 Steroidobacteraceae bacterium | reverse complement strand
GAGGATGTAGTTCCGGGACCGGCTGCGTGCCAGCTTCACGAGCTGCGGCAGGAATGCCTCGAGGAAGCGGAACTTGGACGCCTGGCGCTCGGGCCCGGCGGAACCGGACGGGAAGTACACCGAGACCACCGAAAGCCCGGGAAACTGCAATTCGAGGTAGCGGCCCTCGCGGTCGAACTCGGCGACGCCGAAGCCACGGATCGCACGCCGCGGCTTCGCCTTCGAGAAGACGGCGACGCCGCTGTAGCCCTTGCGCTCGGCGTCGAAGTACCAGCAGTGCATCCCGCGCGGCCGGAACGTGCCGTCCCCGAGCTGGTGTTCCTGCGCCTTGGTCTCCTGCAGGCACACGACGTCCGCATCCTGCGACGGCAGCCAGTCGAACAGGCCCTTCGCGGCCGCGGAGCGGATGCCGTTGCAGTTGAGCGTGACGATGCGCATTCCTGTCCCGCGCCGGTTGCGCCATGATACGCAGGGCCACGGTCACGGTGCATGCGTCCCCACCAGAAAGCCTTCATCGAGCTGATCCTGTCGCGGCAGGTGCTGCGTTTCGGCGATTTCACGCTGAAGTCGGGCCGCCGGAGCCCGTATTTCTTCAATGCCGGCCTGATCAACGACGGCGACGCGCTGGCGCGCCTCGGCGCCTGCTATGCGGACGCGATCGCCGCGTCGGGCGTGGCTTTCGACATGCTGTTCGGGCCGGCCTACAAGGGCATCCCGCTCGCCAGCGCGGCCGCCATCGCGCTCGCCACGCACCACGGCCGCAGCGTACCGTTCGCCTTCAACCGCAAGGAAGCCAAGGACCACGGCGAGGGCGGCAGGCTGATCGGCGCGCCGCTCGCCGGGGGCGTGCTGATCGTGGACGACGTGATCACCGCCGGCACCGCGGTGCGCGAGTCCGTCGGGATCATCCGCGGCGCCGGCGCCGTGCCCGCGGGGGTGGTGCTCGCGCTCGACCGCCAGGAGCGCGGCGAAGGGGCGCGCTCCGCCGTGCAGGAGGTTCAGGCGACGTTCAGCATTCCGGTCATCAGAATCATCACGCTGGATGACCTGATCGCGTACCTGGCGCAGGCCGGGCCGTCGGAGGAGCTGGCTGCGCTGCAGAACCACCGGGCAAGCCACGGTGTCGACAGCGAAGCGTGATCCAGTTACGGTTTGTGCTGCCGCTGGCCGGCAGAGAATGCCTTGTTACAGGAGTCCCGGATGACTGGCTGGTTGCCCAGGCTGTTGCTGCCCGCGCTGCTCGTCGCGCTCTGCGCGGGCCTGGCGCACGCCCAGTCCGGCAAGGACAAGACCAAGCTCTACCGCTGGGTGGACAAGGATGGCCAGGTCCATTACGGCGACCGTGTGCCCCCGGAATACGCCGAACAGGACCGCGACATCCTGAACCGGCAGGGCGTGCCGATCGCGCGCGAGCAGGGCCTGATCACCGCCGAGGAGGCGGCCGAGCAGGCAGCCATCGAAAAGGCCGCCCGCGACGAGCAGAAGCGCAAGCTGCGTGACCGCGTGCTGCTGCAGACCTACCAGTCCGTGCGCGAACTCGAGGTGCTGCGCGACAACCGGCTCGAGCTGGTGGACGCGCAGCTCACGATCCAGGAGCAGTCGCTGGCGAACCTGCGCGCACAGCGCATCCAGCTCCAGAAGCACGCCTCGCGCTACGCCCCGGTCAACAAGGACCCGAAGGCGCTGCCGCTGCCGGAGGAAATCGCCTCCGACCTGACGCGCGCGACCAGCGATATCGCGACGCAGGAAGCGAACCTCATCAAGCGGCGCGAGGAGCGTGAGAACATCCGCCTGACCTTCGAGGCCGACATCAAGCGCTACAAGGAACTGCGCGCCGTCGTGCCGCGCTAGCCAGCCCGCTCAGCGGCGGCCGGAACTGCCGAAGCCGCCGGCGCCGCGGGCACTCTCCTCGAACTGCCCGACGACCTCCAGCTCGACCGGCACCACCGGCACGACCACCATCTGGGCGATGCGCTCGCCGGGCTGGATCGTGTACGGGTGATCGCCGCGGTTCCACACCGACACCATGACCTGGCCCTGGTAGTCGGAATCGATGAGTCCGACGAGGTTGCCGAGCACGATGCCGTGCTTGTGGCCGAGGCCCGAGCGCGGCAGCAGCACCGCCGCAAGGCCGGGGTCGTCGAGATGGATCGCGATGCCGGTGGGCACGAGCTGGGCCTGGCCCGGCTCGAGCACCAGCGCCGCGTCCAGGCAGGCGCGCAGGTCGAGGCCTGCCGAACCCGCCGTCGCGCGCCGGGGCAACTCGATGTCCCGCCCCATCCGCGGATCGAGGATGCGAACCTGGAGTTTCTTCATGAGCGGATTATCCGCGCCGCACGTTAGTGCCTCAATCGGCTTCTTTTTCGCGCGGCGCGCCGCGGACCCGGCCCGCAGACTCGCGCACGGAGGCATCGCATGCAGATCCGGGACTGGCCACTGGCCGAACGACCGCGCGAAAAGCTGCTCGACCTCGGGCCGGGTTCGCTGTCGGAGGCGGAACTGCTCGCGATCTGGCTGCGCCACGGCACCCGCGGCGCGAGTGCCGTGGACCTCGCGCGCGGCCTGCTCGCGCGCTTCGGCTCGCTGCGCAACGTCCTGGCCGCCGGGCGCCAGGAACTCTGCGGCGAGCGCGGCGTGGGGCCGGCGCGCTGGGCGGAGCTGCAGGCGGCGCTCGAACTGGTGCGCCGCCACCACCTCGAGCGCCTGCAGGCCGGGCCCGTCCTCGGCAGCCCGCGCGCGGCGCGCGACTACCTGGTCGCCCGGCTGCGGGACCTGGAGCACGAGGTCTTCTGCTGCCTGTTCCTGGACAGCCGCCACCGGCTGACGCGCTGCGAGGAACTGTTCCGCGGCACGGTGGACGGGGCCAGCGTCCATCCCCGGGAGGTGGTCAAGCAGGCGCTCGCGCGCAACGCCACGGCGGTGATCCTGGCCCATAACCACCCGTCCGGGGTGGCGGAACCCTCGCAGGCCGACGAGATCATCACCACCCGGCTGCGGGATGCCCTGGCGCTGGTCGAGATCCGCCTGCTGGACCACCTCATCATCGGCGACGGCAGCTGCATCTCGCTCGCGGAAAAAGGCCTGATCTGACGGGCACTTGGCGTCCAACATCCTGATTTGACTGGACTTCGCCGGGCTGGTCTAATACGCGGCCCGTTTGGAGCCAGCACCATGTCGAGAGTCTGCCAGGTCACCGGAAAGCGCCCGCGCACCGGCAACAAGGTTTCCCACTCCAACATCAAGAAGCGCCGCCGCTTCCTGCCGAACCTGCACACGCAGCGCTTCTGGCTGGAGAGCGAAGGCCGCTGGGTGACGCTCAGGCTGTCGACGCGCGGCCTGCGCACGGTCGAGAAGCGCGGCCTCGAGACCGTGGTCCGCGAACTGCGTGCCGCCGGCACGCACATCTGAGGATTCCGCCATGCGCGACAAGATCAAGCTCGTCTCGACCGCCGGCACCGGGTACTTCTACACGACCACCAAGAACAAGCGCCTGCATCCTGAGAAGATGGAGGTCAGCAAGTTCGACCCGGTGGCCCGCAAGCACGTGACCTTCAAGGAAGCCAAGATCAAGTAGGCTCCCGGCCCGCGGCTCGGCTACACTCCCCGCAAATCGCGCGCCCGGATCGCCCGGTCCGCGCAGGCACACAGGGGAGTTTCACAATGCATCACGCACAGATGGGCGGACGGTCCGCACTGTCGCGGCGTCGTCTCGCCGCCGCCATTGCCCTGGCTCTGCCGCTGCCGGCGGCCTTCGCGCAGGACACGACACTCGATCCGGTGATGGTCACGGCCCAGCGCCGTGTGGAGAACATCCAGCAGGTGCCGGTGTCGGTGTCGACGCTCGGCGACGAGAAGCTCGACATCCTGGCCTCCGGCGGCGACGACGTGCGCTTCCTGTCGGGCCGCGTGCCGAGCCTGCTCATCGAGTCGTCCTTCGGCCGCGCCTTCCCGCGCTTCTACATCCGCGGTCTCGGCAATACGGACTTCGACCTGAATGCGTCCCAGCCCGTGTCGCTGGTCTACGACGACGTGGTGCAGGAGAACCCGATCCTGAAGGGCTTCCCGGCGTTCGACCTGGAGCAGATCGAGGTCTTCCG
>DATBMQ010000248.1:0-2324 GCA_036554765.1 Steroidobacteraceae bacterium | reverse complement strand
CATCCGCGGCTCACGTTCGAGCTCGATACCTACTCGGAACTCTGGCGCACCAGCGGCGGTCGCGAGCATTACCGGCGCGATCCGGACTACGCGCAGCGCAAGACGGAGTCCGACAGCGTCGCGGTCTGGCTCGCGGGACTCGCGGAATCCGCCGCGCGCACGCTCGGGATCGTCGCCGACGAGCGCCACTCGCGCGGCGTGTTCCCGGATTTCTCGCTCTTCAACTGTTACGGCTGCCACCGCTCGATGAAGCTCCGGCGCTTCCGCGACGCACCCGGGCTCGCGCCCGGCAGCCTGCGCGTGCAGGACAGCGCGCTCGTGATGCTGGCGGTGGTGCTGGACGCGGTCGAGCCCGCCCGGGCCGATGCGCTGCGCCAGGCGACCACGCGGCTGCATCGCGCCGCGAACCAGGGCATGCCGGCGCTGCGCGAGGCCGCCCAGGCGCTCGGCGGGGAGATCCCGGCGCTGCGGCAGTGGTTCGACGGGCGCCGCTTCTCCGCCGCCGACCGCGACGCGATGCTCTCCGCCATCCTCGCCGCAGCCGAACGCGGCGAATTCCCGGATTATTCCGCCGCCGAGCAGGCCGCGATGGCCGTCACGCTGCTGCTCGCCTCCTCCGGCCGCCGGCTCGACTCCGACCCGCGCATCGAGGCGCTGTTCGCCGACCTCGAGGACGACGAGCGCTACGACCCGGCCCGCTTCGCCCGCGTGCTCTCCCGCCTCCGCTAGAAAAAGGTGTCAGGCACCTTTTTGGCACCATCATGAACTTCACCAAAGCACTGCTGAGGCCGCCGCCGCCGACCTTCGCCCGGGGGCTGACGAGCGCCCATGCGGGCGCGCCCGATTACGCGCTGGCGCTCGCGCAGCACCAGGCCTACACGGCCGCGCTCGAGCGCTGCGGGCTCGCGGTCTCCGTGCTGCCGGCCGAGCCGGACTATCCCGACAGCTGCTTCGTCGAGGACGTCGCGATCCTCACGCCGCGCGGCGCCATCATGACGCGCCCCGGCGCGCAGTCGCGCCAGGGTGAGGCCGAGACCGTCGCGGCGGCGTTGCGGGTGCACTACCCCGATCTCGCGCGCATCATGCCGCCCGGCACCGTGGACGGCGGCGACGTCTGCGAGGCCGACGGGCATTTCCTGATCGGGCTTTCGCGCCGCACCAACGACGAGGGTGCGCGCCAGCTCGCGGCCTGGCTCGCGGACCTCGGCTATCCGTCCGATACCATCAACATCCGCGCCAGCAGCCGCCTGCTGCACCTCAAGTCCGGTCTCGCCTACCTCGGCGACGGGCGCATGGTCCGCACCAGTGACCTTCCGGGAGCGGAGGCCCTCGCGCCTTACGACCAGCTCGTGGTTCCGGACGTCGAGCGCCATGCCGCGAACTGCCTCGCCGTCAACGGCAAGCTGCTGATCGCGGCCGATTACCCGCAGTTCGCCGCCATGCTCGACCGCCAGGGCTATGAGTCGATCGCGCTCGAGATGTCGGAGTTCCGCAAGATGGACGGCGGCCTCAGCTGCCTGTCGCTGCGCTTCTGACCATCGCCGGCGTTGTCCGGCTACGGCAGGTAGCAGCTGTCGCGCCTGCCGAACCAGCGGAACCGGTTGCGCGCGTGGAAGCGGTAGAGCCCGTCGCGCCAGGGCTTCGGCATCACGCGGCCCGCCGCCGCCAGCGCGCGCCAGCCCGGCCCGAGCGAGCGCGCGATCTGCAGCACGCCGTCGGATTCCGTGTATGCGCGGCCGCCGTCCAGTACCAGGAACGTCGACGAGTCGTCCGGGTCGATGCCGAACGGGGCGAGCAAGGCGCGGCCTCGTTCGCCCTGCATCGGGATCAGTTCGAACGGCGGCGCGGCGGGCCGCTTCTTCAGGAAGCGCACCAGCGCGCTGCAGCTGTGGCAGTAGCCGTCGTAGAGCACGGCGCGCATCATGCCGTGCGCCTCAGTTGCGCTTCACGTCCACTGCGCCCGCGATCTTGTAGCCGATGACCAGCATCCCGGCGAACGCACCGAACAGCGCCGAGACCAGCGCGGTGCGAAACGCCGGCACCGGTTCGGTCAGGTAGATCGGCGTCCAGAACACGGCGAAGAACAGCGGCGCGATGTAGAGCATGACGGCCGTGAACGCCACCCAGAACGACGTGGACTCGCCGTCCCTGCACAGCCGCGCCAGCACGCGACGCAGGGGGCGGGTGATCGCGAACAGGATGGCGGAACTCAACACGAGGCTGACGGTGATGGCGGTGGCGAGGGGAACGAGCGGGTTCATGGCAATCTCCTCATTTGATGACGTTATCGGCCGGCCGCCCGCTTCGCGCCGCCGCGATCGAGC
>DATBMQ010000221.1:0-10541 GCA_036554765.1 Steroidobacteraceae bacterium | reverse complement strand
TGGGCCCGGCGCTGAACGCGAGCGGTCTCCCCGCGTTCCTGAAGTACGGCGTCTACGTCGGCGAGCTGCTCGCCCCCGTGCTGGTCATCGCCGGCTTCTACACGCGCATCGGCGCCTGGCTGATCGCCGTCAACATGCTGTTCGCCATCGGCGTCGCGCACTGGGACCAGCTGTTCATCGTCGAGAAGTCCGGCGGACTCGCGATCGAGAAGCAGTACATGTTCATGTTCTCGGCGATCGCGCTCGCGCTGCTCGGCGGCGGCCGCTACGCCGTGAACCGCCAGTGACGGGCTGACCGCTTGCGTCACGGCGAATGGCACGGCACGAGCCGCGCAGGCTGGCTGCGTGCCGCCGTGCTGGGCGCCAACGACGGCATCGTCTCGACCGCGAGCCTCCTGATCGGCGTCGCGGAAGCGGGCGCCGGCCGCGGCGCCGTGCTGACCGCGGGGCTCGCCGGGCTGGTGGCCGGGGCGATGTCCATGGCGGCCGGCGAGTACGTCTCGGTCAGTTCGCAGGCCGATGCCGAGCGATCCGACCTGGCGCGCGAGCGCAAGGAACTGCAGGACGACGCCGAGGCCGAGCACCGCGAGCTGGCGGCGATCTACGTGGGCCGCGGGCTTGATCCCGCGCTCGCGTCGCAGGTGGCCACCCAGCTGATGCAGAAGGATGCGCTCGGCGCGCACGCGCGCGACGAGCTCGGCATCTCGGAGATCATGCGCGCGCGGCCGACCCAGGCCGCCCTCACCTCCGCGGCCGCATTCGCCGTCGGAGCGGCGCTGCCGCTGGCGACCGCGATCACGGCGCCGGCGGCGCACACCGTCCCCGTCGTGGCGGGCCTCTCGCTCGTGTTCCTCGCGGCGCTGGGCGCCGTCGCCGCGCGCGCCGGCCGCGCGCGGCCGCTGAACGGCGCGCTGCGCGTCACCTTCTGGAGCGCGCTCGCGATGGTGCTGACGGCCGCGGTCGGCCGCCTGTTCGGTGTCGTCACCGCCTGACCGGCAGGATCGATGCGGATTGACACGGCGCGCCTCGCGCTCACGGAGCTGGCCGATGCCGACGCGGAGTTCATCCGCGGGCTCCTGAACGAGCCCTCCTTCCTGCGCTACATCGGCGACCGTGGCGTGCGCACGGTCGAGGATGCCCGCCGCTACATCCAGGACGGGCCGGTGGCGATGTACGCGCAGTACGGCTACGGCCTGCTGCGCGTCGGCCTGCGCGGGGACGGCACGCCGATCGGCATCTGCGGCGTCCTCAAGCGCGACACACTGCCCGGGCCGGACCTCGGCTTTTCGCTGCTGCCCGCGTACTGGTCCCGGGGCTACGCCTTCGAGGCGGCCGATGCCGTAGTGCACGACGTGCGGCGCCGGCTCGGCCTCGGACGCATCCTCGCGATCACCTCGCCGGACAACGACGCGTCGATCCGCCTGCTCGGCAAGCTGGGATTCCGTTTCGAGCGCATGATGAGGCTCGCGGAGGATGCCGGGGAGGTCCGCCTGTTCGCGAGCGAGCCATGAAGCGCTGCGCCTGGGCCGCGACCCCGCTGTCGATCGCCTACCACGATCGCGAGTGGGGCGTGCCGGTGCACGACGATCGCGTGCTGTTCGAGTTCATCGTGCTCGAGGGCGCGCAGGCGGGACTGAGCTGGGAGACGATCCTGAAGAAGCGTGAAGGCTATCGTCGCGCCTTCGCCGGCTTCGATCCGGCGAAGGTCGCGCGCTTCACGGCCGCACGCCGGCGGCGGCTGCTGGCGGACGAGGGCATCGTGCGCAACCGGTTGAAGATCGACAGCACGGTCACCAACGCCGCCGCCTTCCTCGCGATCCAGCGCGAATACGGCAGCTTCGACCGCTGGCTGTGGGCATTCGCCGGTGGCAGGCCGCACGTCAACCGGTGGCGCCGCGGCCAGGGGCTGCCGGCCCGCACGGCGCTGTCCGATGCCCTGTCCCGGGAACTCAAGCGCCGCGGCTTCCGCTTCGTCGGCACCACCATCTGCTACGCTTTCATGCAGGCGGTCGGCATCGTCAACGACCACACGACGGACTGCTTCCGCTACCGGACCCGCCCCAGGACCTGAACCGCCATGCTGTTCCTCGATCGCCAGGACGTCGCGGCCTTGCTGCCGATGACGGTGTGCATCGCGGCGATCGAGCAGGCCTTTCACGCCCATGCCGATGGCTTGCTGCCGTCGGCGCCCGGCGTGCTCAGCACGCAGGTCCCCGGCGGCGGGTTCCACGTCAAGACCGCGGCGCTCGGGCCGGCGCCCGGCTACTACGCCGCCAAGATCAACGCGAACTTCCCGGGCAACCCGGACCGCAACGGCCTGCCCACCGTCCAGGGCATGGTCGGCCTGTTCGACGCCGCCGACGGCCGCCCGCTCGCGCTGCTGGATTCGATCGAGATCACGACGCTGCGCACGGCGGCCGCCTCCGCGATCGCGGCGCGCCACCTGGCGCTGCCCGGTGCGAAGGCGCTGCTGGTCTGCGGCTGTGGCAACCAGGGCCGCGCCCATGTCCGCGCCCTGCTCACCGTGCGCCGCATCGAGCGCATCTATGCCTGCGACCGGGACCCGGAGCGCGTCACGGCCTTCATCGGCGAACTGGGGCCCGAAACCGGTCTCGACATCGAGCCCGTGGGCTCGGCCGCACAGGCGCTGCCGCACTGCGACCTCGCCGTCACCTGCACCCCGGCGCGGGAGGTCGTGGTGCGGGCGGCGGACATCCGGCCCGGCCAGTTCATCGCCGCGGTCGGCGCGGACAGTGCGGGCAAGCAGGAACTCGAGCCGCGCGTGCTCGCCATGGCCCGCGTGGTCACCGACCTCACCGTGCAGGCCGCCCACATGGGCGAGTTGCAGCACGCGCTCGCGGCGGGAATGATGGGCATCGGGGAGGTCCACGCGGAACTCGGCGAACTCATCGCCGGGCGCAAGCCCGGCCGGTCCTCCCCGGAGGAGATCTTCGTGTTCGACAGCACCGGCACGGCGCTCCAGGACGTCGCTTCTGCGGCGGCCGTCTACGAGCGGGCGCTGGCGACCGGGCGCGGCCTCGAGCTCTCGTTCCAGGGTCCGGGCGCCGGCCATGATTGACTCGCAGGTCCTCGCCTTCACGCTGGTGGCCGCGCTCATGACGATGTCGCCGGGCCCGGATACCATGCTGGTCGTGCGCAACGCGCTGCGCGGCGGCAGGCGGGACGGGCTCCTGACGGTGGCCGGGATCTGCTCGGGCCTGTTCGTGCACGCGTTGCTGTCCGCGCTCGGCGTCTCGGCCGTGCTGATGTACTCGGCGACCGCATTCACGGTCATGAAGGTCGCGGGCGCCTGCTACCTCGTCTGGCTCGGCATCCAGTCATTGCGCTCGGCCGCGCAGGGCGCACCGGCTGCAGGCGGGAATGGCGGCGGCGCGGGCGCCGTCGCGGCCGCGCAGTCGTTCCGGGAAGGGCTGCTGACCAACGTGCTCAATCCCAAGGTCATCGTGTTCTACCTCGCGCTCGTCCCGCAGTTCATCGGTCCCGGCGATGCCGTGATGCTCAAGTACCTGCTGCTGACCGGCATTCACTACGTCGAGGGCATCGTCTGGCTCGGCGGCGTCGCGCTGCTGGTCGCGGGCTCCCGCGGCATGTTCCTGCGCCCGGCCTGGCGGCGATGGATCGACGCGGCCTGCGGCACCATCCTGGTCGCGCTCGGGCTGCGGCTCGCGCTGCAACGGCAATGAAGAAGTCGAGCCTCAAGGCGATCCAGCGCCTGCACCTGCGCGACATGCGCGCCTCCGCGGCCGGCGACTTCCGCGCGCTGCGGGCGCTGGTGGACGACGAGGCCGTGATGTTCCCGCCCGGCGGCGCGCCGCAGCGCGGCGCCAAGGAATTCGACGTCGCCTTCGAGCGCATGGCCGCCACGCCGAAGACGCACGAAGTCGTCAGCTACCGGCTCGACTTCGAGGAAGTGAAGGTCTTCGGCAACTACGCCGTCGAGTGGGGCGCGATCCGCGGCGCGACGCGCGAGATCACGACCGGCCGCATCGTCGAATCCGAGTACCACGTGATGCGCGTGCTGCGCCGGCAGAAGAACGGCAGCTGGAAGGTCTACCGGTCGATCTGGGCGCCGCGCGTGGCGCCGCCCGCCGGCTGAGATGGCCGCTGCAGGCCTGCCGCGACGGCGGATCCTGCAGATCGCGCTGCTGGTGCGCGACTACGACGAAGCCATCGACTTCTACACCAAGGTGCTTGGATTCGGGCTGCTCGAGGACCAGCCGCGCGAGGGCGGCAAGCGCTGGGTGCGCGTGGCGCCCGCGGGATCGGACTTCGCGCTGCTGCTCGCGCGCGCGGCGACGGCGGAACAGGAGCGCGCGGTGGGAAACCAGAGCGGCGGGCGCGTGTTCCTGTTCCTGTACACCGACGATTTCCATGCCGACCACGCGCGACTGGAGGCCGCGGGCGTGCGCTTCACGGAGGTTCCGCGGCACGAGTCCTATGGCACCGTGGCCGTGTTCCTGGACCTCTACGGCAACCGGTGGGATCTCATCGGGCCGCCGGGGGCCGCATGAGGATGCCGGTGCTGTTCGTCGGGCACGGCAATCCGATGAACGCCATCGAGCGCAACGAGTTCTTCCGCGGCTGGCAGGAGATCGCGCGCCGGCTGCCGAAGCCGGCGGCCATCCTGTGCGTCTCCGCGCACTGGGAGACGCACGGCGCCTGGGTCACGAGGACGGAACACCCGCCGACGATCCACGACTTCTTCGGATTCCCGAAGGCGCTGTTCGACGTGCGCTACCCGGCGCCGGGCGCACCCTGGCTCGCCGGGCGCGTGGCGGCCCTCGTCGCGAGCGAACGCGTGCAGCAGGACCCGGCCCGCGGCCTCGATCACGGCGCCTGGAGCGTGCTGGTCGCAATGTACCCCGCCGCCGACATCCCGGTCGTGCAGCTCGGCATGGACACCAGCCGGCCGGGATCGCATCACTACGCGATCGGCCGGCAGCTCGCGCCGCTGCGCGAGGAGAACGTCCTCGTGCTGGCGAGCGGCAACATGGTGCACAACCTCGGCCTGTTCAGCTTCCACGACCCGAAGCCCCAGGCCTGGGCGGAGGCCTGCGACGAGGAACTGCGCAGGCGCATCGCGGACGGCGATCACGCGGCCTTGATGGACCACGACAGCCTCGGTCCCGGCATGCGGCTCGCGGTGCCCACCCCGGAACACTATTACCCGCTGCTCTACGCCCTCGCCCTGCAACGGGAGGCCGAGTCGCCCGAATTCTTCAACGCCGGGGTCATCAGCTCCCTGTCCATGACCTCGGTGGTGATCGGCGCGCCCCGGCAGGCGTAATATCGGCGCCCTGAACGGTCCGGTTGGCAGAACGAAAAGGGGACATCGGAATGAACGCAAAATTCCTCATCGCCTGGCTCGTCATCTTCATCCTGTCGATGCTCGCGGGCTTTGCGGTGCACGGGCAGCTGCTCGCCGACGAGTACCTGGCGACCGGCCTGATGCGGCCCGCCGAGGAGGCACAGAACTACTTCGTCTGGATGATCATCGCGCACCTGATCATGGCGGCCGCCTTCGTCTGGATCTATGCGCGCGGCCGCGAGGCGAAGCCATGGCTCGGCCAGGGCCTGCGCTTCGGGCTCGCCGTGTCGCTGCTCATGTGCGTGCCGATCTACCTCATCTATTACTGTGTGCAGCCCATCCCGGGGATGCTGGTCGTGAGGCAGATCGCCTACGACACGATCATGCTGCTGGTGCTGGGCGGCGTGGTCGCGTTCCTGTACCGGGACAAGGCCACCGGCTGAAGCCGGTCGTGGCGGGCTACTCGGGCACGCCGCTCGCCGCCAAGCTCGGCATCAAGCCCGGCATGGCGGTGCGCGCCGTCAACGCGCCGAAGGACTACCGCAGGATGCTGGCGCCGCTGCCCGGCGGCGCCCGCGTCGCGGCCGGCCGCGGCGCGGCGGGCCTCGTGCATCACTTCGCCACCCGGCGCGCGGAACTCGCGGCGGCGCTCAAGTCCTACCGCGGCCGGCTGCCCGACGACACGCCGGTGTGGGTGTCCTGGCCGAAGAAGTCGGCGAAGGTCCCGACCGACATCACCGAGGACACGATCCGCGAGGTCGCGCTGCCGCTTGGCTACGTGGACGTGAAGGTCTGCGCCGTTTCCGACACCTGGTCGGGCCTCAAGCTCGTCGTGCGCAGGGAACTGCGCGCCAGGGAGGGCTCGTGAGCGAGGAATGGATCGACCTCGGCGCCGCCGACGAGCTGGCGCGCAAGCCCCTGCAGGAATTGCGCGCCGGCGAGCGGCGCATCGCCCTCTCCTTCAAGGACGGCCGCTTCGGCGCGATCTCGGGCGTCTGCAATCACGTCGGCGGCCCGCTCGGCAAGGGCCGCCTCGACGGCGATTACGTCGTCTGCCCCTGGCATTACTACAAGTTCCACTGGCAGACCGGCGAAGGCGAACCCGGCTACGAGGCCGACCGCGTGCCCGCGCACGAGGTCAAGGTGGAGAACGGCCGCGTGCTGGTCGCCGCGAAGGCGCACAGCAGGCGCAACCACCTGCCGCACGAGCCGCACCCGCTCGCGCGCGAACCGAAACGCGAGCCGGGCCCGATCCGCCTGCTCGGCATCTCGACGACTTCCATGACCGCCGGCCAGCCGCGCTACAGCACCTCCGAGGACCTGCTGCTGCATGCGCTCGCCGCCGCGCGCGCGCGCCAGGACTGCGAGTGCGACACGCAGTTCATCGCGCTGCGCGAGCTGTCGTTCCGCGCCTGCGAAGGCTTCTATTCCAAGGCGGCGCGCGCCTGCACCTGGCCCTGCTCCATCACGCAGATGGACCCGGACGACCGGATGGATCGCGTGTACGAGGGCGTGGTGCACTGGGCCGACGTGATCCTGGTCGCGACGCCGATCCGCTGGGGAGGCGCCGGCAGCCTGTACTACAAGATGATCGAGCGCATGAACTGCATCCAGAACCAGGAGACGGTCGCCAACCGCCACCTGATGCGCAACAAGGTCGTGGCGCTCGTCATCACCGGCGGCCAGGACAACGTGCAGGCGGTGGCCGGCCAGATGCTGACCTTCTTCGCCGAGCTCGGCTGCCAGTTCCCGCAGTTCCCGTTCGTCGCCCATTCGCGCGGCTGGAGCGCCGAGGACATGGAGAACAACGAGCAGGCCGTGCGCGACTCGAAGGTGCTGCACGAGGGCGCGGCGGCGCTGGCACACCGCGCCGTGGACATGGCCAGGGTCATGGTGGAGTCCACCCTCGGCCAGGGGGCGCTGGTGCGGGGCGGCCGCAAGGGCCACGAACTGGATACCCGGGCGCAGCGTCCGGGTCTATGATCCGCGCTCAGGGGGAGGACCGGGGGATGCCGTCATGAACCGTTACCTGGCTGAATTCTTCGGCACGTTCTGGCTGGTGCTCGGGGGCTGCGGCAGCGCGGTGCTGGCGGCGGCGTTCCCGGATCTCGGCATCGGGCTGCTCGGCGTCTCGCTCGCCTTCGGCCTGACCGTCGTCACCATGGCCTACGCCATCGGCCACATCTCGGGCGCACACCTGAATCCCGCGGTCTCGATCGGCCTCTGGGCCGGCGGGCGATTCGCGGCCGGCGAGCTGCTGCCCTACGTCGTCGCCCAGGTGCTGGGCGGCATCGCCGCAGGCGGCGTGCTCTACCTGATCGCGAGCGGCGCGCCCGGCTTCGACGTCGCGGCCGGCTTCGCGTCGAATGGCTACGCGGCGCATTCACCCGGCGGCTATTCGATGACGGCGGTGCTGATCTGCGAGATCGTGATGACCGCCATGTTCCTGCTCATCATCCTCGGCGCCACCGACGCGCGGGCACCGGCGGGCTTCGCGCCACTCGCGATCGGACTCGCGCTCTGCCTGATCCACCTGATCAGCATCCCGGTCTCGAACACCTCCGTGAACCCCGCGCGCAGCACGGGGGTCGCGATCTACGTCGGCGGCTGGGCGACCGCGCAGCTGTGGCTGTTCTGGGTCGCGCCGATCGTGGGCGCCCTGCTCGGCGCCGGCATCTACCGCTCCATCGGGAGGAACACATGACCACCATCGCCGCACTCTGGCTGCCGATCCTCGTCGCCGCGGTGCTCGTCTTCATCGCGAGCTCCATCATCCACATGGCCCCGCTCTGGCACCGGGGCGAGTGCCCGGCGGTGCCGGACCAGGACCGCGTGCTCGATGCGTTGCGCCCGTTCGCGATCAAGCCGGGCGAGTACATGCTGCCGCGCGCCGCCGACATGAAGGCCATGAAGGCGCCCGAGTACGTCGAAAAGCTCAAGCGCGGCCCGGTCCTGCTCATGACCGTGCTGCCGAACGGACCGGTGTCCATGGGCAAGGCGCTGGGGCAGTGGTTCGTCTACTGCCTCGTCGTCGGCGTCCTCGCCGCCTACGTGGCGAGCCGCACGCTCGATCCCGGCGCCCACTACCTCACGGTGTTCCGCGTCGCGGGCACGACCGCCTTCATCGCCTACGCGGTCGCGCTCTGGCAGCAATCCATCTGGTACAGCCGTCCCTGGTCCACCACGCTCAAGCTGACGCTCGACGGGTTCATCTACGCGCTGCTGACCGGCGGCGCATTCGGCTGGCTCTGGCCGGCCGCCGGCTGACGCCGCAGGAATCATGACGGCCGAAGGCGAGGGAACCGCCGGCAGCATCCGTTGCGAGGTGCGCGAGCACCCGGAGTACGTCGAACTCGTCTGCACGGGCTCCTACTATCCCGGCGGGCAGCTGTATGTCGCCAGGGAAGCGTTCGTCGCCGCGTCGCGCGCCGGCCGCGTCGCGGCACTGGTCGACGTGCGCCAGGTCGCGGGACCCGCGCCGACGATGTCGGAGCGCTACGATCAGGCCGTGAAGGTCGCGCAACTGCAGTCGGGCATCTCGCCCCGCGTCCGCCTGGCGTTGCTGGGCCGCGAACCGATGGTGCATCCGCAGCGCTTCGGCGAGATCGTGGCGACGAACCGGGGCGCGTTGCTGCGCGTATTCACGGACGAGGCCCTGGCGCTCGAATGGCTGCTGCCGAAGCCGAAAGCGCCCTGAATCCGCCCGCCGCCCGGGACCGCCTTCCCGCAGGCTTCCAATGCCCGGGGGGTTGTGCAAGACTCAGGCGCTGCGGGGGGATCCACAGATGAAATGTCTGTATTACGTCGCACCCGAACTCGAGAGCACCTCCCGGGTCTCCGAGGACCTGCACGACGTCGGCATCGACGACTTCTTCGTGCACGTGATCGCGAAGGACGAGTCGGGACTGAAGAAGCGGCACATCCATTCCGGCAACTACCTCGAGACGCTCGACGTGGTGCGCGAGGGATTCATCGGCGCCGCGATCGGCCTGTTCGCGGGCGTCGTCGGCTGCGTCCTGCTCGACCAGTTCGGCCCGTTCCAGAACATCCCGTGGTTCGTGTACGTCGCGCTGTGCGGCGTCGCGGCGCTGTTCGGCGCCTGGGAAGGCGGGCTGATCGGCGTCGAGAAGGAAAACAAGAAGCTCGAGCGCTTCCACGACGACATCGAAGCCGGCAAGTACCTGATCCTCATCTACGCGCGCAAGGACCAGGAGTCCGCGGTGCGGCACATGATGAGCCGGCGCCACCCCGAGGCGGAATTCGCGGGAGTGGACAGTCATTTCGTCAATCCATTCACGGCGGTGCGCCGCCGCCGGGCCGCCGGCGATCGGGTCCGTGCGTAAATAGGGGGCCCCCCGATGGCGATCGCGGCAGTCATCGTTCTCCTCGTCGTCGGTTCGGTCATCTTCCACTTCGCCAGTCCCTGGTGGTTCACGCCGATCGCGTCGAACTGGTCCACCATGGACGACACCGTGATCCTGACCTTCTGGGTCACGGGCATCGTGTTCGTGATCGTCAACCTGTTCCTGGCCTGGGTGGTCTGGCGCTACCGCCACCGCAAGGACCAGAAGGCGGACTACGAGCCCGAGAACAAGAAGCTCGAGTGGTGGCTCACGATCGTGACCTCCGTCGGCGTCGCCGCGATGCTGGCGCCCGGCCTGTTCGTCTGGGGCAAGTTCGTGATCGTCCCGGAGGACGCGCAGGTCGTGGAGGCGGTCGGCCAGCAGTGGCACTGGAGCTTCCGCTTCCCCGGCGAGGACGGCGTGCTCGGCGCGACGTCGGCCGCGCTCACCACGCCGGAGAATCCCTTCGGCCTCGATCCCGAGGATCCGAAGGGCCGGGACGACCGCCTGGTCGCGAGTCCCGAGCTGCGCCTGCCCGTGGACCAGCCGGTCAAGGTGCTGTTGCGCTCGAAGGACGTGCTGCACAATTTCACGGTCACGCAGTTCCGGGTCAAGATGGACCTCGTCCCGGGCATGATCACCTACCTCTGGCTGACGCCGACCGTGCCGGGCGAGTACGAGATCCTGTGCGAGGAACTCTGCGGCGTCGGCCACTTCGCGATGCGCGGGCGCGTGGTCGTCACGCCGCGCGAGGAACACGACGCCTGGCTCGCCGCGCAGCCGACTTTCGGCGACCTGCAGGCGCTGGCCGCCGCGGATCCGGCCGCGGGCGCGGCGCAGTACGCGACCTGCATGGCCTGCCACGGGCC
>DATBMQ010000195.1:0-3762 GCA_036554765.1 Steroidobacteraceae bacterium | reverse complement strand
GCGGCCTGGGTCTGGCGCGCGGCGGCGTCGAGGTGCACCGCGGTGTCGTTGATCGTGGCCACCAGCTCGCGCAGCGCCTCGATCGCATAGTTGATGGAGTCGGCGATCGCGCCGGTGATGTCGTCGGTCACGGTGGCCTGCACGGTCAGGTCGCCGTCGGCGAGGCTCGACATCTCGTCGAGCAGGCGCAGGATCGCGTCCTGGTTGCGCCGGTTGCGTTCGGTCTCGATCTCGGCCGCGCGCCGCAGTCCCGACGCCGAGATCCAGGCGAGCAGCGCGCCCGCAAAGGCCAGCACGGCGACCGCGATCGCGATCAGCGCGGGGCCGGTGCCGGCGAAGCGCGCCGTGGCGACCTGCTCGCCAGCCTGCGCCTCGAGGCGCTTCGCGATGCCGTCGGCGGCGGCCGCCAGGTCGGCGGCGGCGCGCTGCGCGGTCGCGAGCGCGCCCGCGCGCTCGAGCGTGCCGCGCACGCGGTCCTCGTACTGCGCAAAGGTCTCGCGCAGCGCAGCCAGCCTGCCGGCGGCCTGGCCCGTGACCGCCGGCACGCCCGCCGAGGCGTCCTGCCCGGCCAGCCCGGCGAGGAACTGCGCCAGCAGCGCGGTGTTCTCGGAGATGCGCTGGGTCGCCGCGGCCGGGTCGGTCACCGTGCCCGCGAGCGCCGCGAGGTCGTCGCCGGTGCGCTGTGCGACCGTCTCGAAGCGCGGCAGGGCCCGCAGCGCCGCGGCGCCGCCCGGCGCCGCGACCGCGTCGCCGGTGCCGGCCAGCACCCGGCCGAGCGCCGCACGCGATTCCTCGGCCCAGGATTTCAGCTCGCCCGCGGCGTCGCGCGCGGCCAGCACCTGGGCGGAGGCCTCGAGCACCGCGTTCCAGCCCGGTTCGTCGCCGAGCTTCAGCGCCGAGGGCGAGGACAGCGCATCGAAGGCGCCGCGCCCGGACTCGATCTCGCCGAGCACGCGCTCGAGTTCCGCGCGCCCGTCCGCGAGCCGCCCGAACGCGGCCGGGTCGCCGCGGCCCGCGTCGGCCGCCTGGGCCGGCAGCGCGCCGGCCAGCACCGTGAGCCGCGACAGGTGCGCGCGGTAGCCGCTCTCGTGCTGTTGCGCGCGGCCGCCGAGCACGACCAGGACCGCGGCCACGAGCGTGGCGGCGAGTCCCGTGACCAGCATCACGGGCATCCATCGCGCCGCGGCGTGCCTTTCAGCCAGGTTGACCATGCTCTTGCCCCTTCACTCGCCGGCGTTCAGGCCGACCCCTGCAGGAACGCCGGGCTCTCGACCAGCGACCGCAGGCTCAGCACCGGCCAGGCCTCGCTCCCGCGCCGGAACGACCCGGACAGGTAATGCTCGCACCGAATCAGCGTCGGCGGCGACTCGGCGTTGAATTCGCGCTCGGCAAAGCGGCGGAACCCCAGCACCTCGTCCACCACCAGCCCGGCCGGGATCTCGCGGTGATTGACGACGATCACGCGCGTATTGCGGCCGGCAACCGTCTCACCGCTGCCGAAATAATGTTTCAGGTCGATCACCGGCAGCAACTGGCCGCGCACGTTCGCGAGTCCCATGATCCACTGCCGCGCGCCCGGCACCCGCGTGATCGGCGACGGCACGCCCATCACCTCGCGCGCCTCGTCGCGCTCCACCAGGAAGGTCTCGCCTCCCATGCGGAACGCGACGCCGATCCATTCCTGCGCCGCCGCGCCCTCGCGCGCCCCCGCGGCGACGTCGCGCGCGCGCTTCTCCAGCGCCAGCAACAGCTCGAATGGCCGGTCGCGCAGGGCCCTCAGGGTCGGCTCAGGCTGCATCCGGTCAGCCCGCGAGGAGCGCAGCCTGCGCCTTCTCCACGAGTTGCACCGGGTTCACCGGCTTGACCAGGTAGTCCACCGCGCCCTGGCGCATGCCCCAGATGCGGTCGGTCTCCTGGCTCTTGCTCGACACCATGATCACGGGAATGGCGCGCGTCGCCGGGTCGTTGGCGAGCGTGCGGGTGGCGCGGAAGCCGTCCACGCCCGGCATCACGATGTCCATCAGGATCAGGTCGGGCCGGATCTCGCGCGCCTTGCGGATGCCCTCGGCCCCGTCGGCGGCGGACTCGGTCTCGAAGCCGTGGTTTTCCAGCATGCGCCGCAGCTGGAACACCTCGGTCGGCGAGTCGTCCACGATCAGGATGAGCGCCATGGCCCTGCCTCCGTCCGCCCGGTCATTCGCGACTGACGTGCCGCTCGATCGCGGACAGCAGTTCGTCGCGCGTGAAGGGCTTGGTCAGGTAGTGCTCGGAACCGACGATCCGCCCGCGCGCGCGGTCGAACAGGCCGTCCTTGGAGGACAGCATGATGACCGGGATGGAGCGGAACACCTTGTTGTGCTTGATCAGCGAGCAGGTCTGGTAGCCGTCGAGCCGCGGCATCATGATGTCCACGAACACGATGTCCGGCTGGTGGTCGGCGATCTTCGACAGCGCGTCGAAGCCGTCCACGGCCGTGAACACCTCGCAGCCCTCCTTGGCCAGCAGCGTCTCCGCCGTCCGGCGAATGGTCTTGCTGTCATCGATCACCAGCACCTTCAGCCCGTTCAGGCGGTGCCCGTCGCTGACAGCCGCTGCATTCTCCATCGGGTACCTCCGCCCCGGCGCTGCTCCGGCCGGGCGCTTCAAGAAGCTCGTCTGGAGGCGCCCTCGGTTTCGACGCCGGAGCGGCCTCCTTTTAACATATCGGTCCACCCCCTGCCATGCCGGAGCGGCGTCCGGCGGGCGGTCTGGACCAGCGATAGGTGTACTATGACAAGCCCCCCTGACGTGCAGTATCCGCGTCACATTCCCGCCAATCGGCCGGAGAACGCCTGATGCCAGCCCGCCCGAGCCTTGCCGTGCTCATGGACCCGCTGGAAGCGATCAAGCCGGCCAAGGACTCGACCGTCGCGATGCTCGCCGCCGCCGCCCGCCGCGGCTGCGAGACCTGGTGCTTCACGCAGGCCGACCTCTCGGTGCGTGACGGCCGCGCGATCGCGCGCCTCACGCCGATCGAGGTCGCGGGCGCGGGCAAGGACAAGGACTGGTACCGCATCGGCGCCGCCGTCGTGCGCCCGCTCGCCGGCATCGGCGCCGTGCTGATGCGCAAGGACCCGCCGTTCGACACCGAGTACATCTATACGACCTACCTGCTCGAGCGCGCCGAGGCCGAGGGCGTGCTGGTGGTGAACCGGCCGCAGGGCCTCAGGGACATGAACGAGAAGGTCTACACGGCCTGGTTCCCGGACTGCTGCGCACCGACCCTGATCACGCGCGACATGGACGCCATGGGCGCATTCCTCGAGGAGCAGGGGCGCATCGTCTGCAAGCCGCTCGAGGGCATGGGCGGCCGCTCGATCTTCGTGGTCGCGACCGGCGACAAGAACGCGCGCGTGGTGTTCGAGACCCTGACGGGATACGGGGCGCGTTACGCGATGGTGCAGCGCTACCTGCCGGAGATCTCCGAGAGCGGGGACGCGCGCATCCTGCTGGTGGACGGCGAGCCGGTCCCGCACGCGCTCGCGCGCATCCCCGGCCCCACCGACCACCGCGGCAACCTCGCGGCGGGCGCCAGGGGCGTCGGCCGCGCGCTGACCGACCGCGAACGCCGGATCGCCGCGCGCATCGGGCCGGTCATGCGCGAGCGCGGCATGCTGTTCGTCGGCCTCGACGTCATCGGCGGCTTCGTCACCGAGATCAACGTCACGAGCCCGACCGGCATCCGCGAACTCGAGGCGCAGTTCGGCGGCGACGTCGCCGGCA
>DATBMQ010000190.1:0-9030 GCA_036554765.1 Steroidobacteraceae bacterium | reverse complement strand
GGAGCCGTAGTCGATGTTGCTCGCCCAGGCGCCGGCATAGAAGCCGCTGTCGTGCGCATAGTCGATGCTCGCCTGCAGCGCAGGATCCTTCGCGGACAACGACACGCCGCGGAAATCGTAGTCGGACACCGCCGTGACCGTGTACGACACCTCCGCATTCGCGGCCGCAGTCGCGCACAGCAGGCCGACCGCGACCAGTGCAGTTGGGTACCTCATGGATTCTCCTTGGTTTGCGCCGGACTCTCGCCGGGTCCCGGCATCCGCCAATTGTACTGCAAAGCACGCCCGCCTGCCGCCGGTCCCGCGGTCAGCCTGCCGGCTTGGCCTCGAAGATGGCGTAGCGCTTGCGGGCGGGCTCGACGGTCTCCCAGGTTCCGGAGAACCCCGCGGGGATGACCCAGGCGTCGCCCGCGCTGAACTGCCAGCGGCGTCCGTCCGCCGAGGTGATGACGACGCGCCCTTCGAGCAGGTGGCAGAACTCATGCTCGGTGTACTCGATCTTCCACTTGCCCACGGTGCTCGCCCAGGTGCCGGCGAAGAACTGCCCGCTCGGGTCGGTGAAGTAGTTGCGCACCGCGGTCTTGGGCTGGCCCTCGAGGACGCGGTCCGCGGGCGGCGCCGATTCCTCGGTCTTGCGGTTGCGCCGGAAATCGACGATCGCGGTCGTGGTCATGCCCCCTCCGCTGGCCCTGGCCGGGGCCGGGCCGGTCGCCCATTGAAGCGCATCGCGGCCGGTTTGTTAATGGTGGCAGGCGCAGCACGGCGGGCGTACGATCCTTGCATGGTCAACCGGCTGGCTCCGGTCGTTGGCAACTGGTACTCGCACCTCGACAAGGGCGAGCTGTTCCAGGTGGTCGCGCTCGACGAGGACACCGGGACGATCGAGATCCAGGAGTTCGACGGCGGGATCGACGAGCTGGACTTCGAGGAATGGCGCCAGCTCGCCGTCGAGTCCGCTGCGCAGCCCGAGGACTGGGGCGGACCGCTCGACGACGTCGAGGCCGACGAATTCGGCTACACCGACCTCGGGGAATCCACGGCGCAGGCGGAATCCGCCGATGCGGCCGTCACCTGGGAACAAGTCGTCGAGGACGACGACCTCGACGAGATGCCGCTGCACTAGCGGCTAGATCGGCGGCAGCACCACCGGCCGCAGGCTGCCGCGGCGCGGCACCGGCGTGCGGAATCCCGCCGGCTTCAGCACCAGCACGTCGCAACCGAGGCGGTCGATCACGCGCTCCGCCGTGTGCCCGACGAACAGGCGCTTGATGCCGCTCCTCGAAATGGCGCCCATCACGACCACGCCGGCCTCGAGGCGCTCCGCGAGTGCGACCAGCTCGGGCGCCGCGCTGCCCGCCCGCAGGTGGCGACGCGCCGCCGGCAGCGCATAGCGGCCGACCAGCGCTTCGAACCCGGCGCGGATGCGCTCGAGCTGGCGTTCCGAGACGTTCACCGGCAGCGGCACCGGCTCCATCAGCACGCCCGAGGTGAAGGGCGTCGCCAGCTGGTAGACGTGGGCGGCGTGCAGCCGGCCGTTGAACGCCTGCGCGAGTCCGTCCGCCATCGCCAGGATGTCGGCGTCCAGCGCCGCCGGCTTGGCGTGCGCGTGCATCGGGTCGACCGCGGCGAGGACGCGCGCGCGGTCGTAGGGACGCGCGGTCTTCACGAACAGTACCGGGCAGGGGCATAGCCGGATCAGCTGCCAGTCGGTGTTGGACAGCACGGCCCGCGCGAGGCGCGTGTGCCGGTGGCTCTCGGCCACGACCAGGTCCGACTTCTCCCGCAGCACCTCGCGCACGATGCTCTCGTGCACCGGGTAGTCCCAGCGCACGCGGATGCGCGCGCGGATGCCGTCGCGCGCGAGGGCCTCGGCGGCCTTCCCGAGCAGTGCCTTGCGCGCGCGGACCGCGGTCTCGATGTCGCGCTGCAGGGTGTCGGGCCCGAGCAGGCCCTCGCCCGCGATCTCCGGGTTGTAGAGGCTGTGGAACAGCGTGACCGTGGCGCCGGACTTGTGCGCGAGGGCCGCCGCTTTCGAGAGCGCGGCGGTGTTCCTGGCCTCGCAGTCGGCGATGGCGACGAGGATGCGTTTGAGTTCCATGCGCGGTCCTCCGGACTGGCGGTTCATGCTGCGCGTCCCCGGGGCGCGGCTACAATAAGATGTTATCCGTAAGGAGCGCGACGTGGACGCCAATGAATCCCTGCTCGCCCGGCGCCAGGCCGCGGTCGCCCGCGGCGTCTCGATGGCCCACCCCGTGTTCGTGGACCGCGCGGAGAACGCGCTGCTGTGGGACGTCGCCGGCCGGCGTTTCGTGGACTTCGCGGGCGGCATCGCCGTGCTCAACACGGGCCACCGCCACCCGCGCGTGATCGAGGCGGCGCGGGCGCAGCTCGACCGGGTCACCCACGCCTGTTTCCAGGTCACCGGCTACGAGCCGTACGTCGCCCTGTGCGAGCGGTTGAATGCGCTCGCCCCGGGACCGGGCCCCAACAAGACCCTGCTGATGACCACCGGCGCCGAGGCGGTCGAGAATGCGGTCAAGATCGCGCGCGCCGCCACCGGCCGCCCGGCGGTGATCTCGTTCGGCGGCGGCTTCCACGGGCGCACGCTCATGGCGCTCGCGCTGACCGGCAAGGTGGACCCTTACAAGGCCGGCTTCGGCCCCTTTCCCGCCGACGTCTTTCACGCCCCGTTCCCGAACGCGCTGCACGGCACCAGCGTCGAGGAGTCGTTCGAGGGGCTGCAGGCGCTGCTCAAGTGCGACGTCGAACCCGCGCGCGTGGCGGCGATCCTGTTCGAGCCGGTGCAGGGCGAGGGCGGCTTCACCGTGGCGCCGCCCGAATTCGTGCGGCGGCTGCGCGAACTCTGCGACCGGCACGGCATCCTGCTGGTCGCCGACGAGATCCAGTGCGGCGCGGGCCGCACCGGGCGCATGTTCGCGATGGAGCACTATGGCGTCGCGGCCGACATCACCACGCTGGCGAAGTCGCTGGCCGGCGGATTCCCGCTGTCCGCGGTCGTCGGCCGCGCCCAGGTGATGGACGCCTGCCCGCCCGGTGGCCTCGGCGGCACCTACGCCGGCAACCCGGTCGCCTGCGCCGCGGCGCTCGCCGTGCTCGAGGTGTTCGAGCAGGAGGGCGTGTTCGCGCGCGCCGGGGCGCTCGGCGCGCGGCTGCGCTCGCGGCTGGACGAGCTGGCGGTGCGCCATCCGGCGATCGCGGACGTGCGCGGCCTGGGCGCGATGATCGCGTTCGAGCTCTGCGAGGACGGCGACCCGGCGAAGCCGGCGCCGGAGCTGACCCGGCGCCTGACCGCGCGCGCGCGCGAACTCGGCCTGATCCTGCTGTCCTGCGGCGTGTACGGCAACGTCGTGCGCATCCTCGTGCCGATCACCGCGGAAGACGCGGTCGTGGACGAGGGCCTCGCGATCCTCGGGCAGGCCGCCGCGGACGTGCTGGTGGACGCCGGCGCGACGGTGAGGATGCGCCGGCCCGCCGACTGAGCGCCCTCAGCCGGCCTGCCTGGCCGCGATGTAGTCGTCCACGAGGTCCTCGAGGATCGGCAGCGCGACCGCGCCGTTCTTCAGCACGACGTCGTGGAAGTCGCGGATGTCGAAGCGCGCGCCCAGCGCCGCCTTCGCCTTCTCGCGCAGCTCGAGGATGCGGATCATGCCGACCTTGTAGGACAGCGCCTGCCCGGGCGTGTCGATGTAGCGCTCGACCTCCTTGGTCGCGTCCTCCGGCGTCATCGGGTTGTTCGCGAGCATGTACTCAATCATCTGCTCGCGCGTCCATTGCTTGGCATGCGCGCCGGTGTCCACGACCAGGCGCGCGGCGCGCAGCATCTCGTTCTGCAGCCGGCCGAAGTCCTGCAGCGGGTCGGCGAAGCGGCCCTGCTCCTTGGCGAGGCGCTCGGCATAGAGCCCCCAGCCCTCGATGTAGGCCCCGAAGAAGGCGAAGCGCTGGAACATCGGCACGCCCTGCAGTTCCTGCTGGATCGCGATCTGGAAGTGATGCCCGGGCGCGCCCTCGTGATAGGCGATCGTCTCCATCTCGTGCTTCTGCTTGCTCGTCATGTCCTTCAGGTTGACGTAGTAGTAGCCCGGGCGGCTGCCGTCCGGCGCCGGCTGGTTGTAGAAGGCGATGGGCGCGGTCGCCTCGCGCCAGGCCTCCACGCGGCGCACCTCGAGGGGGGCCTTCGGCAGGATGTTGAAGTACTCGCCGACGTCGGAATAGACCGCGTCGATGTAGGCCTTCGACTGGTCGAGGTAGGCCTGGCGGCCCTCGTCGGTGTTCGGGTAGAAGTTCGAGGGATCCTTGCGCAGGTGCTCGAAGAAGGCCGGCAGGTCGCCCTTGAAGCCGACCTGCTTCATGATCGCCTCCATCTCCCCGCGGATGCGCGCGACCTCCGCGAGCCCGGTCGCGTGGACCTGCTCGGCCGTCAGCGTGGCGTCGCTGGTCCAGAAGTCGATCTGGTTGCGGTAGAAGGCCGCGCCGTCCGGCAGCGCCCACACGCCGTGCGGGCCGGGAGACTTGCCGCGCAGGCCGTCGATGCGGGCGATCGCGGCGTCGACGCCGCGGCGGAACGGGCCGGCGAGCGCGGCCGCGCCGGCCGCCAGCAGCCGCTCTGTCTCGGCGTCCGCGACCTGCAGCGTGCCGACCTTGGCGCGGAAGTCCGCGAGGATCGCGGAGTCCTTGCCGCTGTCGTCGAAGGGCGCGCCCGTGATGACGTTGCGCGCGTCCTTCAGCACCGGGTCGAAGGAGTACGAGGTCGGCACGACGCCGCGCGCGGCCGCCAGCTCCAGGTTCTCGATGAACTGCTGGCTGACCTTCTCGACGCCGGCAAGGCGCGAGACATAGGCCTCGGCATCCGCCACGTCGTCCACGCGATGCACGTTCTGCAGGAACGAGGCCAGCTGCGTGATGGGGTTCTGCATGGTCGAGAACGCGTAGTTGTGGAAGCGCCACGGGAAGTTGCGCAGCGACCGTTCCTGCAGGAACTCGAAGATGCGGTAGCTGATGCGCGACTGCTCCGAGAGCTTCGCGGGGTCGAACTCCGCGCGCAGCCGCTGCAGGTCATCGCGCACCAGCCCGTTGCGGCGGGTCGCCTCGGCGTCGGAGAAGTCGTTCCACTTGCCGTAGTCCGGCCCCTTCATGCCGAGCTGGGCCTGCAACAGCGGGCTGTCCTTGACGTTGCGCTTCCACACCTCGTCGAAGAAGGCGGCGAGGCGCTGGTCCTCGCTCTGCGCCGCGGGCTCGGCCGCGCGCGCCGCCGGGGCGAGCGCCGCCAGCAGCAGGACGGAGGCCGCGATCGCGGCGGAAAACCTGGGCATGAAGGCTGTCATTCGCGTCTCCTTGCGCGCATTGCCGGCCAAGCTACCGATGCGGGGTGTCCGCCGCACTGGCGCCCGTCGCGGGAACCGGCCGCCTGGTCGCATCGATTCCTGGAACGGCGGACACTGGCATGAATAAATGGTGGCTAGGGAGAGAATCGAACTCTCGACCCCGGGGTTATGAATCCCGTGCTCTAACCAGCTGAGCTACCTAGCCACGCGTCGGGAAGGTACCCACGGGGAGGCGGGATTGTCGGGACCGTGCCGGGCCCTGTCAAGGAGACGCGCGCGGCCGCAATAGCAGGGCCGGCGCCGCCGTCAGCATCCCGGCCAGCGCGGCAAAGAGCCAGTCGTCCGCGTGCAGCGGCTGCAGGCCGAGCAGGGCCGCGGCCGGCGGCCACTGCGAGAAGGCAAATGCGGAGAGCAGCGTCAGCGCCGTGATCGCGCGCGCGGCGCGCGTCGCGAGTCCCGTCAGCAGCGCGGCGGTCACGACCCACGCCACGATCAGGGCGACCAGCGCCATCGCACGCGCATGCTCGATGCCGCCGGATGCGAGCGCATACCGGTAGCCGGTGACCAGCGCCGCCGCCATCAGGACCCCGGCGACCGCGATCGCGGACCAGTCCCTGGGGTTGAAGAAACGCGCGCGGCGGCGCGGCACGTCCGAATGGCGGCGCATTCCCGCCGGCGCCTGGAAAGCGAGCATGGCGGTCGGGTGGATGATGAGTTCCAGCCAGACGATGTGGATCGGCAGGTACAGCAACGGATACCCGAGCAGCGGGATCAGCGCGGCCGTGGACACGAGCGGCAGGTGCACGATGAGCAGGTAGGCGAAGCTCAGCCGGAGATTCCGGAACAGCTGGCGACCCTCCGCCACCGCATTGACGATGGTGCGCAGGTCGTCGTCCAGCAGCACGATCGCGCCAGCTTCGCGCGCGCTCTGCGTGGCGCTCTCGCCCATCGCGATGCCGACGTCCGCCGCCTGCAGCGCCGGCACGTCGTTCACGCCGTCGCCGGTGACCGCCACGACCTCGCCCGCGCGCTGCAACGCCTGCACCAGCAGCAGCTTGTGCGCCGGCAGCGCCCGGGCCACGATCCTGAGGCCGGACAGGAATCCGGCGCCCTGCTGCGCGATCGACGGCTCGAGCGATTCCCCTAGAACGACGCCCGATGGCAGGTCGCCGATGCCCGCCTCGCGCGCGATCGCGAGCGCGTAGGCCGGGTGATCGCCCGTCACCAGGATCAGACGGACGCCCGCCCGTTGCGCGCGCCTGACCGCCTCGGCTGCTCCCTGGCGCAGCGGGTCCTCGAACGCCAGCAGGCCTGCGAACCTGAAATCCCGGTCCGGCTCGGCGCCGGTGAACTCGCCGGCCTCGAGATGGCGCGAGGCACAGGCGATCACCCGGTGCGTCGCAGCCAGCTCGTCCGCGCGCCCGCGCCAGTGCGCGGCCTGCGCCGCATCCAGGTCGCACCGGGCCAGGACCGTCTCCGGGGCGCCTTTGCAGACAGCCAGCAGGCGCCCGTCGCCGGCGGGTCCGCGGCAGATCGTGGTCTCCCGGCGACGGTCCTCGGTGAACGGAAAGAGGGCGACGCGCGCGCCCGCCGCGTCCTGCGGCCGGAGGACCGCCCGCAGGATTGCGGCGTCCAGCGGATCGTGACCCTCGCGGCGCGATGCCAGCGCAGCGAGCTGCAGCAGCGCCGGCTCGCCGACGCCGTCCGCGGGCATCGCGTGCGCGAGCTGCAGCCGGCCTTCCGTCAGCGTGCCGGTCTTGTCCATGCACAGGCAGGAAACACGCCCGATGTTCTCGACCGCGACCGCGCGGCGCACCAGCGCCTGCCGTTGCGCCAGCCGGTAGACGCCGAAGCCGAGAAAGAACGTGAAGACCACCGGGAATTCCTCGGGGATCGCCGCGACCGCCAGCGTCGCGGCGCTCAGCACCGCGTCCGCCAGGCCGTATCCCTGCCACAGCCGCACGGCGCCGAGGACGATGCACAGGCCGGCCGCGGCAGTCACCAGGATCAGCACCAGGCGGCCGATCGCCTGCTGCAGCGGGGTTCGCCCGCGCTCGCCCGCGCGGGCGCTGCGGACGATTTCGCCGTACAGCGTGTCCGCGCCCGTGGCCACCACGCACATGAGTGCATCGCCCGTGAGCAGCCGCGTGCCTGCGAAGCCCCAATGGACCGAATCGACCGCCGCCTCGAGCGCACCGGTCAGCGGCGCCTTGCGCGCCGGAACGGACTCGCCGGTCAGCGCCGATTCGTCGGCCTGCAGCGCCTCGCCCCGGACGATCAGGCCGTCGGCTGGAATGGACTCGCCGGCCGGCAGCCGGACCCGGTCGCCCGGCACCAGGTCCAGCGCGGGAACCACCGTCGCCACGCCGTCGCGGATCACCTCGGCGTGACTCGCCAGCCTCCCGCTCAGTGCCCGGGTCGAGATGCGCGTGCGGCGATGCAGCCACGCGTCCATGCCGATCAACGGCACGATCGCGCCGGTCAGGATCAGCGCCTGGTCCGCCTCTCCGATCAGCGCATACAGGATGCCGATGCCGATCAGGAACCAGATCATCGGGTCGCGTGCCGTCTCCCGCATGAGCTCCCGCCACGGGCCGCGGGCCTCCTCGACGATCGCGTTCGCGCCGAATCGCGCGCGCCGCCCGGCGACCTCGGCCGCGGCCAGTCCCTGCGCGCCATCGGCGAGCCCGGAGGCGATGTCGGCGATGCGGTCGGCGGGGACGGGGTGAAGCAAGGGGGTGCGGCGGCCGCTGCCGGATGCCGCTCAGACGTTGAAGCGGAAGTGCAGCACGTCGCCCTCGCGCACGACGTAGTCCTTGCCCTCGAGGCGCAGTTTTCCGGCCTCGCGCGCGCCCGATTCCCCCTGCAGGGCGACGTAGTCGTCGTAGGCGATGGTCTCGGCGCGGATGAAGCCGCGCTCGAAGTCGGTGTGGATCACGCCCGCCGCCTGCGGCGCGGTCGCGCCGGCACGCACGGTCCAGGCACGGACTTCCTTGGGGCCGGCCGTGAAGAAGGTCAGCAGCCCGAGCAGGCGGTAGCCCGCACGGATGATGCGGTCGAGGCCCGGCTCCGCGAGGCCGAGGTCGGCCAGGAAGGCGGCGCGGTCGGCTTCGTCCAGTTCCGAGATCTCCGCCTCGATCGCGGCGCAGACCGGCACGACCTCGGACCCCTCCGCCGCGGCGATGCCGCGCAGCGCATCGAGGCGCGGATTGCCCTCGAAGCCGCCCTCTTCCACGTTCGCGACGTACATGACGGGCTTGGCGGTCAGCAGCGAGAGTTCGCGCAGGCGCTCGCGCTCGAACGCATCCAGCGCCATCGCCCGCACCGGGGCGCCCTGGTCCAGCTGCGCGCGCATCCGCTTCAGCGACTCGCGCCAGCGCAGCGCATCCTTGTCCATGGCCTTGGCGGCCTTGTCGGCGCGCTGCATTGCGCGGTCGACGGTCTCGAGATCCGCGAGCGCGAGTTCGGTATTGATGGTCGCGACGTCCGAGGCCGGGTCCACCCTGCCGGCGACGTGCACGACATCCGGGTCCTCGAAGCAGCGCACCACGTGCGCGATCGCGTCCACTTCGCGGATGTGCGCGAGGAACTTGTTGCCGAGCCCCTCCCCCTGCGAGGCTCCGGCGACCAGGCCCGCGATGTCCACGAACTCGACCGTGGTGGGCACGATCTTCTCCGGTTTCGCGAT
>DATBMQ010000113.1:0-40205 GCA_036554765.1 Steroidobacteraceae bacterium | reverse complement strand
GGAACCTGCCCATCAACCGCATCATCGCACCCATGCTCTACACCGGCTCCGCCATGCCCGTGTACCAGTGGGTCGATGACCTCGAAGTCTGGGACGGCTTCCCGCCCGCTAACGGCAACAATCCGCCCTATGCACCGCACTAGGCGGCGGGCGGTCCGGCGGGGCGGATTTCCAGCCGCCCCGCCGGGCAGCCGGGTGCCGACCGCGCGGAACCCTGCCGATCGGCGCAGGCCGCGGCGGGATCGCGCACGCATTCGCTGCGCCTCGCTGCCGTCACAATCCACGCCGATCGACCGGCGATCGAGAGGCGCGCATGCCCGAGGACTATCTCGATCCTCCCGCCCGCCTGCACGCGCCGCGGCGCCTCGGCGCCGTTCGCATGCCGGCGACGATGCGGCTCGCGATCTTCGCCGCCATGGCAGTCACCTTGTACCTCCTCCTGCAGCTCGTCGCCGACCGGACGCTCATGACGCCAATGGCCACGGCGCCCGCGCGACTGCTATTCCGTTCCGGCTTCGAGGGGACCACGGCGCTGCAACCGCCGGTCGATTGCTGGGGCACCGGTTGCTGGCAGGAGATCACTGGTTTCGACAGCCTCACCGACTTCAGCTGGCCCCCGCGACTGTGGGGCGGCGGCGGCAGGTTCCTGCTGCTGACCGAGCCCGCCAACAGCAGCGCGCTCAGCATCGGCAACCGCATGTTCAACCGCATCGAGACGGTGGCCGGCCACGACGGCAGCCAGACCCGGGCGCTGTTTCAGCACATCTCCTTCAACGTCAACGGCACCGGGCCCATGGGCACGTCGGCCGAGCAGATCGAGTTCCAGTTCCTGCCCAAGCGCGAAGACGGCGACCTGTACCTCAGTTACCGGCTCAAGCTGCAACCCGACCTGGTGCAGAAGATGAACCACCTGCCGCCGGTCGCGGGCGTCATCGATGGCGGCACCTGGCGCGGCATCTTCGCCTTCAAGACCGGCGGCCAGACCGCCCGGGGCGGTCCCGCCAACGACGGCGACTACCGCGTCGAGGCCTACGTCTCCACCTCCGGCGGCGTTGCACCCTACTGGGTCATCCTCGGCGACAACAACGCCGGCGGCGGCGCCCCGCTGGTCAACGACTGGATCATCCGTAACCACTCGATCCCGGTGCCGGTCGGCGAGTGGTTCAAGCTCGAGTTCTTCTGGCATCGCAGCAATGGCGGCGACGGCCGCATCTGGATGGCCGTCAACGGCCAGGTGATCGCTGACCGCCGCGGTCCCAACATGGGCGCCCGGAACCTGCCGATCAACCGCATCCTCGCGCCCCTGCTGTACTCCGGCAGCGCCATGCCCATCTACCAGTGGGTCGACGACCTCGAAGTCTGGGACGGCTTCCCGCCCGGCAACGGCAACAATCCGCCCTATGCACCGCACTGAAGACGCCCTCTCGCCATTGCTCGAGCCGGAGCAGCACGGATGGTTCCACCAGGCGATCCGGCGTGTCCGCACCGCGTCGCGGCACAGGCGCGCGGCGCTGTTCCGGGCGCACTTCGACATCCGGCCGGACAGCCGCATCCTCGACCTCGGCGGCGGCGACGGCACCCACGTCCATTACCTGCTCGCAGGGACCGCCGCCAGGAGCGCCAACGTGCACGTCGCCGACATCGACCACGAAGCCGTCGCGCGCGCCGCCGCCCGCTTCGGATACCGTCCCGTGCTGCTCGCCGAGGGCGCCCGACTGCCGTTCCCGGACCGCTGGTTCGACGTCGTCATCTGCTCCTCGGTGCTGGAGCACGTCACGATTCCCAAGCAGGAGATCTGGCAGGAACGATCGGGAGCCCGGTTCCGCAGGCGGGCACGCGCCGCGCAGCGCCGCTTCGCGCTCGAACTCGCGCGCGTGACGCACGGCTACTTCGTGCAGGTGCCCTGCCGCGGATTCCCGATCGAGACACACAGCTGGCTGCCGTTCGTGGATCTGCTCCCGCGGCCGCTGCAATGCCGCATCATCCACTTCGCCAACCGCCACTGGATCAAGAAGACGATCCCCGACTTCCACCTGCCCGGCGCGCGCGAGATGGCGCACTACTTCCCGGCCGCCCGGCTGGTCCGCGAACGCTGCGGCGGATTCACGAAGTCGCTGATCGCGATCGAATGCGACAGGCGCCGCGAAACGCCCGCCGCGCCGGGCTAGTGGCCGGGATTCACCAGACCAGGCGGATGCCGACGCCGGCGATGCTGGCGTCGAAATCGCCGAGCGCCACGGTCGAATCGCGGCGTTCGCGCCGCAGCACCAGCTCAAGCGTCAGCAGCGGCCGCGGCCGACAGGCGATCGTCAGTCGGGCGGACTCGAAGCGTTCGGAACGCGGCGGCACGATACCCTGCACGATGGCCGCGTCCCCGAGGTAGTCGCGACCGGCGTGCTGCAGCGCAAGCGCAACGTCGATCCTGTCGCGCGGCCTCCAGGTCGCGGTCAGCGTGAGGCCCTCGACCCGCACCAGGCCCACGTTGACCTGCTCGGTCCCGCTCACTTCCTTCGCGACCGCGGCATCCAGCCGCAGCTTGTCGGCCGGCATCCACTCGAAGCCGAGGCGCCAGGTCCAGTCGTCGAAGTCGCGTTCCTCCACTTCCCGGAACTCGCGGCGCAGTCTGCCCGCGCGCGCGGTGAGGCGCGATCGGCCGCCGGTCGCCCATTCCACGAAAGCCTCGGCACCCTGCTGGCGGTAGTCGTTGTCCACCGGCACGCCCGCCACCAGCTGGGGGGTCGGGAGCCGGCCGTCCACCTGCTGCAACTCGAGCCCGATGCGGTTTCCGGCGCGGGTGACGTACACCGGCCTGATCCGCAGGCTGTCGACGGTCGCGTCGCTCGGGCGGTACTCGTCCGCGCTGTTTTCGTGGCGCAGGCGGTGCGCTTCGCCCTCGATGCGCCATCGCGGCGTGAGCGCGAGTCCCGCCTCCAGCAGCCATTGACGCGTCTCGAGGAAGTTGGGCGTGCTGCTCTGCACGCCGCCCTGCACGTTGGCGAGCGATGCCTGCGCGAGGGTCTCGCCGTAGCCGACGCGGCCCGCGGCGTGGTCGCCCGCCTGCCAATGCCAGGCAAACTGCCCGTGACGGCCGTCGAGATCGAGGACGTCGAAGCGGTCGTAGCGCTGGCGGTCGAAGCGCAGCTCCGCGACCACGCGCTGGCGGCCGAGCGGCCAGTCCAGCTTCAGGCCGGCGGCGGTCGTGCGGTAGCTGTCCGCGCGCGAAGGCGAGCCGAGCTCGGTCGTGGGATCGGCCTCGCGCGCGAGCCGGAACAGGTTGTCGTCGTGGGCGAACGCCTGGTAGACGTGCAGTTCCAGCCGGTCGTCCAGCAGCGCGCGGGCCGGCGCCGCCGGCAGGATCAGCGCGGCCGCGGCGATCGCGGCGCCGGCGGTACACCGGCGCGCCGGCTCAGGGGCCGATGATCTGCGCATCGAGCGCCTTGCCGACGGCCTGCGCGCGATTGACGACGTCCAGCTTGCGCAGGATCTTCTGCACGTGATTCTTGACCGTCATCGGGCTGATCCTGAGGATCGCCCCGATCTCCGCATTGCTCTTGCCCAGGTAGATCCAGCGCAGGATCTCGCGCTCCCGCGCCGTCAGGAGTGCGCCGCTCGCCCGCACCGGCCGCGCGTCGCCGCTGCCCGGCACCACCTGCGAGCGGATCCAGGCCGCGTGCAGGAACGGCAGGCAGAGCTGCAGCAGGTAGCTGCGGTCCACCGCCGCCTGCTCCGGCGCGCAGGCAAGGACGTACAGGGCGCTCGCCTCGCCATCGACGTCGTGGCAGCCGTGCACGACCAGGTGCGACGCCCCGATGCGGGCGAGTTCCCGCGCGAATACGCCGCCAGCGAGGCCGGCCGTCTCGCCCGCTTCGCAGGCGACGGGCAGGCACTGCCGCTGTTTCCAGGCCCGCACCAAACCCGGCAGCGCGGCCGCATCGCGCAGCAGCAGTCCTGCCAGGGCGCCCGCGGCCGGCACCGCGGTCGAGAACGCGTCGGCGCGGAACGACGCCGGCTCGCCGGATTGCAGCGCACACACCAGCACGCGGTGCGGCAACAGGGCCTGCAGCAGTCCCTGGGTCCAGGCGAAGAACTGCGGACGCACGTGCACGGCAAGCGACGAGTGCTGGTTGAGAATCAGGAGCTCGAGGCTGCGCGCGTCCAGCAGCCCGAGCCCCAGTGATTCGCGTGCCGGCGGCGCCGCGGGCGGCGGCACCCGGCGCGGGAACCGGGCCACCGATTCAGTACGCATTGTCCCGGCGCCAGACGACGGCAATTGTCTTCAGGATGATGCAGACGTCGAGCAGGATGGACCAGTTGCGCAGGTAGTCGAGGTCGCAGTCGATGCGCGCGCGCATCTTGTCGATGGAGTCGGTCTCGCCGCGCAGCCCGTTCACCTGCGCGAGCCCGGTGATGCCCGGCTTGACCTTGTGGCGGAACATGTAGTCCGGAATCAGCTTGCGGTAGAGCTCGTTGTGCGCGACCGCGTGCGGGCGCGGCCCGACCACGCTCATCCTGCCCTGCAGCACGTTGATGAACTGCGGCAGTTCGTCGAGCGAGTATCGGCGCAGGAAGGCGCCGACCCGCGTGGTGCGCGGATCGTCCGTGGTCGCCTGCCGAATGACGTCGCCGTCCTCCAGGCAGGTCATGGTGCGGAACTTGTAGACGACGATCTCGCGGCCGTCGAGACCATAGCGGCGCTGGCGGAACAGCACCGGCCCCGGCGAGCTCCAGGCGACCGCCGCGGCGATGCAGACCATGAGCGGTGCGGCCGCCACCAGGATCGCGGAGGCGAACAGCAGGTCTACGAGCCGCTTGGCGAGCGCCGCCAGGCCGTGGAACGGCGACTCGCGTACCGCGAGCACCGGAATCCCGCCGATCGTGTCCACGCGCGCCTGGATCAGGTCGCACAGCAGGATATCCGGGACGAAATAAATGGATGCGGTGGTGTCGCGGAGCTCCTCGAGCAGCTCGCGGATGCGCGGCTGTGGACACATCGGCAGCGCGCTATAGATGACGTCCACGCGCCGGTGCTTCACGAACTCCGCGAGCCCGCCAAGGGACCCCAGCAGCGGAGCGCGACCGATGTCTCCGAGCCTGCCGGGCTCGCGGTCATCGAAGTAGCCGATCACCCGGATGCCGAGGCACGGGTTGGCGCGGATTCTCTCGGCGAGGCGTCGTCCGATGTCGTTGGCGCCGGCGATCACGGCCGTGCGCTGGACTCCCTCTGCCGACAGCACCCGCGCCAGGACTTGTGATGCGAGCGCGTGCGCCGTCACCTGCGCCAGCGGCGTCGCCGCGATCCAGGCCAGGATCGTGAGGCGGTCGAACGCTTCCAGTGTCCCGGAGGTCCAGCCGGCGAGCACGAGCAGCGCGACGATGACCAGCCAGCGGCCGGCGACGTGGCCGAACGTCTCGCGATCCGCCGCCGCCGGCGATGCCGCCCCCGCCACCGACGCCAGCAGCAGCACCAGCAGGACGAGTACGCGGTAAGGCCCGTCGAACGGGATGCCGGACCACGCAAGGCTGGCCAGCAACACGCCCACCGCCACCGCCGGATCCACCAGCCAGTGCACGAGCGCCGCCGGTGCCGGCGGGTGCCGGCGAAACCACGGCTGCGGGACCGCGAGCGCCCCGGAACCCGACACGGTCGCGGCCTGGGGCGCGCTCATGCGACTCCCGCCATCGCCGCCGACGCCGGACCACCGCGCGCGTGCTCGAACCCGGCCACCGTGGCGTGCAAGGCCGGCGCCGGCTGCGGCCCGGGATCGGCACGGAACCGGTAGCCGATGCCGCGCACGGTCTCAATCAGGCCACCGTGACCGCTGGGCGCCAGCGCGCGCCGCAGGCGCCGGATGTGGACGTCCACGGTCCGCTCCTCGACGTAGACGTGATCGCCCCACACCTCGTCGAGCAGCTTGCGCCGGCTGCAGATGCGGTGCGGATGCGTGATCAGGAAGTGCAGCAGCTGGAATTCGATCTTGCGCAGCTCGATCGCGCGGCCGGCGGCGGAAACCTGCATCGCGCCCGGGTCAAATCGCAGGCCGGAGACCTCGACGACTGCGTCGGCGAGCTGCGGCGAGCGACGGCGCAGCACGGCGCGGGCGCGCGCCAGCAGTTCGCGCACCGAGAACGGGCGCGTGACGTAGTCGTCGGCGCCGCATTCCAGCGCGGCGACGCGATCCTGCTCCTCCGAGCGGTCGCTGACGACGATGATGCCCGCCGACGCGGTGCGCCGGTCGCTTCGCAGCTGGCGCGCGAACGCCAGCGCCGGCGCGCCCGCTGCCCATTCCAGCAGCACGAGGTCCGGGCGGAAGGTGCAGGCCATCGACTCCGCGGCCGGAATGTCGGCAGCGCAGCCGACCTCGAAACCGGCGGCGCGGAAGTTGCCCGCCACCAGGTCACGACCCACGGTTTCCCTGTGCACGATCATCATCGAGCCCGCCATCGTCGCCTCCTGCGTCAATGAATCTTCCGGACCAGCGGCATCGTAGGCAGACCGGCAGGGGTCCACGATCCGGGCAACAACCCATTGCCATGGGGAATCTCCCGCAAGCCGTTTCAGGGTTGTCGCCGCGTGATTCCGGTGAATACCGGATGCCCGGCCCGCGGCGCGCCACCGTCGCAGCCGGGCGACGCATGGGCCGATCGGACCAGCCGACCGCGCCGTTCCTGCAATGGCGCCGGCCTAGGCTTGCCGCACATGGCGGTGCCACGGCGGCGCCGGGATCCGCAGTACATGAGCCAGAAAGCACGATCCACCGCTCTTGCGTCGTTCGGCCGCGCCCGTCCCGCGGCGTTGCTGCTGTCACTCGCGCTCGGGATCGCGAGCGGCACTGCGCCGGCGGAGTCGCGCGAACAGCTCGGTCCCGGCGACACCGTGCGCGTCACGGTGTTCCAGAATCCCGAACTCGGCGGCGAGTTGCGCCTCACCGAGCGTGGCTCGGTCGTGCTGCCGCTGGTCGGCGAAGTCGTGATCGCCGGCCAGACGCCGGTCGAAGCCGGCGTCACGATCGCCGCGCGATTCGCACGCGGCCGCTTCCTCGTGGATCCGCACGTGAGCGTCGCGCTCGTCGACGTGCGCAGCCGCCAGGTGTCCGTGCTGGGACAGGTGCTGCGACCCGGGCAGTACCCGATCGACCATCCCGGGCTGCGGCTGACGGACGTGCTGGCGCTCGCCGGCGGCATCGCCGCCAGCGGCGACAGCCGGATCGTCGCGATCGTCACGCGCGACGGCGGCCAGCGCCGGCTCGAGATCGACGTGGCGGCGATGTACCGCAGCGGCGACATGAGCCCCAACTTCGAGGTGCAGGCCGGCGACGCCATCTTCGTGCCAGAGGCCCCGGTGTTCTATGTCCACGGCGAGGTGCAGCGTGCGGGCGCCTACAAGCTCGGACCGGAGACTTCCGTCATGAGTGCGCTCGCGATGGGCGGGGGCCTGACGCCGCGCGGTACGTATCGCGGCCTCACGATCCACCGGCGCATGCCGGACGGCACCGTGCGCAAGCTCTCCGCAAAGCCCGGGGACCCGGTGCTGGCCGGCGACGTCATCCAGGTCAAGGAGGGGCTGTTCTGAGATGAGTCCGCTCGCATTCCTCGCCGCCCTTCGTGCGCGACTCGGGCTGTTCACGGCAACGCTCGCCGTCACGGTCGTGGCGGCCATGGCGGCGAGCCTGCTGCTGCCCCGCACCTGGCGCGCGACCGCTTCGCTCGTCGTCGACACCGGCGACGTGCAGACGCTCAGCAGCCCGGCCAACGTGCTGTTCAGGCCGCAGGAAAGCATGGCCTACATCCAGACGCAGGTGGACATCATTACGAGCCCGAAAGTGGCACAGAAGGTCGTGATCGACACCGGGCTCGCCGCGGAGCCTGCCACGCGCGCCAGCTTCGAAGAGCAGGAGGACGGCCAGGGATCGCTCGAGGAGTGGCTGGCCGGCAACCTGCTGCACGACCTCGAAATCGAGACCTCGCAGAGCAACGTCATCGATGTGAGCTACGTGTCGGACGATCCCGAGTTCTCGGCGCGCATCGCCAATGCGTTCGCGCGCGCCTACATGGACACGATGCTGGAACTGCGGGTCGAGCCCACGCGCAATGCCGCCACCTGGTTCGACCAGCAGCTACGCACGTTGCGCACCGACCTCGAGCAGGCACAGGCGCGCCTCACCGAGTACCAGCGCCGGCACGGGATCGCCTCCACCGACGAGAAGTTCGACGTGGATTACGCACGCCTGGCCGGGATGACGGACGAACTGGTGCGGCTGCAGGACGAGAAGTCGGGACTGCGCAGCCGCCAGCAGCGCGCGCGGCAGATCCTGGCGGCCGGCGGCACGATGTACGCGCCCGACGACCTTGAATCGAGCGGCCAGGTGCAGCAGCTGCGCGCGGAACTGCGCGACGGCGAGGCGGAGCTCCGGGTGCTCGCCACGCGCTACGGCGAGCGCCACCCGGACTACCAGCGGCAGCTCGCGGAAAACCGCATCCGCAGGCAGGAACTCCAGAAGGAGCTGCGCGAGATCGCCGCCGGGGCCGGTAACCTCGCGCGCCAGAGCCAGCAGCGCGAGCTCGAACTGGAGGGCGAGCTCGCGGCGCAGCGGACGCGGCTGCTCGAGGGCCAGGAGAGCCGCGACGAGCTGGCGGTGCTGAAACGCAACGTCGCGACCGCGCAGCAGGTGTACGACACGGTGATGCAGCGCTTCGTCGTGAGCCAGGTCGAAAGCCGCGCCAGCCGGACCAACGTGGCGCTGCTGAGTTCCGCGGCGGCGCCGCGACGGCCGCACCGGCCCGACCTCGCGCTCAATCTTGCGCTGGCCGGGGCGATCGGGTCGCTGATCGGGCTCGCGCTGGTCGCGATGAAGGAAATGACCGACCGCCGCGTGCGCTCGGCGTTCGACCTCGACGCGCTGCTCGACCATGCGCGCGGCACCCGCGTACCGATGCTCGGCCGGCTGGGCGCCGCCTCCGCGGCCGGCCGACTGCCGGGGCCCGGCGGCGCCGACCGCGCGTTGCCGGCACCGGGCTGAGGGCGGACGTGGATCTCGCAGAGCGCAGCGCCACCGTGCACGAGCCGGCAATCCGGCCGCCGCGCCAGGACCGTCGCATCGGCGCGATCCTCGCCGCCGACGGCAGGCTGCGGCCCGAGGACATCGCCGCCGTATTGAACGCGCAGGGCGAGCACGGCCTGCGCTTCGGCGAGACCGCGGTGCACATGAACCTGATCACGCGCGAGGATCTGCGCCGCGCGATCGCGAGGCAGTACGACGTGCCGCACCTGCTGCCCGGCAACCGCCGGGTCAGCTGCGAACTGGTCGTCGCCCACGAGCCCTTCGATCGCAGCGCAGAGCAGCTGCGCGCCCTGCGCACACAGCTGCTGATCCGCTGGGCCAATGAAGGGATGCGGCGCCGCCATCTTGCGATCGTCAGCCCCGGTCCTGCCGAGGGCAGGAGCTATCTGGCCGCCAATCTCGCCGTCGCCTTCGCGCAGCTCGGGGACCGGACGCTGCTGATCGACGGCGACCTGCGCCGGCCCCGCCAGCAGCACATCTTCGGTGTCCCCGACCGGACCGGACTGTCCGCGCTGCTCGCCGGTCGCGCCGACTATTCCGCCATCGTGCCGCTGCCCGAACTCGGCCGGCTGTGGCTGCTGCCGGCGGGCGCGCGGCCACCCAACCCGCAGGAACTGCTGTCGCGCGACACGCTGGCAGCGCTGCTGGACGACCTGCAGGCGCAGTTCGACGTCGTGCTGCTCGACACGCCGCCGGCCTGCCTGTACGCCGACGCGCAGACCGTCGCCTACCGCGCCGGCAGCGCACTCGTGATCGCCCGCAAGGACCACACGCGTCTCGACGACACGGCACACGTGATCGGCGAACTGGCCGACATGGGCATCCGCACGGTCGGCACCGTGTACAACGAGCCGTGACGGCGGACGCGGTCCCGGCGCTGCGGCTCCTGTGCGTGGCCGGGTCGCTCGCCCACGGCGGGGCCGAGCGGCACGCGGTCACGCTGGTGAACGGCCTCACGGCACGCGGCCACGAGTGCCACCTCGCCTATGTGAAGGACGCGTCGGCGCAGCTCGAGAGGCTGCGCCCCGGAGCCGGCGGCACTGTGCAGTGCCTCGGCGCCATGCGCTACCTCGACCGCCGCGCGCTGGCGGACCTCACGGCGCTCGTGGACCGGCTGCAGCCTTCCGTGGTGCTGGCGCAGAACCCCTATGCGCTGCTGTATGCCGGGCTCGCGCGCGCGTTCGCGCGGGCACGTGCGCCGCTGGTCGCCACGTTCCACTCGAACCGGCTGCTGGGGGCAAAGGAGCAGCTGCAGATGGCGGCCTACCGGCCCCTGTACTGGAGCGCCGCCTGCACGGTGTTCGTCTGCGAGGCGCAACACCGGCGCTGGCGCCGCCTCGGCGTGCTGTCGCGCCGCAACGAAGTGATCTACAACGGCGTGGACCTCGACGCGTTCTCCCCCGGCGCGGACGACGGCGAGCGGTCAGCCACGCGCCGCGCGCTGGGATTCGGTCCGCAGAGTTACGTCATCGGCATCACGGCGGCGCTGCGGCCCGAAAAGAACCACGTGCTGCTGGTGGACGCCATTGCGGCGCTGCGCGCGCGCGGCATCGCGGCCCGCGCGCTCCTGATCGGCGACGGCGAGATGCGCCCCGTGATCGAGGCGCGCGCGCGGCAGCTCGGGGTCGAAGCCCTGATCACGATCACGGGCTTTCGCCAGGACGTGCGGCCCCTGGTGCACGCCTGCGACGCGATGGCGCTGTGCAGCCGGACCGAGGCGCTGCCGCTCGCCGCGATCGAGGCAATGGCGCTCGGCAAGCCGGTCGTGCATTCCGACGTCGGCGGCGCCGCCGAGATCGTCACGCCCGGCCATAACGGCTGGTTGTTCCCGCCGGGCGACCGCGAGGCACTGACCGATCGCCTGGCGACGCTCGCGGATTCCGCCCTGCGGGCGCGCCTGGGCGCGAACGCACGCCGCGTGGCCATGGAACGATTCTGCGAGCGCGCGATGATCCGGCGCTACGAGGCGCTGCTGCAGGAGATCGCCGCGCAGCGGCGCCGGCGCCTGCCGTCCGCGGCGGACGGCGGCCAGCGCGCGCCGGCGGTGCTGTTGCTCGGGCCGGAACTCGACGCCCTGAGCGGAGTCAGCACGCACCTGCGCGTGCTGCTCGGTTCCGTCCTGGCCGGATCGTTCGAGCTGGTTCATTTCCCGGTCGGCAGCGAGGGCTGCGGCGAGCCGCGCCGCGGCCGGCTCGTGCGCCTCGCGAAGAGCCCGTTCGCGCTCGCGGCGGCCATCCGCCGCACGCAGGCGCGGGTCGTGCACGTGAATACGTCGCTGAACGCCCGCGCATTCTGGCGCGACCTGGCGTACCTGCTGATCGCCCGGGCCTGCGGCGCGCGCGTGGTATACCAGGTGCACGGCGGCGCCCTGCCCCGGCAGTTCTGCTCGCACACCTGGCTGCTGGAGAGCGCCCTGCGCCGGGCGCTCGGCCTCGCCGACCGCATCGTCGTGCTCGCGCGGTCGGAGCTGGAGGCGTACCGTCGCTTCCTGCCGGGCCGGCCGATCGTGCTCGCGCCGAACGCGGTCGCCTGCGGCCCGCTGCCGCCGCGCGAGGCCGCGGCATCGCCGGCCCTGCGCCTGGTCTTCATCGGCCGGCTGGTCCGGGAGAAGGGCGTGCAGGACCTGCTGCTGGCGCTCGCGGCCATCAAGCGCGCTGGCGAGCCGCCACGCCTGACCATCGCCGGCAGCGGCCCGGAGGAGCCGCGCCTGCGCCGGATGGCCGCGGAACTCGGCCTCGACGGCGTGGTGGTGTTCGCCGGGCCGGTGACGGGCGCCGCCAAGTCGGCGCTGCTCCGCCGCTCCGACCTGTTCGTGCTGCCGAGCTACGCCGAGGGCCTGCCGTACGCGCTGCTCGAGGGCATGGCCGCGGGCCTGCCGGTCGTCGCCACGCGGGTCGGGGCGATCCCGGACGTGGTCACCGACGGCGTCCATGGCGCGTTCGTTCCTGCGCGCGATCCGGACGCCATCGCCCGCGTGCTCGGATGCCTCGCCGCCGACCGCGACCGGCTCCTGCGCATGGGCGATGCCGCGCACGAGCGCATTCGCGAGTCCTGCTCGATCGACCGTCTCGCCGGCCGTTTCGCCGAGCTCTATGAGGAGCTCGGCGATCCGCGTACCGGCTGGCCGTCGCTCGCGGGCTGACGGAAGCGGCGGCGCGGCGGCATGTGCGGCATCGCGGGATGGGTTGCCGAAGCGGAGGACGCGCCACGGGTGGGCGCGCTCGTGAAGATGCTGGACGCCATCGCGCACCGCGGACCCGACGACCACGGCAGCTACCATTACCGCAGCGCCCACGACGGCTGCGAGGCCTATCTCGGCCACCGCCGGCTGGCGATCATCGACCCGCGCGGCGGGCACCAGCCGATGCGCGACGACGCCACCGGTCTCGCGCTGGTCTACAACGGCGAGATCTACAATTTCCGCGAGCTGCGCGACACCCTCGCCGCCGGCGGCCATCGCTTCTCGACCGGCTCCGACACCGAAGTCCTGCTGCGCGCCTACCAGCAGTGGGGCCCGGGAGCCGTGCGGCAACTGCGCGGCATGTTCGCCTTTGCATTATGGGACTCGCGCGCGGACCGCCTGGTGCTCGCGCGCGACCGTTTCGGCGAGAAGCCGCTGTTCCTGATGCACCGCAACGGCGGCCTGTACTTCGCCTCCGAGATCAAGGCACTGCTCACGCTGCCGGGCATCACGCCGGCGGTCGACGTGGACGCGATCTGGGACTACCTGCTGTACCGCTACGTGCCCGGCCCCGCCACGCTGTTCCGCGACATCCGCAAGTTGCAGCCGGGCACGACCGCGGTGTGGGAGCGCGGGCGGCTCACCGAGACGCGCTACTGGTCGGCCCCCGATCGCGATGCCGGCCCCGGCGCGGCACCGGCCGGCGACCCGGTGCGCGCGTTCCTGACGCTGCTGGAGGACGCGGTGCGCGGCCAGATGGTGAGCGACGCACCATTCGGCGCATTCCTGTCCGGCGGGCTGGACTCGTCCACCATCGTCGCGCTGATGCGCCGGCACCAGGCGCGCGTCAGCACGTTCTCGGTCGGCTTCCGCGAGGACCGCTACAGCGAGCTGCCGTTCGCCGCCGAGGTCGCACGCCGCTTCGGCACGGACCACCACGAGATCCTCGTCTCGCACCGCGACGTCATCGAACGGCTGCCGGAGCTGGTGCGCTTCCGCGACGCCCCGGTGTCGGAGCCGTCCGACGTGGCGGTGCACATGCTCGCCTGCGAGGCCGCACGCAGCGTCAAGATGGTGCTGACCGGCGAAGGCAGCGACGAGATCCTCGCCGGGTATCCGAAGCACCTGCTCGAGCGCCATGCCGCGCGCTATCGCCTGCTGCCGCGCGCGCTGCGCCGCGGCCTGATCGCGCCACTGGTGCGCGCGTTGCCCTACGGCTTCCGCCGGGCCAAGACCGCGGTCGCGAACCTCGAAATCGAGGACGAACGCGAGCGCCACGCGCGCTGGTTCGGCGCGCAGAGCCGTGCCGAGCGCGACCAGCTGGCGGCTTTCCGCGTGAGCGGCGCAGCCACCGGCGCGGCCGCGCCCCAGGAAGCCGCGCCGGATGCCGGAGCGCTGCGGCGCATCCTCCACTTCGACCAGACCAGCTGGCTGCCGGACAACCTGCTGGAGCGCGCGGACCGAATGACCATGGCGGCTTCCATCGAGGCGCGCGCACCCTTCCTCGATCACCGCCTCGCCGAATTCGTCTCCGCCCTGCCCGACCGCTACCGGGTGCGGGGATGGCGCGGCAAGTGGATCCTGCGCGAGGCCGCCCGCGGGCTGATCCCGGAGCGCGTGCGCACGCGGCCCAAGATCGGGTTCCGCGTGCCGGTCAACGAGTGGTTCCGCGGCAGCCTGCGCGACTACCTGTTCGATCACCTGCGTGGCGCGGCGTCACGCACCCGCGGCTACTACGACCGGGCGGTCCTCGACCGCTACCTCGACGAGCACTGCTCCGGCCGGCACAACCACGAGAAACTGCTGTGGACGCTCCTGAACCTGGAGATCTGGCATCGACAGTACGCCTGAACCGGCGCCGCTGCGCTGGCTGCTGAACCGCGCGCGCTGCATGACGCCAGCCGAAGTGCCGCATCGCGCGTGGCGCGCGCTGGCGACGCAGGCCGGCCGCCTCGGCCTGCGCGACCGCGCGCGCGCGCCGCAGCCCGACCTCGGGGCCGCTGTGGCGCATTGGCTGCCGCCGCCGACGGACCTGGACCCCGCGCCGTACCTGGCCGCCGCGGAGCGCATCGCGAGCGGCCGGCTCGACGTGCTGGCGCTCGGCGACTGCGACGTCGGCGAACTGCCGCGCTGGAACCGCGACCCGAAGACCGGGATCGAGGCGCCACTGTCGTTCGGCACGGCGCTCGATTACCGCGACCCGCGGCTCGTCGGCGATATCAAGTACCTGTGGGAACCGAACCGGCACCTGCACCTCGTCACGCTGGCGCAGGCCTGGTGCCTGGGCGGCGATCGGCGTTACGCCGCCGTGCTGCGCCGGCACCTCGAGAGCTGGTTCGCCGCCTGCCCGTACCGGATGGGACCGAACTGGACCAGCGCGCTGGAAGCGGCGCTCCGGCTGATCAACTGGGCGATCGCCTGGCAGCTCCTCGGAGGGGCGGGATCTGCGCTGTTCGACGGCAGCGGCGGCGGCGCCTTTCGTGGCCGCTGGCTGCAGTCGGTCCACCAGCACGCGCGCTTCGTACGCGGCCACTTCTCGCTGCACTCCTCGGCCAACAACCACCTGATCGGCGAGGCCGCGGGACTCCTCATTGCGGGCGTGACCTGGCCATGCTGGCCGGAAGCGCGGGACTGGCGCCGGCAGGCGGCGGCCATCCTCGCGCGCGAGACGCTGCGGCAGAACGCACCGGACGGCGTCAACCGCGAACAGGCCGTTTCGTACCAGCAGTTCGGCCTCGACCTGCTGCTGCTCGCGCTGCTGGCCGGCCGCGCCGCCGGCATTGCCTTCCCGCAACCGGTGACGGAGCGCATCGAGGCGATGTGCGGCTACCTCGCGAGCATCATGGATGCCGGCGGCAACGTGCCGATGATCGGCGACTCCGACGACGGCTTTGCCGTGCGTCTCGCGCCCGTGCCGGGCTTCTGCCGCTTCCGGTCGGTGCTCGCCGCCGGGGCCCTGCTGTTCGGGCGCGGCGACCTCGCTCTCAAGGCCGGCCCGGTCGACGACAAGACGCGCTGGCTGTTCGGCGCCGCCGCCGATCGCGTTCCACCCACGCTCGCGGCAGAACCGCGACCGCCGCCACGCCAGGCATTTCCCGACGGCGGCCAGTACGTGCTGGGATGTGACTTCGAGTCGGAACGCGAGATCCGCATGGTCGCCGACGCCGGCCCGCTTGGTTACCTGGCGATCGCCGCGCACGGGCACGCGGACGCGCTCTCGTTCACGCTGTCGGTGGGCGGCCGCGAGGTGCTGATCGATCCGGGCACCTATACCTACCACACGGAGCCGGCCTGGCGGCGCTACTTCCGCGGCACCCGCGCGCACAACACGCTCTGCGTGGACGGCCTGGACCAGTCCGAGCAGGGCGGCAATTTCCTGTGGCTGCGCAAAGCGGCCACGACCCTGCACCAGTGGCGCAGCGGCGAGGACGCGGATCTCCTGGATGCGTCGCACGACGGCTATGCGCGGCTGGCGGACCCGGTGCTGCACCGGCGCCGGATCCTGCTGGACAAGCGCGCGCGGCGCATCCGCATCGACGACCTGCTGCAGACGAGCGGCGCGCATGAGGTGGCGCTGCACTTCCACTGCTCCGAGGCATGCGCCATCGAGCGGCTGCCGGGCGGCTTCCGGCTGTCGCGGGACGGCGTCGCCGTGGAGCTGCGACTGCCGGTCCTGCCCGGCGCCAGGTCCGAGGTGCGGCGTGGCGAGACCGCGCCGATCCTCGGCTGGGTGTCACGGCGCTACGGCGTGAAGGAGCCGACCCATACCATCGTGTGGCGCGCGCGGATTGCCGGCAGCTGCCGGCTGTGCTGCGAGCTGCACGCCTGACCCGGTCGGACTACGCCATGCGGGTCGCGGCGACCGAAGAGCGGACCGGCGCGCTCCCGCAAGCTGGCGTGCATGAAGATCTGCGTGTTCGGGCTCGGATACGTGGGCACGGTGGTCGCAGGCTGCCTGGCGCGATGGGGTCACCAGGTGATCGGCGTCGACATCGACCCCCACAAGGCGGACCTGGTCAACGCCGGTCGCTCGCCGATCGTCGAGCCCGAGATCGGAGCCATCATCCGCGAGCAGGTGGCCGCCGGACGGCTGTCCGCGACGACCCAGGCGCGCGCCGTGGTCGCGGGAGCCGACCTGGTCATGATCTGCGTCGGTACGCCGGGGCTCGCCAGCGGCCGGCAGGACCTGAACCAGCTGCGGCGCGTGTGCGAGGACATCGGCGGCGGATTGCAGGGCGGCGACAGCGCGCAGGTGGTCGTCGTGCGCAGCACGCTGCTGCCGGGAACGACGCGGGACATCGTGATTCCGGCGCTGCAGGCCAATTCCGCCAGCCTGGCGGGAACCGATTTCGGCGTCTGCTACAACCCGGAGTTCCTGCGCGAGGGCAGCGCCGTCCAGGACTTCCTGAGTCCGCCCAAGACGGTGATCGGCGAACTGAACCGCGCGAGCGGCGCGCTGCTCGCGAGCCTCTACTCGCACCTGCCGGGGCCGCAGATCCGCACCGATCTCGAGACCGCCGAGATGGCGAAGTACACGGACAATGCCTGGCACGCGCTGAAAGTGGGATTCGCGAACGAGATCGGGAACCTGTGCAAGTCACTCGGGATCGACGGGCACCGCGTCATGGACATCTTCTGCCAGGACACCAAGCTGAACATCTCCCCGAACTACCTGAAACCGGGCTTCGCCTTCGGCGGCACCTGCCTGCCCAAGGACCTGCGCGCGCTGCTGGTGCGGGCCCGCGCCCTCGACCAGACGCTGCCGATCCTGGACGCGATCCTGCCGAGCAACGAGCTGCAGCTCGCGCGCGGGATCCAGGCGGTGATCGCCGCCGGCAACCGCAAGGTCGGCGTGCTCGGCCTGAGCTTCAAGGCGGGCACCGACGACCTGCGCGGCAGCCCGGTCGTCGAGCTCGTCGAGCGCCTGATCGGCAAGGGTTTCGACCTGCGGGTGTACGACCAGAACGTGAACATCGCGCGCATCGGCGGCACCAACCGCGAGTTCATCCTCGACCGTATCCCGCATATCGCGAGCCTCATGGTCGAGTGCATCGAGCCGGTCCTGATGCACGGCGACACGATCGTGATCGGCAACGCTGCGCCCGAGTTCGGCGACGTGCTGAGGCAGGTCAACGACCGCCAGACCGTGATCGACCTGGTACGCGTGTCCCCGGAACGCAGCGTCGCCGGCGTGTACGAGGGCATCTGCTGGTGATCGGGGGCACCGCTGCAAGCCGCGGTGCAGGCGCGGGCGGGCGCGTGCTCGTGCTGGTCGAGAACCTCCCGGTGCCTTTCGACCGCAGGGTCTGGCAGGAAGCCGGGACGCTCAGGGACGCGGGCTACGAGGTTTCCGTCATCTCCCCCGCGGCGCCCGGTTATCCGCGCGGCCACACCGTGGTGGATGGCATCCACGTGTACCGCTACCGGCAGCCATTCGAGGGGTCGGGCGCGGTCGGCTACCTGCTGGAGTACGCCACGGCGCTGGTCGCGACCCTCGCGCTCGCCGTGCGCGTCGCCGCGACGCGCGGCGTCGACGTGATCCACGCCTGCAACCCGCCGGACCTGTTGTTCCTGATCGGCGCGCTGTTCCGGCCGTTCGGCAAGCGATTCGTCTTCGATCACCACGACCTCTGTCCCGAACTGTACCAGGCCAAGTTCAACCGGCGGGGCCCCTGGCACCGCGCGCTGCTGGTGCTCGAGCGCCTCAGTTTCAGGAGCGCGGACGTGGTGATCGCGAGCAACGAGTCCTATCGCGAGATCGCGATCGGGCGCGGCCGGGTGCCGCCATCACGCGTATTCGTGGTGCGCAGCGGACCGAGCCTCGCGCGCATGCAGGTCCGGCCGCCCGAGCTCCGGTGGCGCCGCGGCCGCCGTCACCTGGTCGGCTACGTGGGCGTCATCGGCCCGCAGGAAGGCATCGACCTCCTGCTGTTCGTGGTGCGCCACGTGGTGCAGCGGCTGGGGCGCCGGGACGTCCAGTTCGCGATCGTCGGCGGCGGCACCGCGCTCGAGCAGATGAAGCGGCTCGCCGAGCGCCTCGGCATCGCCGAGTACGTGACCTTCACCGGCCGCGTCCCGGACGACCGGCTGCTCGCGGTACTGAACACGGCGGATGTCTGCGTCAACCCGGATCCGGCCAACGACATGAACGACAAGTCCACGATGAACAAGATCCTGGAGTACATGGCGCTCGGCAAGCCGATCGTCCAGTTCGACCTGCATGAAGGCCGCCGGTCGGCGCGGGACGCATCGCTGTACGCGCTCCGCAACGACGTCGCCGACTTCGCGGAGCAGCTGGTCGCGCTGCTGGACGACGCGGGACGACGCTCGCGCATGGGCGCGTACGGGCGCCGGCGCGTGCTCGAGGAGCTCGCCTGGCATCACCAGGCACCGCAGCTGCTGGCCGCCTACGCCGCACTGCGCGACGACCTGAGGGCCGCGGCCCGTGAAACTGCTGCCACTTGATTCGCCGGGTCTGCTGGAGCTCGCGGCCGTCTGGCTGGCGCAGGAGGAGAACTACCGCTGGCTGGACTTCGGCGGCGGGCGGCAGATCGTGACGCCGGCGCTGCTGCGGGTGATGACGCAGCGCGAGACGCATTGCCTCAGGATCTATACGGCCGGACCTGGCGACGACCCGGTGGGCATCGTCGGCCTCAACGACGTGAACCGCCACGCCGGAACCGCCACGCTCTGGGGCGTGACCGGAGACAAATCCTTCCGCAGCCGCGGCTACGCGACCTTCGCCGGCTCCAGGTTCCTGACACACGCATTCGGGGAACTCGGCCTGCGGGTCGTGAATACCTGGGCCGTGGAGCACAATCCGTCGGTACGGCTGATCGAGCGGCTGAACTTCCGCTTCGTCGGGCGTCTGCGCCAGTGTCACCGCATGGACGGGCAGGTCTACGACCGCCTGCTGTTCGACCTGCTCGCCGGCGAGCATCGCGAACTGGAGTACCGGCATCCGGAGCGCGGGCGCCGCCCGCGCGACGGCATGGCCGAAGCCGGGCCGGTGCCCCGCCCGGCCGGCGCCGCGCCGCATTGAGCCACTCCGCCATGGACACCGAGGCCAGGCGTCGCGCACTGTCCCGGCTGACGGCGGGCGTATACGTGCTGACCGCGCGGGACGGGGACCGTTTCGGCGCCGCCACTGTCGCCTGGGCGATGCAGACGTCTTTCAAGCCGCTGCTGTTCACCGTGGCGCTCGGCCGCAACAGCAACGTGTTCCGCTGCCTGGCGCAGAGCTGCGCGGCAACGCTGCACGTCGCGGGACACGGACAGCTGGAGCTGGCACGGAGATTCGCCTGCCCGACCGAGGCCGGGGACGGCCGCATCAACGGCGAATCGTACGTCGACGGGGTGACCTCCGCGCCGGTGCTCGGCGTGTTTCCCGCGCACTTCGAATGCCTGGTCGACGAGATCCACGATTCAGCCGGCGACCACGCATTGGTGGTCCTGCGAGCGGTCGCCGTGAAGTGCCGGACGAGATTCCGGCCGATGATGCTCGGCGCGCTGCGCAAGTACCTCGAGTCCGCGCCGCTGCCGCCGCGGCGCGAGGCCGATCGCTCAGCGCCGGCTTCCACGCCCGGCGGCGTCGCGTCCGAGCACCCGGCGAACGAACGGCCGCAGCCGCCGCCTGGCGTCTAACAGGCCCGCCAGCGCGCGCCCCCGCAGGGATCCATTCGTCACCCAGTGGCAATGCACGTCCTGGGACGCCGGCTGCCAGTCGCGGAGCCACTGCGGATTGCCGACCAGGTTGATGCGGTGAATGCCGTCGGCGCCGCCGTTCAGGACCAGGTGCTCGAGCAGCATGTTGCCGGGCGCAACGCGCGACCAGGTCTCGTCGTAGGCGAGCTTCAGCACGTACAGGGTGTCGTCGCCCTGCAGGCAGAACTGGCCCGCGATCAGGCGCCCGGCGACCCGCAGCGTGTTGACGACGACGCGCCCCTGCGGTCCGAGTTCCCGCGCCAGCCCGCGATAGAACGCGCGCAGGCGGACGTCCTGCGCGATCGCGGTGCCCGCGCGTCCTTTCCAGCCCGAAGCCTCGAGTTGCACGAACTCATCGAGCGCGGCGTCGATCTCCCCGGGCTGCCGCGCCGAGCCGAATTCGACCGCGGGCTCGCGCAGCAGCTTGTTGCGCGCCTTCCTGAGGTTGGAGCGGAAATTCGCCGAGAGCCGCGACTGGTGATCCTCCACGCGCGCACAGGTCGGAATTTCCTCGCAGGTCTTGACCGTGGTGCGACAATGGCGCGTGCCCGGCACCGCGCCAATGCGCGACAGCGGCGACTGCGCGGGAATCGGCTCCAGCACGAGCGCGTCCCAGGCGCGGCCCGCGTGCAGGGCGAGTGCCGGCAGCAGCGCCGCCAGCAGCTCGTCGGCGTCGGCGTCTTCAACGCAGGGGAGGTCCGCGAGCGGCACGTGCGGGTGACGCGGCAGGCGCCAGACCTGCGCGCCCAGGCCCGCACCGCCGTCCGTTTCCAGCCTGAGGGGGACGATGGCCAGCGGCCGGGAGTCCTGCCGCACCACGAAAAACGTCACTGCGCCCGGGTCGGGCTCCAGGATCGCGACGCAGCACTTCCACCAGCCGTACCAGCGGTAGAAGGGGCCGGGTGCGCGTGCCGCGGCGAGCTCGCACCAGTCGCCCGCCACCGCGGCCAGCGCACCCGGCCCGCACAGCGCGTCGACGGTCAGCACCGGCCGCGGCATCCGCACCGGGTCATCCACTGATGAAGCGCGTCCACCATTCGCCCTCCATCCGGCTCAGGAACGCCTCGCCGCGGCGGAATGCGTCGAGCACGCCGGGTTCGCGCGAATGCACCAGCGTGCAGCGCCCCTCGCGCGCGAACCAGCAGCGGCGCGACGCGTGCTCGTCGATGCGGCGCGGATCCAGCCGCCCACGCAGCCCGGCGGCGCCATGGCGCGCGGCGTCCTGCAGCAGCCGGTCGAGCACGCTGCCGTAGCGGCCCTTGCTGGCGGCGACCTGCAACACCTCGCCGATGCCACCGCGGCGCACGTAATAGAGGTACCAGCCCGCCAGGCGGCCGTCACCGTCGCGCAGGCCGCGGGCCCGCAGCCGCCCGAGTCCGCCATGGCTGCCGACCTGCCGCAACAGCCACTCCAGCGCCTCGCGCCCGTAGTCCGGTCGCAGCGCACGGCCACCCGCCATGGATTCGAACTCCGCCAGCATCGTGGCGGCATCCAGGTCCTCCTCGGCCAGCGCTGCCGCCGCGGGATCGACGGGCTCGTCCGCGGGTCGCGCCAGCCTGCGGTCCGCCAGCGCCGCGAGCGGCCACGACAGCCGCGCGAGCGGCGCACCGATGCGGCCGCGCCCCGCGAGCAGGGCGAGTGCAAACTGCGCGGGATGCAGCGGCCGGATCCAGTTGAGGCCGTACAGCGCCGGCACGGAGCCGCCGAGCCCGATCCACATGCGGCGCGAACGGTCGTGGGCATTGTCGGCGATCGTCAGCTGCTGCGGGCCGCGCAGGCAGGCCTGGACGAGCTGCAGGGTTGCCAGGCTGTGGCGGAACTCGGGCGCAACCGAGATCTGGCATCCGACCGCGGCGCGCACCGGCCTTCCGTACAGCGACATCGGCCGCGGCATCACCGCATAAAAGCCCGCCAGCGTTCCGCCGCGCGTGGCGACCCACGAGGGCACGTCGAGTTCCCGCCAGGGACTGGCGAACAGCATCTCGTGGATGTAGGACTCGCAGTCGTCGTGCCGCCGCCAGCCGTGCTCCGGCGAGACGCGCACCAGCAGCTCCGCGGCCGCGGGGATGTCCTTTTCGGCAAACTCCCGGACTGCCGTCACCACCACCTCCGCGGACAGGGCCACGCCCACCGGCAGGCTACGGACGGCGCCTGCCGCATTTGCACCCCGGGCGGCGCGCCGGCATGGTCCATTCGGCCCACGGTCGAGATGCGCTGCCGGACCCTCCGCCGGCTAGCCTCGGGACCTGGATTCGATGGACTGGCGGAGGAACTGCCCATGGATTCGGTGGCCGCATGTCGCGCCCGCGCGCCGATCCGGGCCCGTCTTCTCCCGGACTGGAACGACATTCCGGACCTCGAGGAGTCCTGGGACCGGCTGCTCGATCGCGCCGGCGGCGGCAGCGTGTTCCAGACGCTGCCGTGGCAGCGCGCCTGGTGGGATGCCTTCGGCGCCGGGCGCAGGCTGCTCGTCGCCGTGGCGCATGCGGGTACGCGCCTGGTCGGCATCGCACCGCTGGTCGCCAGCGGGAACCGGCTGCAGTTCCTCGGCAGCGCCAACCACGCATCGGACTACTGCGATCTCATCGTCGACCCCGACTGTCCCGCGGCCGTCGGCGCGCTGCTCGACTGCGCCGGCACCGCCGCAGGCCCGTTCGACCGCGTCGAGCTCGCGCACCTGCCCGTGCATTCGCCGAACCGTGCGCGCCTGCTCGAATACTTCTCCGCGCTCGGCAGGCCCGCGCGGGCACGCGTGGAGCAGCTGGCGCCGGCAAGGCGCCTCGGCGACGCGGCGGCCGACCGCCGCGCCGCGAACAAGCAGAGCCTGCGGCGCCACGCGCACCGCTTCCGCCGCGCCGGCGAGCTTCGCTTCGACCGCCCCGCCGACGAGGCGGGCGTGCTCGGCTATCTCGACCGGTTCTTCGAGCAGCATGTCGGCCGCTGGGCCGGCTCCGGCTCGCCGAGCCTGTTCCTCGACCCGCAGCAGCGCGAGTTCTATCGCGCCCTGGTGCGCAGGCTCATGCCACGCGGCTGGCTGCGCTTCGACGCGATGCTGTTCGAGGGCGAGCCGGTGGCGTTCCACTTCGGGTTCGAGTACCGGCGCCGGTTCTTCTGGTACAAGCCGGCATTCGAGATCGGCCTCGCCGCACGCTCGCCGGGCGAGGTGCTGATCAAGCACCTGCTGGAGGACGCGATCGAGCGCGGCCTCGAGGAGTTCGACTTCACGGTCGGCGCCGAGCCGTTCAAGCTGCGCTTTGCGAACGTGATCCGCGAAGTCTGGAGCGTGACCGCGTATGCCTCGGCCGCCGACTACTGGCGCGACGGGCTGGCGGTGGCGGCGCGCACGGCCTGGCGGCGGCTGCGCCGGCGCGACCACGCCACCGTGCTCGGCACCTTCACCAGCGCCGATGCCGCACCAGCAGGTCCATGACCCCGACCCGGCCGCTGCCACCGAAGGTGTGGATGCAGCGCACGCCGCCCTGCGAACCCGGCCGGATCCGCACCACCGGCGACTCCCGGTACTCGCGCTCGTTCAGCACCTCGACCTGGTTGACGATGACCGCCTCGCCGTACACCCGCGAGGAATCCTGGCTCGGCCTGAACAGCGCGCCGTTGCCGGTGAACAGCGGGCCCGCGCCGCGCGCGCGCCGCACGTCGGTAACGACCGGATTCGCGGCATGCGCGGTCCAGGGACCGACGGGCACGGCGCTCCAGTACAGGTGCAGCTCGTCGTTGCAGTCGGCGCCCGGCTCCGCCACGTTGACGAACATCCACCAGCGGCCGGCGGCTTCGCACAGGGTCGCGTCGACGGCAAAGATGTCCCGCAGCAGCACGCGCTCGAGGCGCCACGGACCCGGCAGCCGCTCGCAGCGATAGAGTTCGACCGAGTGGTTTTCTCCGGTCTCGGGCAGCATGTAGTGCGCGCCATTCCAGCGGAACAGGAACGGATAGGACAGGTGGTACGGCCGCTCCAGCACGGGCACCACCGGCCCCGGCCCGCCGCGTTCGGACACCTCGGCCGCCATGATGCGGCCGCGGCCCGAGGCGCCGGCCAGTTCCTCGAAGAAGATGAAGTGACGGCCCGCTTCCTCGGCGACGAACGGGTCCGCCCACAGGCGGTCCGGCGGCGGGACCAGGTAGCGCCACCGGGCCGCCCCGCCGCAGCCGTCGAAGAAGCAGTATGCGATGCGCCACTGCTCGCGCCAGCGCAATCGCGCCCAGCGATTGGCGGACACCGTCGCGGCGATGCGGCTGCACAGACGCATCACCGCCGCCGGCGTCGGCCGGGAGCGGGCCGGGTACGGCGCCGGCGGCGGCACCGATGCGCCCGCGGGCGGGCTCCAGCCGTCGCCGTCGCGGGCGAGTCCCGGCAGCAGGCGCGCGAACAGCCGCAGACCCTTGCACAGTGCGCGCAGCCGGTTGCGGCGCACGGAGCTCCCGATCGTCGCGCCGAAGCTGCGGTAGAGATCCGCGCCCGGCGCCCGCATGTAATCCACGACCGCGACCATGGTGACCGGAGTCGAGGCGATGATCTCCGCCGCACCCGCCCAGGCGCTGGCGGCCGGCGTGCCGTTGCCGATCTCGAGACTCCAGACGCCGCGGCGCGCGATGCGCGGCAGCGGGCGGGCGGCGGGCCGGCGCGTGAAGCAGAGCCAGACGTCCACGTCGCAGTCGCGCAGGCGCGCCGCGGAGGCCGCGTCCAGGGTCCAGCCACCCTCGCCGCCGGCCGCCCGCACGGCGAGCACCGGCGCGGCGAGGCCGGCGGTCGCGTCCACGCGCGCGAACAGCGGTTCGCCGCGGCACCGCGCGCGCCGATCGAGCCCGTCCACCAGCGAGAACAGGCGCGCGGCACGGCGCGGCGCGGCATTGCGGAGCAGGGCCACGGCGTGCAGGGACGCGCCCGGCACGGCGAGCGCATGCCGAATGGCCTCGGCGGTCCAGCCCTCCTGGCGCCGCGCATCGAGCAGGACGCCGATCCGGATCGGCGGGTGCGGCGCGGGCGGGGACATCACTTGTACTCGATCAGCCGCGACTGGCGGCGCAGCAGCCGGTGCACCAGGTACTTGAGCTGCCCGAGCACGCCCGGAAACAGCGACAGCACCAGGAACAGCGCGCGCCACCAGTTCGCGCGCGCGCGCCGTTGCCCCAGCATCGCGATCCGGAACACCTGCAGCGGATAGGCCGCGAGCAGTACCAGCGCCGCCGGCAGCGACCACAGTGCAAGCGCCGCGGCCGCGCCCGGGATACCGAGGCCCCACACCCAGGTCCGGTACCACTCGCGCATGCTGTGGTACTCGGGCGGGCCGCCGTGCAGGTCGGCGCCGAGCGCGACGCCGTAACCGGCGCGCACGGCCCGGCGCCACCATTGGCTGAAGCGGGTCATGGCGGCGTCGTGCATCGCCATCGGCGCGTCGAGATGCCAGACCCTCCAGCCCGCCGCGCGCAGCCGGATGCAGAGTTCCGGCTCCTCGCCGCAGATCAGGTCGTCGCGATATCCGCCCACGGCCTCGAATGCGTCGGCCCGCATCATTGCATTGCCGCCACAACCGCGCGCCAGGCCGACCGGCACGTCGTGTTCCATGTCGCGCAGCAGGTTGTACACGGACCTGTCCGGATGGCGTTCGCGCAGCCGGCCGTACACGACGGCGACGTCCGGATGCGCGTCGAGGAACGCGGCCGCCCTCTCCAGCCAGCCGGCGGCCATCTCGCAGTCGCCGTCGGCGAACTGCAGGTAGCGCCCGTGCGGGGCGAGCTGCCGCCAGCGACGGAATCCGGCGTTGCGCGCGCGCGCCGCCGAGTACGGCATGCGCCGGTCCAGCTCGACGACGACCACGCCCATCGCGTCCGCGCGGCCGATCGAGCCGTCGGTCGAACCCGAGTCCACGTACACGACCTGTCCCGCGGAGCCGGCCACCGCCGCGAGGCAGGCGGCAAGGCGCTCGCCTTCGTTGCGGCCGATCGCGACCACGCCGACGTCGTCGCGCGGGCGCGCGCCGGTCATGGCGTTGCGCCCGCGAGCCGCGCGGTCACGGAGTCCCAGACGCCGCGCAGCTGCAGCCGTTCGCGGGGCTGCAGCAGCAGGCGCCACGCGATGGCGCCGTACAGGAGCAGGAAGGCGCCCGCGCCCGCGGCTGCGCGCACCGGCCCAGGCCAGGGCAGCGGCGCGGTGAGCGCCGCCGCGAGCGCGGCGAGCGCGACCGCGACGGCCGTCGCGACGGCGACATCGCCCCCGAATGGCAGTCGTCCGAGCACGCGGCGCGCGATCAGCACGCGGCCCGCCGTCGCGACCGCGATCCCGATGCAGGTGGATACCGCGGCACCAAGCTGGCCGAAGGCCGGGATGGCGAACCAGCCGCCCAGCAGCGACACGAGCAGTCCCGCCGACAGGATCGCGAGTTCGGCGCAATGGCGCCCGGTCATCGACAGGATCCAGCCCGCGGGCCCCAGGATGGAGACCAGGTACTGGGCCGACGCCAGCCAGACGACCACGGACTGCGGCAGGGCGAATGTCGGGCCGAACAGGCTCACAGCCGACGCTCCCCAGAACAGGAACAGTGCATACACGGGCGCGGTGACCAGCGCGATCCAGCGCACCGTCAGGGACACGACCGCGGCGACCGCCTGCGGATCGCCACGCGCATGGTGCTGCGCCACTTGCGCACCCAGCCCCTGGCCGAAAGCCACGCCGATGACACCGACCAGCAGCAGCAGCGTCCTGGCCAGGGCGTACTGGCCGGTCTCCTCGGCGCCGGCGAAATGGCCGAGCAGCAGCAGGTCGATGCCCGCGGCGAGCGTGGTCACGAGCACCGCCGCCGACAGCACGCTCGAGTAGCGCACGACGCGCCAGGCGTCCCGCCAGCTCCCGCCCGGCGCAACTGCGCCGACCGGAAAATCGCGCCGCGCGCGCGCGGCGAGCACGAGCGACGCGAGCGCGGTGGCGAGCATCGAGCCCGCAACCACCGCCCACAGCCGCCAGCCCGCCAGGAACAGCGCGACGATGGCGGCAAGACGCAGCGCTGGCAGCAGGAAGTACTCCGCCAGCACCGGCGGCGCCAGCCTGAGGACGCCGCGGTACGCGCCACCGAGCACCGCGAGATCGGTCGCGAACGGCAGCACGAGCAGCAGGCAGAGCAGCGCTTCCGCGAACCGCTCATAGCGATAGACGCCGGACTCGAGCGCCGCACCGGCGCCGAGCAGCACCAGCAGCGCCGGCAGCAGTGCGAATCCGCCCGCCAGCAGCCGGACCCGGGCGAGCACCGCGGCCTGCGCTGCGCGCGCGCCGGGGCCGGCGTCCTCCCCCAGGTGGCGCTGCAGGCCGATGTCGAGGCCGAGGCGCGTGATGACGCCCGCCAGGTCGGCGAGGTTGCGCGCCAGATTGAACATGCCGTAGTCGGCGGCGCCCAGCACCCTCGCGACGACGAGCCCGGATGCGAACGACAGTCCCTGCTGGCAGAGGGTCCCGGCGCCGACCAGCGAAGCACGGCCGAGCAGGCGCCGCAGCCCGCCCGACTGCAGTTCGCGCTCCAGCGGGGCGGCAGGCACCGTCACGCGCGCATGCATGGCTGCGCGGGCGCGTCCGCCGGCGTCGCGTGACGCCAGATGACCGCGAGCAGGAACATCAGCAGCGCCGCGATGCGCGAGTCGCCCGCCGTGAACAGCGTCGTGAACGTGATGCAGAAAGTGGCGAGGCCCGCGAGCGCGGCGATCGTCTCGGTCCTGGCCTGCACAACGCCCGGGCCGCCGGCCAGCACGCGGGCGGCGCGACGCAGCGCGGCGCCCGCGACCAGCAGCGCCGCCGCGGAACCCAGGAGCCCGCCTTCATAAAGGACCGTGAGGTAGCCGTTCTCCGGCTGCTCCGGGACGTACGGCACGCCTGCGGCCGCGCCGATGCCGTAGTAGCCGCTCATCCCGGGGCGCGTCTCGAGCAGGTAGGACTGGAATGCGCCGGGGCCGACGCCGGTCAGCGGATGGCTCGCGAACATGTCCCAGGTGTCGAACCAGATCATCAGCCGGATGCGGAACTCCTCTTCCACATGGGCGAAGCGCGCCGCCACGTCCGCGGGCAGCAGGTCCAGCCAGGCGTCAGCCGGCACGAGGGCCGCGGCCAGCAGCGCCGTCGCGAACGCCGCTGCCGCCAGCATCTTCGCGGCCGGGTGCCAGCGATTGAAGGCGAACAGCGACAGCGCCGTGACCGCGAGACAGGCGACTATCGCGCCGCGCGCGATGGTCGTGAACAGCGCCGCGATGCCCGCTGCGACGGCGCACCACAACAGGAGCCGCATGGGCCAGCCCGGGAACCGGCCGCGAGCCGCGAGCACCGCGAGGAAGGCGATCATCGACGCCAGGAAGGCGCCCGCCTTCTGCGGGTCCTGGAAGAAGCCGCCCGCTCGCCACACCTCCCGGCCGGAGAGATGAGTGAGCTGGTTCAGGTTGCCGCCCCTGAAGCTCAGGTTGACATGGAAGAAGTGGTCGATGAAGAGGCCCAGCGACACCACGATCGTGGCCGCCGCCCAGATCGCCGCCAGCCGCCCGAAGCCGTCCGGGCGCCGCAACTCCTGCAGCGAGCACAGAAAGAATGTGTAGACCGCGACGGCCGCCAGCAGCGCCAGCGCCGAGTCCGCCGGAGATCGCGAGACGATCGCGCAGACCGTGAGCAGCAGCCAGGCCCAGGCGAACGAGCGCGAGGGGAACAGCGGCAACCGGTCGGGCTGGCGCACTGCGAACCGCCTCGCGACCAGTACCATCGCAATCGCGAGCAGGGTCGCATCGAAGACGTTCATGCCCATCCGGCCGGGCGGGACCGGAGCTTCGACCATGGGCAGCACCGCGAGCAGCGACAGGAACGCGAACCGCAGCGGCTCGCGGCGCGTCAGGGCGACCAGGCCGCCGATCGCGATGGCGCCCAGGATCGCGAGGTAGTAGATGGCGCGCGTCCCGGCGGCGGTGCCGGCGACGGCGACGACGACGCCCGCGAACGCCGCGAGCGCGAGCGCCTGGAACGCCGCCGGCGCGGGCAGCCTCGGCTGCGCCGCCGGTGGCAGATCCGGTCCTGCCGCTGGAGTCCGGTTCACGGCGACCCCGGCCGCCGCGCCGTCAGGCGTGGCCGTTGCCGGACGTCCCGGCGGCGGCCCGGCGGGCCGCTCCGTTACCGGCGGCGACGAGGCCCGCGATGCGCTCTAGCGTTCGCAGGTTCTCGAGGTCGATCCGGTCGATGTCCACGCGCAAGCCGAAGTGCTGCTCCAGCTGGAACACGAGTTCGACCATCTGGAAGGAATCCAGGATTCCGGAGTCCAGCAGGTCGGTCTGCGCGGACGGAACGGCGATGTGGAAGGTGTCGGCGAACAGGGTGCCGAGCTTCTTGATGATCGGCGTCGGGTCGGTCAAGGTCTGCTCCTGCGTCTGGCTCTGCGGCGCGCGGGGGGCGCGGCCGGTCGCGTGCGGCCGGGCGCAGCGCGCGCCGGCGTCGCTTCGGCCTGCTGGAACTCCTGCTGCAGACGCCTGCGGTCGCACTTGCCATTGGGGTTGAGCGGCAGCTCCCGCCATCGCTTCCAGCGCGCCGGCAGCATGTAGGCCGGAAGCCGGCCGGCCAGCGCGGACCGCAGGGCCAGCGGGGAACCGTCGGCGCCCTCGGCCGGCACGTAGGCGCAGCAGATCAGCGATCCCTCGAAGCCCGAGGACGGGATCGCGACGACCGCGCAATGCCTGACGATCGGCAGTGCATGCAGCGCGCGCTCGATCTCCCCGAGCTCGATCCGGTAGCCGCGGCACTTGACCTGGGAATCGGCACGGCCGGCGAAATGGAACAGGCCGTCCGCGTCCCGCCAGCCGCGGTCGCCGGTGCGATAGATGCGCAGCGGCCGGCCGCGCGCATCGCGCCCGTCCAGGAAGCTGCGCCGCGTCCGCACCGGGTCCCGCCAGTAGCCCGGACTCAGCCCGGCACCGCTTACATAGATGTCTCCGGTCCTGCCGTCGGGAACCGGCCGCCTGCGCGAGTCCAGTATCCACAGATCCTCGCCGTCGCAGGGCGTGCCGATCGGGATCGGCTCCGCGCCGGCGTCGGGGCAGGCCGGCACCGTGTAGTGGCTGCTGGCGATCGTGGTCTCGGTCGGGCCATAGAGGTTGGTGAACCGCACGTGCGGCAAGCGGCGCATCCAGTGCTCCAGCGTCGGCACCGGCAGCACCTCGCCGGCGAACATGAGGTCGCGCAAGGCCGGAAAGTCGCCCGGTGCGATCACGTCGAAGCGCGCCATCAACCCGAGCGTCGACGGCACCGCGAGCCAGCGCGTGATGCCCGAGTCGCGCAGGAATCCGGCGAGCCGCCCCGGTTGCAGGTTCAACTCGGGCGGCACCAGGTGCAGCTCGGCGCCGGACCGCAGCGCCCCGAAGACGTCGAAGGTGGAGAGATCGAAGCGCAGCGGCGCATGCTGCGCGATGCGGTCGCCGCGGCCCGCACCGAAATGGCGCCCGGCCCAGCGCAGGAAGGCGAGCACGCTCGCGTGCGTGATCATGACGCCCTTCGGCAAACCGGTGGACCCCGACGTGAACAGGATGTGTGCGACGTCCGCCGGATCGCCGGCGGCCGGCGCGGGTTCCGCGACGAAGGCCAGCAGGTCGCGCGGCCGGAATGCGACCTCGAGACCGTCATCGGCGTCCGTGTCCTCGTCGAGCCAGCCGATGGCCGGTGGGTGGCGCAGTTGTGCCGCTGCCAGAGCGTCACGCAGCGCGGCGCCGGCCGGCGCCGTGGCCAGCACGCAACGGCAATCGGCCACGGCCAGCATGCGGGCCAGCCGGGCCGCGGGCTCCGACGGGTCGAGCGGCACGTACGCGGCGCCCGCCTTGAGCGCCGCGATCATCGCGACGATCGCTGCCGGCTGCTTCGGCATCAGGATCGCCACCCGATCGCCACGCCGGCAGCCGGCCGCCGCCAGCAGCCGGGCGAGCCGGTTGCTGCCCGCCTCCAGCGCGCCGTAGCTCATCCGCAGCCCGTCACCGACGATCGCGATCGCCTCCGGTGCGGCCAGGGCCCGCGCGGTCACGCCGTGCTGCAGCAGTTCGCTCATGCGGCGGCGCAGCGCGCCATCACGCGCTCGAAGGTGACACCGGTATGCTTGATCTCGTCGGCGCTCGCCGGTTCATCGAGGATGAAGGTGCGGAATCCGCTTTCCACGTAGCGGATCAGCTCGTCCGCGACCCGATCGTAGCTGCCGACCAGGTAGGGACACATGGCCTTGTAGTTCTGGAACGGCACCAGCCAGTACGGGTGCTCACCGGACCCGGCGGTGGTCGCGAGCGTGGACATCTGGCGGTGCCAGCGGGAATCGGATACCTGCATCGCCAGCTGGTGCGCCAGCTGGCCCTTGCGGTCCTCCGGGAACCGGGCGCGGGCCATGGCCCAGGCTTTCGCGTCGCGCTCGCGCGCAATGATGCCGATGCGCAGGCCGCTGCGCTGCCGGTCGGCGCGGGTGCCGGCGTACTCGCCGGCGGGTTTCGGGTACTCGACCGCCACCGCGCCCAGCTCACGCGCCGCCGCCATCCCGGATTCCGACGATCCCGAGACGAACACGTCCGGGCGCAACGTCTCGGCCAGCGGAGGAGTCAGCCTGAGGTTCTTCACGCGGTAGTACCGGCCCTCGAAGGTCAGCGGCTCGCGCGACGCCACGAGCCGCTGGATGATGGTCGTGTACTCGACCAGGCGCAGGTAGCGATCGTCATGCGGCGTCCGGTCGTCGAGCGCCTCGAGGTCGTTCTTGAACCCGCCCGCCACCATGTTGAGATGCACCCGTCGCCCGTGGAGCGAGGCCATCGTCGTGATCAGCTTGGCGACCGTATAGGGGTGCATGTAGGCCGGTTGCACGGCCACCAGCGGGCACAGGCGCTTGGTGCCGGTGATGATCGCCTGCGAGACCAGCCAGGGATCCAGCTGGCTGTTGTCGGTGAATACGAGGATGCCCTCGCAGCCCGCGGCTTCGCTCCAGTTCGCGATTTGCTGGAGCCGCCGCATGCCGGTGCCCGTGTAGGCCAGCGCGGACGGCGGGCATGTCGTGAAGATCCGCAGTCCGCCGGCGGCTTCGGTGCTCGTCACCCTGTGCTCCTGGGCTGATTGGCACCGTCATGGTGGCCGCGCGATCGCGCCGTTTGCGCCTGCGTGCCGCGTCTGCGACTGGTCCGATCGGACCATGCCGGCGCGGGTCAGGGGCTGTGCGGGTTTGAAACGCGCCTAGATCACCGGCACCAGGTCAAATGGACCCTGCTCCAGCGTGAAGAAGGCATTTATGACCGGCTGGTCGAGCGCGAGCTGGACGTAGCCGCGCAACCCCGGGGGCACTTCCATGGCGTCCTCGAGCGGGATGCGCTGGTCGTTGAGGCGCACCGTGAGCTCGCCGCTGAACGCGCGCATGCGGTCCACGCCGGTGATCTCGGTGCACAACATCAAGCCGCTGAGTGGCCGGTACGCGAACCTGCCCCCGGAAGCGGCCGCCGGGTGTGCGGACATCCAGGACCGGATGGTGCTGCGCTGCCCGGACGTGTGGCCGCGCGGTTACGATGGCAGTACTATCCCGGGAAGCAAACATGCAGCGCAGCGCATCCGTCGCCTGCTCCGTCGGCATCAGGGACGGCAAGGGGTCGATCTCGAACGAGAACGCGGTGCTGCGTGCCCGGCTGGACCCGAGCGGCAACGCGCTCGAGTTCAAGGCCTTCCGGGACATCGCCGGGCAGCTGTTCGCCAGATAGCCCCTGATCAGAACGGACCAAGGAGCCCCGGTGTCCCCACTCGTCGAATGCGTCCCGAACTTTTCCGAGGGACGCGACCGCTCGGTGATCGACGCGATCGCCCGCGCCATCTCCGGTGTCAGCGGCGTCAGGCTGCTGGACGTCGACGCCGGTGCCGATACGAACCGGACGGTCTACACCTTCGTGGGCACGCCCGACGCGGTCGCCGAGGCGGCTTTCCGGGGCGCGGCCGCCGCCAGCCAGCTCATCGACATGTCGCAGCACCAGGGCGCCCATCCGCGCATCGGCGCGCTCGACGTCTGCCCGATCGTGCCGGTGTCCGGCGTGACGATGGACCAGTGCGTCGAAGTGGCGCGGGCGCTCGGCCGCCGCATGGCCGAAGCCTTCGCGCTGCCCGTCTATTTCTACGAACACGCCGCAACGCGCCCCGGGCGGCGCAACCTCGCCGAGATCCGCGCCGGGGAATACGAAGGCCTGCGCAGGAAGCTCGCCGACCCGGCCTGGGCGCCGGATGCGGGTCCCGCAACCTTCAACGCCCGGCTCGGCGCGACGGTCGTCGGCGCGCGCGAGTTCCTCATCGCCTACAACGTCAACTTGAACACGCGCGAGCAGAAGCTGGCGAACGAAGTGGCGCTCAACATCCGCGAAGCGGGACGCCTGAAGCGCGACGCCAGGGGCCAGGTCGTCACCGACGCGGACGGCCGCGAGCTGCGCGTGCCGGGACGCCTCCAGGCGGTGAAAGCGATCGGCTGGACCATCGAGCAGTACCGCCAGGCCCAGGTGTCGATCAACCTGCTCTCCTATCGCACGACGCCGCTGCACGTGGTGTTCGAGACCACGCGCGAGGAAGCCGCAAAGCTCGGCCTCGTCGTCACCGGATCCGAGCTCGTCGGGCTCACGCCGCTCGAGCCGCTGGTCGAGGCGGGCCGCTATTACCTGCGCAAGCAGGGGCGGTCGACCGGCCTGCCGGAGCGCGAGCTGGTGGAGCTTGCCATCCAGTCGCTGGGACTCGCGCAGCTCTCCCCCTTCGACCCCGACAAGCGGATTATCGAGTACGCTGTCCGCGTGGCGGCGCCCCTGGTATCCATGACGGTCGAGCGCTTCGTCGATGAAGTCTCGAGCAACTCGCCGGCCCCGGGCGGCGGCTCGGTCGCGGCGCTCGCCGGCAGCCTGGGCGCGGCGCTGGCGGCGATGGTCGGCAACCTGACGGTCGGCAAGGCCGGCTACGAGTCCGCCTGGGCGTCTTCTTCGGCGCTCGCCGAGCGCGCGCAGGCCCTGAAAGCGGCGCTGCTCGCCGCGGTCGACGAGGACACGAAGTCCTTCGACGGCGTGCTGGCCGCCATGCGCCTGCCGAAGAGCACCGAGGAAGAAAAGAGGGCGCGCGCAGCGGCCATCGCGGCCGCGTACGAGACGGCGACCGCGGTTCCGCTGGCGACGGCGCGCCTGTGTTTCCAGGCGCTCGAGCTGGCCGAACAGGCCGCCGTGAGCGGCAACCGGAATTCGGCCTCGGACGCCGGCGTCGGCGCGCTGCTCGCCAGGGCCGGGCTCGACGCGGCCATCCTGAACGTGCGCATCAACCTGCCGTCCGTGCGTGAAGGCCAGTTCAAGACCGCGGCCCTCGCCGAGGTCGCCGAGCTCCAGGCGAAATCTGCGGGTCCGCTGGCGCGGACGCTGGCGGCCGTCGAGGCGGGCCTGAAGGCCTGATCATCCTCCTGGCGGCGGTTCCACGGGCAGCCGCGGCCGGCCGCGCACGCGATTGACGACATCGGTCGCGGTGGCGCGCAGCTTGCGCAGCCAGTGGCGCGCGAAGGCGAACTCGAGGCCCAGCACGCCGAGGCCGACCGGAATCACGACGATCGCCGGGCCGGGCAGGATCACCATGGCGACGCCGATCAGCAGGATGGTGCCGCCGATCATGCCGACGACAATGCGCCGCGCCCAGCGGTAGGTGATCGTGCGCCTGAGCCAGGCGCGCAGCCGTCCCCTCATGCGAGTCCCATGCGCGCCAGCGCGCGATCATGCGTGCGCGAGAGCGCCAGCACCGCGACGGTCGCGCCGCAGAGCGCCAGGAACATGTCCCACTGCGTGTCCCAGACGTCGCCCTGGGTCGCGAGGAAGGCTTCCGCCGCGGTGCCGGAAGCGATGGCGACCCACCACTCGAGGAACTCGTACATCGCGCTGACCGCGAGGCAGGTCATGACCGTCAGGAAGCCGAGCCAGCCGCCGCCCTTCACCGGTGAGGAGCGCTTGAGGATCTCGCGCACCGCGATCGCCGGCACGAAGCCCTGCATGATGTGGCCGAAGCGGTCGTAGTGATTGCGCGAAAAGTCGAGCAGGTCCTGCACCCAGAAGCCGAGCGGCACGCGCGCATAGGTGTAATGGGAGCCGAGGATCAGCACCAGGCAGTGGAAGCCGATCAGCCAGTAAAGCAGGGGCGTCAGCGGGAAGCGCCGCGCGGTCAGGTACAGCACCGGCAGCGCGATCGCCACCGGGAAGATCTCGAGGTACCAGGTCAGGCGGTCGTGGGGCTCGACACCCGAAATCGCGAGCGCCGGGATCACGATCGCCGTGATCCAGACGAGGTCCCGCGGCCACGGCCATGCCCCCGGCATCAGGCGCCTCCAAGAAAGGATTCGATGAGCCGCGCCACCGCGCGCGGCTCCTCATGATGCAGCATGTGGCCCGCGCCGGCCACGGTCTCGATGCGCAGATTCGCGACCAGCGGCCGGAAGGTTTCGACGCCGCCCTCCAGGCCGAGCCTGGCGACCAGCTCGGAGCGGTCGCCGAGCACCAGCAGCACGGGCGCCTCGATGCGCCGCCAGCAGGCCTCCATTTCCTCGCGCCGGTAGAGATACGGGTTCACCAGGCGGTGCACGGGATCGGCGAGCAGGCGCACGCCGCCCCCGGGCAACGGCGCGCTCCAGCAGGCGGCGACGTACTCCGCGCGCTCGCGGGGCAGCTGCGGGTTGCGCTTCGCGATGCGGGCCGCGAGGTGGTCCAGGTCGTCGTAGTCGCCGAACTCCTCCCGCTCGCGCAGCTGGTCCAGCCACTTCGCGACGCGCGCGGGCGCCTGGTCCGGCGTGGTGCGCGGCAGGCCGAAGCCCTCGAGATTCACCAGCGCGCGCACGCGCTCCGGGCGCACGCCCGCGTAGATCATGGCGACGTTCGCGCCCATGCTGTGGCCGACGAGCCGCGCCGGCCGCCGCGGGCACAGCGCCAGGACGAACTGCTCGAGGTCGGCGTAGTAGTCGGGAAACCAGTAGCCGCCCGGACTGCGGGCCGAGAGCCCGAAGCCGCGCCAGTCGATGGCGACCACCGGCAGTTCCGGCGCCAGCTCGTCGGCGACGAACTGGAAGGTCGCGGCGGCGTCCGCGTAGCCGTGCAGGAACAGGACCGGATCGTCCGAATCCGGGCCCCAGCGGACCAGGTGATGCGCCAGGCCGCGGAATTCGCGCGTCTCGTCCCGGCCGGGCCGGCGCGGCTGGTACGCCGTCATCCGGCCGCCAGCCGCTGCACCAGCAGCTTGTCCACGCGGCGCCCGTCCATGTCCACGACCTCGAAGCGCAGTCCGCGCCAGCGGAAGTGCTCGCCGGTCGCCGGCAGGTGGCCGAGCTGCGCGAGCACGAATCCGGCGAGCGTCGTGTAGTCGTCGCCGGAACGCATGTTGCCGGCGCCGAGCAGGCGCTCGACGTCGTCGATCGGCATCATGCCGTCGATCAGCCAGGACTGCTCGTCGCGCACCACCGCCTCGGGCGGCTCCTCGCTCGCGGCCTCCGGCAGCTCGCCGGCGATCGCGGTCAGGATGTCCACGGGCGTCACCACGCCCTCGATGGAGCCGTGCTCGTCCACGATCACCGCGAAGTGGATCTTCGACTCGCGGAACAGCTCGAGCAGCCTGAGGATGCGCGTGGACTCGTGCACGATCAGCGGCGCGCGCACCCGCGCCGCGAGTTCGCCGGAGTTCGCGTCGCCGAGCCATTCCGCGAGTTCGCCCGTCGTCACGACGCCGACCAGCTCGTCGAGCTGGCCGCGGCAAACCGGGTAGCGCGAATGGCCGCTGGTGCGCACCGCGTTCCACACGGTCTTGCGGTCGTCGGTGGCGTCGAGCCACACGACGTCGCCGCGCGGCACCATGATGGTGCGCACGGTGCGATCCGGCAGGCGCAGCACGCCCTCGATCATCTGGTGCTCCGCGACCTGGAACACGCCGGTCTGCGTCGCCTCCTCGATCATCCAGCGGATCTCCTCCTCGCTGACCCCGCGCGTGGTGGACTTGCGCAGGCCCAGCAGCCGCGCGACGAAGTTCGTCGAGCCCTGCAGCACCCAGACGAATGGCGCGGAGGCCCAGGCGAGCGCTTCCATCGGCCGCGCGAGCGCCGAGGCCATCGCCTCCGGGTTGGTGAGCGCCCAGCGCTTCGGCACCAGCTCGCCGATCACCAGCGACAGGTAGGTGACCGCGACGACGACCACGAAGTAGGAGGCCGTGTCGAGGTACTGCACGACCGGCGCCATCGGCTCGAGCTCCGCGAGCCAGGCGGCGAGCGGCTCGGCGAAGTGCACGCCCGAGTACACGCCCATGCCGACGCCGATCAGCGTGATGTAGAACTGCACCGTCGAGAGGAAGCGCGTCGGCTCGTCGAGCAGCCGCAGCGCCGCGCGCGCGCCGCCGCTGCCCGCCTGCGCGAGCTGCTTGAGCCGGGTGCCGCGCGAGGAAAAAACCGCCAGCTCGGCCATGGCGAACAGGCCGTTGACGAGGATCAGCGCCAGCAGGATCAGGAAGTAGGCCAGCATCGTTGCCGGGGCTGCCGGCCCGGCCTATTTTAGCAGCTACGCCCTGCGCGCACCGGGCGCGCCGGCACCGGCCTCGTACCAGCCTTTCGAGGCATTCACCGCGCGCACCACGGCCAGCATCAGCGGCACCTCGATCAGCACGCCCACGACCGTGGCAAGCGCCGCGCCGGAATCGAGGCCGAACAGGCTGATCGCGACCGCGACCGCCAGCTCGAAGAAATTGGAGGCGCCGATGAGCGCCGACGGCCCCGCCACGCAGTGCGCCACGCCCAGCCTGCGGTTCAGCAGGTAGGCCGCGGAGGAATTCAGCAGCACCTGGATCAGGATCGGCACCGCGAGCAGCAGGATCACCAGCGGCTCGGCGAGGATGCGCCGGCCCTGGAAGGCGAACAGCAGCACGATAGTCGCGAGCAGCGCGGCGATCGACCAGGGCGCCACGGCGCGGATCGCGGCCTCGCAGGCGTCCCGCCCGCGGCGCAGCAGCCGGCGGCGCCAGGCCTGCGCGATCGTGAGCGGCACCACGATGTAGAGCGCGACCGACAGCAGCAGCGTCTCCCACGGCACCGTGATGGAGGCGACGCCCAGCAGCAGCGCGACGATCGGCGCGAAGGCGAACACCATGATGAAGTCGTTGAGCGCGACCTGCGTGAGGGTGAAGTTCGGCTCGCCGTCCGCGAGGTTGCTCCAGACGAAGACCATCGCGGTGCAGGGCGCCGCCGCCAGCAGGATCAGTCCCGCGACGTAGCCGTCCTGCTGGTCCGCCGGCAGCCACTCGGCGAACAGGTGGCGCACGAAGAACCATGCGAGCAGCGCCATCGAGAAGGGTTTGATGGCCCAGTTGACCGCGAGCGTCACGCCGATGCCGCGCCGGTGCCGGCGCACCTCGTGCAGGCTGCCGAAGTCCACCTTCACCAGCATCGGGATGATCATCACCCAGATGAGCGCGCCGACCACGAGGTTGACCCGCGCGATCTCGAGATCCGCGACCGCGGCGGCGATCCCGGGGGCGGACTGGCCGAGTGCGATGCCCGCCGCGATGCAGGCGAGCACCCAGAGCGTCAACCAGCGCTCGAAGAAGCCGAGCCTGGCCGCCGGGCGGTTCACGGCGCGGGCGGCGCCGCGCTGCCGATCCGGTCCAGCTCGTGCTTGATCCGCAGGCGGTCGAGCGCGGCGGGCGGCAGGTTCACGAGCGCCAGGATGCGCTGCTCGAGCGCGCGGCAGGTCGCACGGAAGGCCTGCATTCTCTCGGCCTCGTTGCCGGTGGCGAGCGTGGGATCCGGCACGCCCCAGTGCGCGGTCACGGGCTGCCCCGGCCAGACCGGGCAGACCTCGCCCGCGGCCCGGTCGCAGACCGTGACGATGACATCGAACTGCGGCGCGCCCGGCTGCACGAACTCGTCCCAGCTCTTGCTGCGCGCGCCCGCGGCGTCGATCTCGAGCTGCGCGAGCAGCTCGAGTGCGAGCGGGTTGACACGGCCGGCCGGGAAGCTGCCCGCGCTGTACGCGCGGAAGCGGCCGCGGCCCAGGTGGTTCAGCAGCGACTCGGCGAGGATGCTGCGCGCGCTGTTGCCCGTGCACAGGAACAGCACGTTGAAGACGCGCGCGGACTCCCCGCCCATGCGCGGCCGCTCAGCGCAAGCAGCTCGAGCGCGAGCGGATTGACGCGGCCGGTGGGGAAACTGCCCGCACTCCATGCGCGGAATCTCCCCGCACCCCAGTGATTCAGCAGCGCCTCGGCGAGGATGCTGCGCGCGCTGTTCCCCGTGCACAGGAACAGCACCTTGAAGACGCGCGCGCCCTCCCCGCCCATGGGCGGACCCTCAGCGCGAGCAGCAGGCGCCTGCGCCGCAGGCGCTTTCCTGCCGCGGTGCCGGGCCGTGGTCGTCGCCGTAGAACTCCACCGCGCCCAGCGTGTGGAACGACTCCCAGGGAATGCCCTGCGGGTCCACGGTCCAATGCTTGTCGGAATGCGCGTAGCAGCAGTTCGCGCCGGGCTCGTCCTCGATGGCGGCGCCCGCGGACTCGAGGCGGTCGCGGATCTCGGCGAGCTCCTCCGCGGAATCGGCCTGCAGGCCCAGGTGCTCGATTCCGCCGCGGTCGCGGCCGGTCGAGATCGCGAAATTGATACGCGGGTCCTCGATCATCCACTTGGCGTAGTCGTGCTTGACGACGGCCGGTTCGGCGCCGAACAGGCGCGAATAGAAGGCCTTGCTGCCTTCGAGGTCCTGCACGGACACGTGCACGTGAAAGCGTTTCATGCGGTTCTCCTGGTGGGTGACTTGCGCGCCGGGGCCCGCGTGGGTGCGCAGGCGCTGCCGCCGCAGCAGTTTTCGGTGAGGAAGTCCACGAGCGACTGCATCGCATCGTAGGCCGCCGAGTAGTAGACGAACCGGCCCTGCTGGCGCGAGCGCACCAGCCCGGCCTGCGCGAGGCCGCGCAGGTGGAACGAGAGCGCGGGGGGCGAGATGCCGAGGCGTTGCGCGAGCTCTCCCGCCGCCAGCCCGTCCGGCCCCGCCTGCACGAGGTGACGGAAAGCGTCCAGGCGGCTGGCCTGCGCCAGCGCGGCGAGCGAGGTGACGGCGCGGTCCCGGTTCATCGTTCAATAGTTAAATAAATATTTAATCGTTTGTCAAGCCGATCCGTGAACCGGTCGGTTGCGGCGCGCCATGCCGCATCGCAAGATGCCGCCGAGGACCGGGACCCACTTGCCCACACGCGACGCTTCCCGCCGGCTGATC
>DATBMQ010000102.1:0-5124 GCA_036554765.1 Steroidobacteraceae bacterium | reverse complement strand
GCGCCGGATCCGGCACCGGCAACGCATCCACGTCGGAGGCCGAGCGCACCGGGCGCTCGATCTTCGGGCCCTCGCCCTCCTCGAACGCGAGCCCGACGCCCATCGCCTTCGGGATCATCAGGATGTCGGAAAACAGGATGGCGGCATCCAGCGGGAAGCGCGCGAGCGGCTGCAGCGTCACCTCGCAGGCAAGCTCCGGGTGCGTGGCGAGCGCGAGGAAGCTGCCGGCCTTGGCGCGCGTCGCGCGGTACTCGGGCAGGTAGCGCCCGGCCTGGCGCATGATCCACACCGGCGTGCGATCCACCGGCTCGCGGGCCAGCGCGCGCAGCAAGCGGTCGTTCTTCAATGCGCTCATCGGCCCGGGAAGATCCCGGCGATGGTCGCCTGGATCGCCTCGGCCGCGGCGCGCGGGTCGGCGGCATCGCGGATCGGCCGGCCGACGACGATGTGATCGGCGCCATTCGCGAACGCCTGCGCCACGTCCACCACGCGCTTCTGGTCGTCCGCCGGGCGGTTGTCCACCGGCCGGATGCCGGGAGTCACCACGATCAGCCGGTCGTCCACGCCGGCGCGCAACGCCTTCGCCTCGAGGCCGGACGAGATGACGCCGGCGCAGCCGGCGGCCAGCGCGCGCCGCGCGCGCGACAACACGAGTTGCTCCACGTCGCACTGGAATCCGAGGTCGTCCAGGTCGCCGCGGTCGAGACTGGTCAGCACCGTGACCGCGAGGATGCCGACGTCGCCCGCGGCCGCCTCGGCCGCCGCTTCCATGATCGCCTGGTTGCCGTGCACGGTCGTGAAGGTGACGCCGCGGCCCCGCAGGTTTCGCACGGCCGCCGCGACCGTCGCCGGCACGTCGAAGAACTTGAGGTCCAGGAACACGCGCTTGCCGCGCCCGACCATCCAGTCGACCAGCTCGAACGAGGCGCCGGACGTGAACAGCTCGAGCCCGATCTTGTAGAAGGCGACCGCATCGCCGAGCTGCTCCGCGAGCCGGCGCGCGGCGCCCGCGTCCGGCACGTCCATCGCGAAGATCAGGCGCTCGCGCGCGGGGATGGCGGCGCGGCTCATCGGGCGCCGCCCTGCAGTTCGTCGCTCGGCATGTGCGCGGCCAGGAACTTCTCGATGCGCCGCAGCAGCTCGATCCGGTTTTCCTCGCGCACGAAGCCGTGGCCGTCGTCCGCCACGCTGAAGAAATCGACGGTCGCATCGCGGCGCCTGAGCGCCTCGTGCAGGCGCGTGGCCTGGTCGTACTCGACGATGAAGTCCATGCGGCCATGGGCGATGAAGACCGGTGCGCGGATGGAGGCCACGTTGTGCAGCGGCGAGAGCGCGCGCAGCGTCTCCACGTCGCGGCGGCTGCCGATGACGTCTTCCCAGTAGCGCAGCTCGTCGCGCGAACGGCGCCGGTACCAGCCGCGGCTGCGGATGGTCTCGTCGAACATGCCCTCGAGATCGGACACGCCCGCGAAAGTCATGCCGACCCGGTACAACTCCGGATGCCGCACCAGGCCCATCATCGCAGCGTACCCGCCGTAGCTCGCCCCGTAGATGCCAACGCGCGCCGGGTCGGCGAAGCCCTCCTTCACGGCCCACGCCACGCCATCCGCCAGGTCATCCTGCATCTTCTGGCCCCATTCGCGGTGCCCGGCCTTCTGGAATTCCAGCCCGAAACCGCCAGAGCCACGGAAATTGACCTGCAGCACCGCGTAGCCGCGGCTCGCCAGGAACTGCACGTTCGGGTCGAAGCGCGCGTAGTCGCGCACGCCGTGCGGACCGCCGTGCGGATGGATGATCAACGGCAGCTTTTCCGCCGCCCGGCCGGGCGGCAGGGTCAGGTAGCCGGTCAGCTCCAGGCCATCGCGCGCGCTGTAGCGCACCGGCTTCACTTCCGCCATCTTGCTGGCGTCGATCCAGGGCGCCACCTTCACCAGCGGCTTGAGCTTCGAGGCCCCGAGGTCGACCAGGTAATAGGTGCCGGGGTCGCGCACGCTGGACACCCGCACCAGGTACAGACGGTCATCCCTGCTGTGATTGACGATCGTCGCGGACCTGCCGGGAAACAGCTTCGTGACTTCGCCGTGCACGCGGCTCGCCATGCCGTCGAAGTACCAGACCTCGCCCTGCTCGGAGTGCCAGGTGACGGCTACCAGCCGCCCGTCCGTCGGCGAGAAGATCGCGCCCGACAGGTCGACGTCGGGACGCTCGAACAGCAGCTGCGTCGTGCGGCGCTCCACCGGGTCGAACTCCACCAGCGCACGCCGGTCGCGGTCGACGTTGGACAGCGCCAGGATGCGGGCGTCGTCCGCGGTGAAGCCGACCGGCTCCAGGTACGGCCCGTTCAGCGGGTAGCTGCCGATCTCGGCCCATTCCGCCGCCGCGCCGGCGCGGTACAGCAGCCGCCTGGAGCCGTCCTGCTCCGTACCCAGGCAGGTGCGCACGACGCCTGCGTTGTCGGTGACGTAGTCGCACTCGCGGGCCGGGGCCTTGACCTCGACGCTGCGCTTGGTCGCGGCGTAGTCGATGTTCTCGCGCGTGACGATATTCGGGCCCGGCTGGCTGGGCACGGCGAGCTGCACGCGATGGACCTCGGGAAACTCCGCATTCGCGAGGTTCGATCGCAGCAGCAGCTCGTCCGGCGATCCCCGCACCAGGTCCACGATCGACTCGGAGACGTACCACGGGATCACGGATCGCCGGTTGTCGAAGAGATAGGCGGGCCGGCGGTCGTCGTGGCGCACCGTCACCAGGCTGCGGGCGAAGCTGCGGCCTTCCACGAACTCGTAGACGCTCAGCACCAGCCGTTCGTCGCTGACCCAGCGCGCCCAGCCGATCTGCGACGGCAGCTTGAACCCGGCCACGACGTTGGCGGCCATGGTCGCGATCTCGATCACGGCCAGGTTGTTGATGCCGGTGCGCGAATAGACGACGGCCAGGCGCTTGCCGTCCGGCGAGAGCGCGACATCCGAGATGGCCTCGTCCCGGGCAAAGTTCTCGAGCGGAATGAGGGCAGCGGCCATGGCCGGTGCCCCGGCGAATGCCAGCATGGCGGCGGCCATGCACTGGGTCCAGGCAGCATGCATGTGCGTTGTCCCTACTCCCCCGGGGCGCGGCTCGCGCCGCCGGTCGCGAGCCGGCGATGCGCATCGAAAGCATAGCGGTCCGTCATGCCGGCCACATAGTCCGCGACTGCTCTGGCCCGGCCTGCCCGGCCGGTGGCGGATTCCGCCGCCCGGGCGGCCGCCTCGTGTTCCTCCGGCATCAGGGCAACGTCGCGGAAATAGGCCTCGAACAGCTCCTTCAGCGCCTGCCCGGCGCCGATGCGGGTGGCCTGCATGCGCTCATGCCGGTACAGCTTGTTGCGCAGGAACTTCTTCAGCTCATGGTGCTCGGCGTCCTTCGCCGGCGAGAAGCCGACGATGGCCTTGGGCTGCGCGCGCACCGCGTCGATGTCGGCCGGCGCGATGGCCGCCAGCCGGCGGCCGGTCTCCTCGATCAGGTCGCTCGCGACGTCGTGGATCATGCGCCGCATGATCTCGTGCACCATGCGCCGCTCGGGAAGGTCCGGGTGGCGGGCGCGCACCGCGTCGTACTGGCGCGCGAACGCCGTCACCGTGCGCAGCTCGTCCATGGTCACGAGCCCGGAGCGCAGGCCGTCGTCCACGTCGTGGTTGTTGTAGGCGATCGCATCCGCGAGGTCCGCGATCTGCGCCTCCAGCCCGGGCTGCGTGCGCTCGATGAAGCGCCGGCCCAGCTCGCCGAGCTGGCGCGCGTTCGCGAGCGAGCAGTGCTTGAGGATCCCCTCGCGGGTCTCGAAGGTGAGGTTGAGGCCGCGCCAGTTCGCGTAGCGGTCCTCCAGCTCGTCCACCACGCGCAGCGATTGCAGGTTGTGCTCGAAGCCGCCGTACTCGCGCATGCAGTCGTTCAGCACGTCCTGGCCGGCGTGGCCGAAGGGCGTGTGGCCGAGGTCGTGCGCGAGGCAGATCGCCTCGGTCAGCGGCTCGGACAGCGCGAGCGCGTTCGCGACCGCGCGGCCGACCTGCGCGACCTCCAGCGAGTGCGTGAGCCGCGTGCGGTACATGTCGCCTTCGTGGTTGATGAACACCTGCGTCTTGTAGACCAGGCGGCGGAAGGCGTTCGAATGCACGATGCGGTCGCGGTCGCGCTGGAACTCGCTGCGCCAGTCGGCGGGCGGCTCGGCGTGGCGGCGCCCGCGCGAGGTCGCCTCGCGCGCGGCATAGGGCGCGAGCCCGGCGTCCGGATCGCTGCCCTTCCTCATGCGCCCATGTGCTCCACCAGCAGCCTGCCGAGGGCATCCTGCGGGTAATCGTCGGTCGCGGTGGCGGCCCCGATCGCATCCAGCAGCACCAGGCGCAGCCTGCCGCCCGCGACCTTCTTGTCCATGCCCATGAGCTCCAGCATGCGGGCGCGCCCGATCCTGGGCGGGTCCGCGGGCAGTCCGGCGCGCAGCACCAGCTCGCGCACGCGCGCCGCATCGGCGGCCGGCAGCCGGCCGCTGCGCGCGGAGAACTCCGCCGCCAGCACCAGGCCGGTCGCAACCGCCTCGCCATGCAGCACGCGCCCGTAGCCCGCGCCCGCCTCGATCGCGTGGCCGAAGCTGTGGCCGAGGTTCAAGAGCGCCCGCGGTCCCTGCTCGCGCTCGTCCTGCGCGACGATCGCCGCCTTGATCTCGCAGGCGCGGCGGATCGCGTGCGCGAGCGCCTCCGGCTCGCGCGCGAGCACCGCGCCCGCGTGCTGCTCGAGCCAGGAGAAGAAGGCGGCGTCGGCGACCAGCGCCGCCTTGACGATCTCCGCAAAGCCCGCGCGCAGTTCGCGCTCGGGCAGCGTCGCGAGCGTATCGGTGTCGGCAATCACCGCGCGCGGCTGGTGGAACGCGCCGATCAGGTTCTTGCCGCCCGGGTGGTTCACCCCGGTCTTGCCGCCGACCGAGGAATCCACCTGCGCGAGCAGCGTGGTCGGCAGCTGGATGAAGTCGATGCCGCGCTGGTAGGAGGCTGCCGCGAACCCGGCGACGTCCCCGACCACGCCGCCGCCGAGCGCGAGCACCAGGCCGTCGCGATGGATGCGCGCGGCGACCAGCGCGTCGATCACGCTCATGGCGGT
>DATBMQ010000003.1:0-18039 GCA_036554765.1 Steroidobacteraceae bacterium | reverse complement strand
CCCTTGCCCTTGCAGCTGTTCTTGCCGGCGCAACCGTTGTCGCCCGACTTGCAGCCGCCCTGGCCCTTGCAGCCGTTCTTGCCCGCGCAATCGTGCTTCGCCTGGGTGGCGCAGCCGCCCTTGCCCTTGCAGCTGTTCTTGCCGGCGCAACCGCCGTCGCCGCTCTTGCAGCCGCCCTTGCCCTTGCACTCGTTGTGGCCTTTACAGATGTGCTTGTCGCCGCCGCCTTCTTCACCGGCGTGCGCAAGCCTGGTGAGCTCGGCGCCGGCGAGCAGTCCGCCCGTCACGCCCAGCATGACCTTGCCAAAATCCCGACGATTCATCGACATTTCCGGATCCCCCATGGTTGAGTTGGCAGACAAATGACCCGATGGGTCGGTCAGTAGACCGGCCGGGCTCCTGAAATACTACGACCCCGGTGGAATGCCAGCCGCCCGGCGTCGTCCTTTTGCGACGCAACATCGGCGGCGACATTCTCAACATGGCCCGGGCGGCGCTCGGTACCATCGCGCCCACGGATGACGGTCCAGCGCCGCTTCGCCGCGATGTGGAGATCCCTGGGGCAGGCGCTGCAGCGCATCCTGCTCTCCGCGCTCCCGCTGCTCTTCTTCGTGCTGCACGCGGCCGGCGTGCTGCCGCTCGAATTCGTGCAGCGCATCGAGAACTACCTCTACGACGTGCGCGTCGGCTGGATGATGCCGAACGTCGTCGACCCACGCATCGTGATCGTGGACATCGACGAGGCCAGCCTCGCCGCCGAAGGCCAGTGGCCCTGGCCGCGGCGCAAGATCGCGGCGCTCAACGACGCACTGTTCGACGACTACGGCATCCGCGCGCTCGGATTCGACGTGCTGTTCGGCGAGCCCGAGCGCAGCGCGGAACTGCAGCTGATCGAGGCCATCGCCAGCGGCCCGCTCGCGGGCGATACCGGGCGCCTGGTGCAACTGGACGAGCTCCGCCGCGAGCACGAGGGCGACCGCGTGCTCGCGGAATCGCTGATCGCCCGCGACATCGTGCTCGGCTACGTGTTCAAGCAGCGGCCCGGCGCCTCCGGGCCCGCGACCACCGGCATGCTGCCGCCGCCGATCACCTTCGCGGACAGCCGCATCCACGGCCACGGCTGGCTGCGGCCGCAGGGTTATGCCGGCAACCTGCAGCCGCTGCAGCAATCCGCCCCGGCCGGCGGCTTCTTCGACACGCCGCTCACCGACGAGGCCGGCGTGGTGCGGCGGGTGCCGCTGTTCCAGTACTACGGCGGCAACCTCTACGAATCGCTCGCCCTCGGCCTGGTGCGCCTCGCGCAGGGCGCGCCGCCGGTGCAGTTCGCCTTCGACGCCGACCGCCCGGAGCGTCTCGCCTACCTGAGCCTCGGCGAGACCCGCATTCCCGTCGACGCGCAGGGCGCGGTGCTGATTCCCTTCCGCGGCCCGCTCGGCAGCTTCCGCTACATCTCGGCGACCGACGTCCTCAACCAGCGGGCGCCGGCGGAGGCGCTGGAAGACGCCATCGTGCTGGTCGGCGCGAGCGCGCCGGGGCTGCAGGACGTGCGCGCGGTGCCGGTCGCCAAGGAGTACATCGGCGTCGAGGCGCATGCCAACCTGGTCTCGGGTTTCCTGGACGGCACGATCCCGTTCCGGCCGCGCCAGTCCGCGCTCGCGGAGATCCTCGCGCTGCTGGTGGTCGCGCTGGTCACGGCGCTGCTGCTCCCCAGGCTGGCGCCGCTCACGGGCTTCGGCCTGTTCCTGCTGCTGGTCGCCGCGGCGCTCGGCCTCAACCTGATGCTCTGGTCGCGCTACGGCCTGGTGCTGCCGCTCGCGGCCGTGCTGGTCTACACCACCCTCGCGGCGCTGCTGCAGCTCACCTGGGGGTACTTCACGGCCACCCGCCGCCGGCAGCGCCTCTCGCGCATCTTCGGCCAGTACGTGCCGTCGGAGATCGTCAGCGAGCTCGATGCCGGCGGCGCGGAAGTCTCGCTCGAGGGCGAGAGCCGGGAGATGTCCGTGCTGTTCTCCGACGTGCGCGGCTTCACGACGATTTCCGAGGGCCTGCAGGCGCGCGAGCTCACGCAGCTCATGAACGAGTTCCTGACCCCGATCACCGCCGCGATCCACCGCCACCGCGGCACCATCGACAAGTACATGGGCGATGCGGTGATGGCCTTCTGGGGCGCGCCGCTGCCGGACCCGGAGCACGCGGCGCACGCGGTCCAGGCCGCGCAGGCGATGGTCGCCGAGATGCGCTCGCTGCGGCCCGCGTTCGAGGCGCGCGGCTGGCCGGCGATCGAGATCGGCGTCGGCATCTCGAGCGGGGAGATGAACGTCGGCAACATGGGCTCGCAGTTCCGCGCCGCCTACACGGTGCTGGGCGACGCCGTGAACCTCGGCTCGCGCCTCGAGGGTCTCACCAAGACCTACGGCGTCAACATCATCGTGAGCGAACGGACGGTGGCGCTGGCGGCGGGCCTGCCGTACCGCGAGCTCGACCGCGTGCGGGTCAAGGGCAAGCAGGAGCCGGTCGGCATCTACGAGCCCATCGCGCCCGCCGACGAGCCCGCCGCAAGGCGGTTCGCCGAGGCCCTCGCCCGCTACCGGGCGCGCGACTGGGCCGGCGCCGAGACGCTGGTCACGGAACTGGATGCGGCGTCACCGCATGCTCTCTACCGGCTCTATCTCGGGCGCATCCGGCACTTCCGGGCACAGCCGCCGCCGCCCGATTGGGATGGTGTTTTCACCTTCGACGTTAAATAATACGGCGCGACCTGGCGCGTCGTTCTCGGGGGGCCTGTGAGCAGACGACTCATCCGCTGCATCGCGCTGGCGTGCGCACTTGCACCTGTCGCCGCCTTCTCCCAGTCCGGCACGGTCCTGGCCGATGCGGAACGCCTGATCCGCGACGGCCGCGGGGCGGAGGCCTGGCGCCTGCTCGCGCAGCACGAGGCCGGCCTCGCCGGCCAGTCGCGCTATGACTATCTATATGGCGTGGCCGCGCTCGATGCCGGCCAGCCGCGCGCGGCCGTCGCGGCGCTGGAGCGCGTGGTCGCGAACGACCCGCGCTCGGCAGCGGCGCGCCTGGAGCTCGGACGCGCCTATCACGCCGCCGGCGAGCGCGCGGCGGCGGAACGACAGTTCCGCGAGGCGATCGCGCTGAATCCGCCGCCGCCCGCGCGCAGCGCCGCCGAAGCCTGGCTGCGTGCGCTCGAAATGCCCGCCGCCGCGGCCGCGTCCGGCTGGAGCGGCGGCTACGAGTTCGGCGCCGGCTACGACAGCAACGCGAACGCCTCGACGGACGACGACACCTTCCTCGGCATCACGCTGGACCCCACCAACGTCGAGCAATCATCCGCATTCGCGACCGTCGCCGGCTGGTTCGGCCATGCGGCCGACCTGGGCAGCGGCCGCGTGCGCACGCAGGGCCGCATCGGCCACCGCTGGAATCCGGACGCCGACTGGGTGGACCAGACCATCGCCTCGCTCGGCACGCAGCTGCGCTTCGGCGCGGGCCCGACGGTCTTCGGCCTCGGCCTCGGCGGCTGGTACGGCTACCTCGACGGCGACCCGCATCACTGGAGCGCGAGCATCGACCTGTCGCTGAGCCGCAGCTTCGGCGACGGCTGGCGCGGCACGGGCATGCTGCGCGCCGGCCAGCTGCGCTACGAGGACAGCGACTTCCCCGGCCTGTCCGTGCTCGACATGGACCAGCTGCTGGCGGCGTTCTCGCTGCAGCGCGCGGGCGATGCCGGGCACTTCGGCTTCACCGTGTTTCACGGCACCGACGACGAGCAGGAGTCCGGCTCGCCCTTCGGCAACGAGCGCCTGGGGCTGCAGTTCTACGGCGGCATCCACAGCGCCGGCGGCCGCGACGTGGGCGTGCAGGTCTCCTGGCAGGACGTCGATTACGACGGCGCGCCGGGTTTCTTCGGCGGCATCGACCGTTCCGACAACAGCTGGTCCGCCGCCTTCACGATCGGCATACCGGACTGGCCGGTCGCCGGCATGCAGCTCACGCCGCGCATCGGCTGGAGCGGCAACGACTCGAACATCGCGCTCTATGATTACGACCGCTTCGAGGCCGGACTGACGCTCACGCGTTCGTTCCGCTAGCGAGGGACGCCATGACGACCAATACATCGCGGTTCTGCGCCTTCGCCGTTGCACTGGCGCTCGCCCTGTCCGCGACCGCCGCGGGGGCCAAGGACGCCGGCAAGGCGCTGTTCGTCGCCGGCACCGTGACGCTGGAGCGCACGCCGGCCGTGGCGCTCAGGCAGGGCGACGCGGTGCGGGTGGGCGACACGATCGCGACCGGCGACAAGTCGCGCGCGCAGGTCCTGATGAACGACGGCGCGCGCATCGCGCTGCGCGCCAACTCGCGCTACCGCGTGGACGACTTCAGCCTGCCCGCCTCGGTCGGCGCCGCGACGCAGGCGACCACCACGCGCGCGGAGGGCGTCACGGTCGCGACCCTGCTGAAGGGCGGCTTCCGCAGCTCCACCGGCGCGATCGGCAAGGACGGCGCCGGCACCTACGAGGTGCGCACGCCGATCGGCACGCTCGGCATCCGCGGCACCGACTACACCGCCGTCTGGTGCCAGGGCGACTGCGCGGACGTCCCCGCCGCGGCGCCGGCGAGGAACGGCATGTACCTCGCCACGCACGCGGGCGCGATCGTGTTCCGTTATGGCGGCCGCGAGGTCGTGGTCACCGCCGGCAATGGCGTGTTCATCGCCGCCGGCGACGTCGATTCCGAGCCGCTCGAACAGCTGCCGGAATGGCTCAGGACGGATGGCGCCGGCCCGCTGGTGACGGGAGAACAGCGCGACGACGGCAAGGGCCAGGCCGGGCTGCCCGATTTCTCGGCGACGCACCAGCCGCCCGCGGGCCAGGCGCCGGCGGATTCCTCGGCACCCGATCCGGGCGCCGACGGCAAGGAAGGCACGCAACGCCCGATCAGCGGCAGCGTCGGCGGCCAGGTGCCCGTCGACCTCACGCGCGGCCAGATCGACCAGCGCAGCCCGAACCAGCCGGGCACGCCGTCCCTGCCGCCGCCGGCGAACAGCGCGCCGCCACCGAACAATCCGCCCCCGACCAACAACGTCCCGCCGCCACCGCCGCCATCGACGAACGTTCCGCCTCCCGGCGGAAACTGAGGGGCATGAACCCCGGCCATCACCGGATCGCGATCGTCGGGGCTGGTCCGGGGGGCCTGAGCGCGGCGGCCCACGCGGCGCGGCTCGGGGTGGACCACGTCCTGCTCGAGGCGAGCCCGGCGCACGCCCACACGATCCAGCGTTACCAGAAGGGCAAGCACGTCATGGCGGAGCCGCCGGTGCTGCCGCTGCGCGCCGACCTGCCGTTCGAGGCCGGCACGCGCGAGACCGTGCTCGAGCGCTGGCGCGCGGGACTCGACGCCGCCGGCGCCAACGTCCGCTACGGCGCCGAAGTCGCGGCCATCGCCAGGGATGCGCGCGGCTTCCGCCTTGCGCTCACGGACGGCGGCACGGTCACCGCCGACAACGTCGTGTTCGCGATCGGCATGCAGGGCAACCTGCGCAGGCTCGAAGTGCCGGGCGCGGACCTGCCCTGCGTGCAGTACCAGCTCGACGATCCCGGGGAGTACCGCGGCGAGGTCATCGTGGTCGTGGGCGCGGGCGACGCCGCCATCGAGAACGCGGTCGCGCTGGCGGCGCAGAACGAGGTCGTCATCGTCAACCGCATCGACGAGTTCGCGCGCGTCAAGGACGGCAACCTCAAGCTGATCCTGAAGTCCATCGAGTCCGGGCGCATCGGCTGCTGGTACCGCAGCAACGTGGCCGCGGTCGAGCGCGCGAACGGCGAAGGCGCGCGGCCTTACGTGCTGGTGCTCAACACCGCGGACGGCGAGGCGCGCATCGCCTGCGACCGCATCATCGCGCGCATCGGCGCGATCCCGCCGCGCCGGTTCGTGGAATCCTGCGGCATCGCCTTCCCGAGCGCGGACCCGATGGCCCTGCCCGCGCTCTCCGCGCGCTACGAATCGAGCGTCCAGGGCCTCTACGTCATCGGCGCGCTCGGCGGCTACCCGCTCATCAAGCAGGCGATGAACCAGGGCTACGAGGTCATCGAGTACATCCTCGGCCGCGACCTGCGCCCCGCCGACCATCCGCTGTTCGAGGAGAAGTTCGCGAAGCTGCGCTTCGGACTCACGGTGGACGACACGCTCGGCCTGATCCAGGAGCGCATCCCGCTCTACCGCGAGATCAACCCGCTGCAGTTCCGCGAGTTCATGCTGGGAAGCTCGGTGCACCGTCCCGAGGCGGGCGCCGTCATCTTCCGCCGCAACGACTACACCGACACCTTCTTCACCATCGTGGACGGCACGGTCGAGATCGAGCTGGGCGAGGAGAACCCGTACCGGCTCAAGCTGGGCGCCGGGCAGTTCTTCGGCGAGATGAGCCTGCTGTCCGGACGGCGGCGCTCGGCGACTGCATATGCCTCCGCGGGCTGCGTGCTGGTCGAGTCGCCGCGGCGCGAGGTGCTGAAGCTCATCAACTCCATCGAGGCCGTGCGCCACCACATCGACCGCCACTTCGTCATCCGCGCGATCCAGACCGCGTTCGCGCCGAACGCCTCGGATGAGGAACTCGAGGCCGTCGCGGAGCGCGCCAGGGTCAACGACTACAAGCCGGGCACCGTGATCTTCGCGGAGGGCGCCGAGGCCGATACGCTGCACCTCATCCGGAGCGGGTCGGTCGCCGTGTCGCGCAACATCGGCGGGCGCGAGATCGTCACCTCCTACGTCGCGGCCGGCAACTACGTCGGCGAGATGGGCCTCATGGGCCGCACGCGGCGCGCGGCCACCGTGCGCGCGAACGTCGCGACCGAGACGGTGAGCCTGTCCGCGGCCGACTTCGACGCGCTGCTGGCGAGGAACCCCGAGCTGCGGCAGAAGGTGCAGGCGCTGGTGCGCAAGCGCCTGGCCGAGAACGCGCGCATCTCCGCGCAGCCGCAGACCGGCGACATCGTCTCGTTCCTGATGCAGCAGGGACTCGGCGAGGCGACCGACGTGCTGCTGATCGACGAGTCGCTCTGCATCGGCTGCGACAACTGCGAGAAGGCCTGCGCCGGGACGCATGACGGCACCTCGCGGCTGGACCGTGAGGCCGGGCCGACCTACGCGCGCCTGCACGTGCCGACCTCCTGCCGCCACTGCGAGGACCCGCACTGCATGACCGACTGCCCGCCGGACGCGATCCGCCGCGCGCCGAACGGCGAGGTCTACATCCGCGACAACTGCATCGGCTGCGGCAACTGCGAGAAGAACTGCCCCTACGGCGTGATCCAGATGGCGGCAGCCGAGGCCTCGGGGCCGAAGAAGGCCGTCAAGTGCGACATGTGCAAGGACCTCTCCGGGGGCCCGGCCTGCGTGCGCGCCTGCCCGACCGGCGCCGCGATCCGCGTCGGGCCCGAGGGCCTCATGGACCTCGTCGCGCGCGTGCAGCGGTAGGCCCCGCCATGCAGGATTCGCTGCTCGCCTACCGCCGCATGCGCTACCTCTGGGTGGCCGGCGCGCTCGCCGCGGCTTCGATCCTCGCCTACGCCCTGCACCGCCCGCCGGAGCCGCCGAATGGCGGAACCTGGCTCGGCTACACGCTGGGCGGCGTCGCGGCGGCGCTGGTGCTGCTGCTCGGCGCCTTCAGCATCCGGAAACGCGCCTACGCCTCCACGCTCGGCAGCGTGCGAGGCTGGCTCTCGGCGCACGTGTACCTGGGGCTCGCGCTCATCGTCGTCATGACGCTGCACGCGGGCTTCCAGTTCGGCTGGAACGTGCACACGCTCGCCTACGTCCTCGCGTGCGTGGTGGTGGCGAGCGGCATCGCGGGCGTGTGGTTCTACCTGCGCTACCCCGAGCAGATGAGCAGGAACCGCGCGGGCGAGACCCGCGACCAGATGCTCGCGGAACTCGCCGACATCGACCGGCTGTGCGCGCGCCAGGCGGGGGCGCTCGGCGGCGAATTCCCGGACGTGATCGTGAGCGCGCGAGACCGCACCGCGCTCGGCGGCGGGGCCTTCGCCGTGCTCGCCGGGAGCGACAGCTCGCGCGTGGTGCTGCCGGGCGCGCATGGCGCCGGCGGCAAGTCGCTGCCGAATCCCGCGCAGTCGCGCCTCGCCGACTGGCTCGGCCACGAGCTGGCCGCCAGCACCGACGGCGAGCGCACGCGCCTCATCCACGAGCTGATGGCGCTCGTCAACACGCGCCGCGGCCTGCTCGAGCGCCTGCGCCGCGACGCGCAGATCCGCGCCTGGCTGGACGCCTGGCTCTACCTCCACGTCCCGGCGACCTGCGCCCTGCTCGCGGCGCTGGTCGCCCACGTCGTCGTCGTGTTCCTGTACTGGTGACGAGATGAAGGCCCTCATCCGGTTCCTGAGGCGCGGGCAGGCCGGGGCGGTGGAGGCCCGGGAGCGCCTGTTCGACGGCGAGGCCGTCACGCTCGGCCGCTCGACCGACCAGGTGCTGCAGCTCAAGGACCGGCGCGTCGCCCTGCGTCACGCGAGCATCGCGCTGCGTTCGGGCGCACCGGTGATCTCGAGCCGCGCGCCGGCCGGCATCGTCGTCAACGACACGCTCTGCCGCGAGGCGGCGCTGCACCCGGGCGACGAGGTCCGCATCGGCGCCAACGTGCTGCGCGTGTTCGAGCCGCCGAGGGGCGTCGACTTCGCCTTCAGCTTCGAGCTCGATGCGGAGGTCGCGGCGGAGGCAACCGGCCTCGACCCCAGGCGCCTCGACTTCCAGGCGCTGGCGTGGCGGCGCGCGCCCATCAACTGGACGCTCGCGATCGCGACGCTGCTGCTGTCGCTCGTGATTCCGGCATCCGGCCTGGTGGACCAGGACTGGCAGGACGGGCTGCGCGCGGGGCCGCCGCCCGACGACGGCTTCTGGCTGTCGGGGCCGCTGTCCTCCGCCCATCATAATGTGGGCTGGCGCTGCGAGACCTGCCACCAGCAGCCCTTCGTGCGCGTCCGCAACGCTGCCTGCACCGACTGTCATGCGGACGTCGGCCGTCACTTCGCCGCCGACGGGCCCGCGACGGAACTCGACACCATGCGCTGCGCCGGCTGCCATGCCGAGCACAACGAGCCCGCGACCCTGGTGCGGCGCGACGATGCGCTCTGCACCGACTGTCATGCCGGCATCGCCGCGGTGGCCGGGGCGGAGGCGGATCTCGAGGACGTCGCCGACTTCCACGACGCGCACCCGGAGTTCCGGCTCGCGCAAGGCGAGCCCGAGCGGCTCAAGTTCCCGCACGACGAACACATGGACCCCGCGGGGATCGAGGGCAAGGACGGCAAGGACGTGGTGATGGCCTGCGACGACTGCCACCGGCCCGAGGCGGACGGCGGCCGCATGCAGCCGGTCACGATGGAGGCGCATTGCGCGGACTGCCATCGCCTCGACTTCGACCCGGCCTTCCCGGAGGCGACCGTGCCGCACGCGGACGCGAGCACGGTGCTGCGCCGCCTGGTCGAGTACTACAGCCGCAGTTTCCTCGAGCTTTACCCGGACCCGCAGGCGACGGCGCAGCCGGCGCGGCCGGCGCGCGTGCCGGGCCGCGTCACCGATGCGCGTGAGCGGGCGCGGCTGCTGCAACAGGCGCGCGAGCGCGCTTTCACGGTCGCGCGCGACCTGTTCGAGCGCCGCACCTGCCACGATTGCCACGAGATCGCGGCCACCGGCAACGCGGACGATCCCTGGAAGGTCGAGCCTGCCGAGCTGCGGACCGCCTGGATGCCGAGGGCGCGCTTCAACCACGGCCGGCACGCGACCGCGCTGTCGGAATGCGAACTGTGCCACGACGCGGCGCGCTCGAAGGATGCCGCGGATGTCCTGATGCCGAAGATCGAGGACTGCCGCGAATGCCATGGCAGCGGCGATCCGCACCGCAACCCGGAGGGCCGCGTGCAGAGCGGCTGCACGATGTGCCACGGCTTCCACGATTCGCGGCACGGAGCCTGGGAAGGCGCGGCCCGATGAGCGCGCTGCGCGCGCTCGCCCCGATCGCGCTCGCCCTGCAGGTCGCCGGCTGTGGCGGCGGCGGCACCGCGTCGTCGCCACCCGGTGCGGTGGACCCGCCGCCCGCGGGCTGCGACGGTTCCTGCGCCGGGCCCGCGAGCTTCCTGTCGGTCGGCGAGGTCGAGACCGTCGTCGCGCGCGCGGTCGCGGAAGCGCAGGCACGGGGTGCGGCGGCGACGATCGCGGTGGTGGACCGCGTCGGCAACGTGCTCGCCGTGTTCCGCATGACCGGAGCGGCGACCACGATCACGGTGCAGTCCAATGGCGCGAGCGGCGGGCTCGAGGCCGTCTCGATCGTGCCGGACACGATGGCGGCAATCGCGAAGGCGGTGACCGCGGCCTATCTCTCGACCGAGGGCCACGCCTTCGGCACGCGCACCGCGAGCCAGATCGTGCAGGAACACTTCAATCCCGGAGAGGTCCTCGCCCCCGCAGGACCCTTGTTCGGCGTGCAGTTCAGCCAGCTGCCCTGCTCGGATCTTTCCGCGCGCTTCGCGGGCGGCGCGGCGGACGCGGGGCCCAAGCGCTCGCCGCTCGGCCTGTCCGCGGATCCGGGCGGGCTGCCGCTGTACAAGGGCGGCACGCCGGTCGGCGGCGTCGGCGTGATCGCCGACGGCGTTTACGGCCTGGACGCGAACGTGCAGGACACGGACGCCGATCTCGATGAGCTGATCGCGCTCGCCGGCAGCTTCGGGCTCGCGGCGCCCGACGACCGCCGCGCCGAGCGCATCAGCGCGGACGGCAAGCTGCTGAGGCTGGCGGACGCGCCGTTCAGCGGCCTCGCTTCGAATACGGGCGCGCCGCCTTCATTCGCTGCGATCGACGGCGTCGCCGGCGTCCTGGTGGCGGTGCCGGGCTATGCCGCGGCCAGCGTGACCGCGGGCACCGCCTTCGGCCAGCCCGCCTCGGGCATCCGCGCCGATGCGCTCGACTATCCGGGACTGGGTGCTTTCGTGCTGGTGGATTCGGCGGATGTCGAGCGCTTCCGGCCGGCTGCAGGGACTGACGGCCCCGACGCGCTCACCGCCGCCGAGGTGCGGACGATCATCGCGGAGGCGCTGCGCATCGCCAGCCGCACGCGCGCGCAGATCCGCCGCCCGCTCGGCGGGCCGGCGCGTGTGACGGTCTCCGTCGTCGACACGAATGGCGCGATCCTCGGGATGGCGCGCGGGCGCGACGGGCCCGTATTCGGCATCGACGTCTCGCTGCAGAAGGCGCGCAGCGCGGCGTTCTTCTCTTCCGCCGCCGCCGCGGCTGCGCTCGCCGGCGCGGCGGATGCCGTGTACCTCGACGGCGGACTGGTGGTGTTGCGCAACGAGACCATCGGCCAGTACGTCACGGACCTGCGCGCATTCACCGGACTGCCGAATGCGCTGGCGGATGGGGCGATCGCCTTCAGCACGCGCGCGTTGGGCAACCTGGCGCGGCCGTTCTATCCGGATGGCGTGGATGGCGCCCCCGCAGGGCCGCTGTCGAAGCCCGCCGGCGAGTGGACGCCGTTCTCGACCGGCCTGCAGCTCGACCTCGCGCACAATGCCATCATCCAGCACGTCGCCTTCGTCGCGGGCCTCGCCGCCGACGTGCCGCAGAACTGCACCGGCGTTCAGGGCTTCAACCTCGGCTTCGGCGCGAGCGGCGCCTTCGCCCGGCTCGCGAACGGCCTGCAGATCTTCCCGGGCGGCGAGCCGATCTACCGCGGCGGCGTGCTGGTCGGCGCCATCGGCGTCTCCGGCGACGGCGTGGACCAGGACGACATGATCGGCTTCCTCGGCGTGCACGAGGCCTCCGCGGTGCTCGGCGGCGCGATCGGCAACGCGCCCGCCGCGATCCGCGCCGATACGCTGGCGCCCGCCGGCAACCGCCTGCGCTACGTCAACTGCCCGCAGGCGCCGTTCACCGACTCCGCCGCGGAGGGCGTCTGTGAAGGCAAGTAGCCTCGCCGCCCTGGCCGCGCTCCTCGCCTGCGGCCCCGCCGACGGCGACGAACAGTTTGACAATATTAAAGGGGGCAGCCCCCTTTTTTCCGAGCGTCCCCAATCAAGGTGTCCGCCGCAGGAGCCGGCGCAACCGAACCGCCGCAGCCCGACCAGTCCCGTGCTGCGCTTCGAGCCCACGCCCTGCGACCCGGCGCGGCTGCCGGACGCCGACCCCAACGCGCTCAACGAGTTCTCGGAGCTGCCGGACCGCTGGCGCATCGTCAGCCTGCTCGGCTACCGCGAGAACCTGCTCGATCCGTATCACGGCAACAACTGGCTCAAGGGCGACCGCCCCGCCTTCGGCGAGGACTGGTTCTTCAACCTCGGCCTCGTCAGCGACAGCGTGATCGAACCGCGCCGCTTCCCGGTGCCGGTCGCGGTGCCCGACTCCGGGGATCCCGGAAGCCTGGACACCATCGGCGACGGCGAGCAGCAGGTCTACGCGCAGAACCTCATCGCCGAGTTCGTGCTCTACCAGGGCAGCACGGTCTTCAAGCCGCCGGACTGGGAGATCCGCTTCACGCCCGTGTTCAACCTCAACCACGCGGAAGTGAACGAACCCGGCATCCTGAAGGCCAACCCCGCCCTCGGCACCTCGCGCACCGAGGGCGTGATCGGCGTGCAGGCGCTGTTCGTGGACAGGCACCTGCGCAACGTCTCCGAGCGCTACGACTTCGACAGCCTCCGCGTCGGCGTGCAGCCCTTCACCGCGGACTTCCGCGGCTTCCTGTTCCAGGACAGCCCCTTCGGCCTGCGCTTGTTCGGCACGCGCGACAACAACCGCTGGCAGTACAACCTCGCCTGGTTCCGCCGGCTCGAGAAGGACACCAACAGCGGCCTCAACAATCTCATCGAGCTCGGCGGCGATGCCCTGCGCGACGACGACGTCTTCGTCGCCAACCTCTATCGCCAGGACTGGCCCTGGCCCGGCTACAACTCGCAGCTCGTGCTCGCGCACAACATGAACCGCGAAGGCAACGACCAGCGCTACGACGACAACGGCTTCATCCAGCGGCCCTCCTCGCTCGGCCTCGAGCGGGCGCGCGATTACGACGTGACCTACCTCGGCTACAACGGCGACGGCTACGTCGGCCGCTGGAACCTCTCGCTGTCCGCCTACGGCGCCATCGGCGAGGAGGACCTGGGTGCCTTCACGACGCAGCCTGCCGACGTCCGCGCCTTCTTCGGCGCGGCGGAGGTCTCGCGCGACTTCGACTGGATCCGCGCGCGCGGCACGCTCATCTACGCCACTGGCGACGACGATCCCTTCGACGACCTCGCCGAAGGATATGACGCCATCTTCGAGAATCCGCTGGTCGCGGGCGCCGACACCAGCTTCTGGATCCGCCAGCCGGTGCCGCTGATCGGCGGCGGGCGCGTCTCGCTCTCGGGCCGCAACGGCGTGCTGAACTCGCTGCGCTCCTCCAAGGAATTCGGCCAGTCGAACTTCACCAACCCCGGACTGCTGCTGATCGGCGCCGGCGGTGACTTCGACCTGACCCCGACGCTGCGCGCCTCGGTGAATGCCAACTACCTCTGGTTCAACGACACCGCCGTGCTGGAAGCCGCGCGCATGCAGGCGGGCATCGGCCGCGAGATCGGCCTCGATCTGTCGCTCGCGCTGACCTGGCGGCCGCTCGCCTCGCAGAACGTGATCCTGCGGCTCTCGGCGGCGGCGCTCGTGCCGGGCGCGGGCTTCAAGGACCTCTACGGCAGCGAGACGCCCTATTCCATCCTCGGCAACGTGGTGTTCGCGTACTGACCATGCGCCGGCACATCTTCATGGCCGCAGGAAGCCTCGCCGCCGCGCTCGGGATCGCGGCCATCGCCTCCGATGAGCACGGCAAGCCCGTCGAGCGGCGATGGGTGACCGCGCCGGTGGCGCCCGCGTTGCAAACGCGCGAACAGGCGCAGGCCAAGAGCGCCGGCTGCATGGACTGCCACCGCGAGACGGACCAGCCCTCGATGCACGCGAGCCCGGCGGTCGTGCTGGGCTGCACCGACTGCCACGGCGGCGACGCGGGCGTGCGCTGGAGCGGCCCGGCGGTCGACACGAGCGCCGGGTACGCGAAGGCGCGCGATGCCGCGCACGTGCTGCCGCGCTTCCCGGACGACTGGCACTGGCCCGCGAGCGCGAATCCGGTGCGCAGCTACACGCTGCTGAACCGCGAGGCGCCGGAGTTCATCCGCTTCGTGAACCCCTCCGACTACCGCGTGGTGCGCGAGGCCTGCGGCGCCTGCCACCTCAAGACCATCCTGGCGGCCGAGCGCAGCCTGATGTCCACCAACGCGATGTTCTGGGGCGGAGCCGCGTACAACAACGGCCTGCTGCCTTTCAAGAACTACATCCTCGGTGAGGCCTACACGCGCGACGGCCGCGCCGCGATCCTGGAGGGCGCGCCGTCGACGGCAGAGGATCGCACGACCCACGGCATCCTCGAGAAGCTCTACCCGCTGCCGCTGTGGCAGAACCTGGAGCCCGCGGACGTCTTCCGCGTGTTCGAGGACGGCGGCCGCAACCTCACCAACCTCTTCCCCGAGACCGGCCTGCCGAACGTCGCAGGCAACATCCAGCGCCTCGAGGAACCGGGCAGGCCCGACATCAGGCAATCGAACCGCGGCCGGGGTACCGGCGCGCGCATCGCGGTGCCGGTGCTCAACATCCACAAGACGCGCCTCAATGACCCGCTCGCCTGGTTCCTGGGCACCAACGACCAGCCCGGCGATTACCGCTCCTCCGGCTGCTCCGCCTGCCACGTCGTGTATGCCAACGACCGCGACCCGAAGCACTCCGGGCCTTACGCACGCTTCGGCCACGGCGGCAGCACGCAGTCGCGCGATCCGACCATCCCGCGCGAGCGGCCGGGCCATCCGCTCGCGCACGCTTTCTCGCGCGCGATCCCGACCTCGCAGTGCATGGTCTGCCACATGCACCAGCCGAACATGTTCATGAACACCTACCTCGGCTACACGATGTGGGACTACGAATCCGACGCGCCCTTCATGTGGCCGAAAGAGCAGAAGTACCCCACCGCCGCCGAGGCGCGCGCCGTGTACGACCGCAACCCCGAGGGCGCGGCGGCGCGCGGCCTGTGGGGCGACCCGGAATTCCTCAAGCGCGTCTCGGAGCTCAACCCGCAACTCAAGGACACCCAGTTCGCCGATTACCACGGCCACGGCTGGAACTTCCGCGCCATTTTCAAGCGCGACCGCCGGGGCAACCTGCTGGACGCCGCGGGCCGCGTGGTCGCGAACGACGACCCGCGCAAGTTCGAGAAGGCCGTGCACCTCTCCTCCGCGCACGCGGATGCCGGCATGCACTGCGTGGACTGCCACTTCGCGCAGGATGCGCACGGCAACGGCCATCTGTATGGCGAGGTCGCGCAGGCGATCGAGATCGACTGCAAGGACTGCCACGGCACGGTGGCCGCCTACCCGACGCTTCGGACCTCGGGCCCGGCCGCGGGCCCCAGCGGCAGCGACCTCTCGGTGCTGCGCAACCCGGACGGGCGCCGGCGCTTCGAGTGGCTGGATGGCCGGCTGGTGCAGCGCTCGATCCTCGACCCGCAGCGCGAGTGGGAGGTCTCCCTGGTCAAGGACAGCGTGACCCCGGCGCATCCGCACTACAACGAGAAGGCCGCGCGCGCCAAGCTGATGTCGCGCGACACGAAGAATCTCAGCTGGGGCGCCACGGTCGCGCCCGGCGATCTCGCGCATGCCGACGAGGAGATGGAGTGCTACGCCTGCCACACCTCCTGGACCACGGCCTGCGGCGGCTGCCACCTGCCGATCGAGGCGAACTGGAAGACCGAGTCGCACCGCTACGAGGGCGGCACCTTCCGCAACTGGTCGAGCTACAACCCGCAGGTGGCGCGCGACGAGGTCTTCATGCTCGGCCTGCGCGGTCCGACCGAGGGCGGCAAGGTCGCGCCGGTGCGCTCGTCCTCGGCGCTCGTGCTCTCCTCCACCAACGCGAACCGCGAGCGGATCTACGTGCAGCAGCCGCCGATCGCGGCCTCCGGCTACAGCTCGCAGGCGATGAACCCGCATTACCCGCACACCGAGCGCAAGACCGAGACCCGGCGCTGCAACGACTGCCATCTCTCGGCGGCGGGCGACAACAACGCGATCATGGCGCAGACGCTCGGGCTCGGGACGCAGTTCATCAACCTGCTGGGCTTCCACGCCTGGGTGGGCACCGAGGGCGAGGTCGCCGCCGTGCAGGTGACGGAGTGGGACGAGCCGCAGGCGGTGATCGGCAGCTACCTGCATCGCCACGCCTATCCCGACTGGTTCCGCCGGCACGGCGAGCGCGGCCAGCTGTTGCAGCACGCCGCCACGCACGCCTCCGGCCCGGCGCGCTGCCTGCAGCTGCGCGGCGAATACCTCTACGTCGCGGAGGGCGGGCGCGGGCTCGTGGTCTACGACGCCGCCAGCATCGGCAACAAGGGCGTGAGCCAGAAGCTCGTCACCGCGCCGTTCTCGCCGCTCGGCCACGATACGCGCGTGCAATCGCGCGACGCCAGCTGCGTCGCGCTGCCGACCACCCAGCCCGTGCACCCGGCGCGCAACGCGGGCGAGCTGATGCGCGTCGCCAACCTCGAGCAGCCGTTCGCGCCGGTCTACAACTACGCGGTCGTGACCGATGCCGTCGAGGGCCTGATCCTGGTCGACATCAACACGCTGGCCGACGGCGAGTTCCGCAACAACCGCCTCGAGCGCGCGCTGACCTGGGACGGAGACGGCGCGCTGCGCGGGGCGCGCCACCTGACGATCGGCGGCAATTTCGCCTACGTGATCGCGGATGCCGGGCTCGTCGTCGTGGACCTGACCGATCCGCTCGCACCGAAGGCAGCGACGCCGGTGCCGCTCTCCGGCGGCCGCGCCTCGGCACTGCAGTTCCGCTACCTCTTCGTGACGGATGCGACCGGCCTCAGGGTGGTGGACGTCACGCAGCCGATGCAGCCGAAGCTGCTTTCCGCGGCCGCAGTCCCGCTCGCCGGCGCCGCCGGCGTCTTCGTCGCCCGCACCTACGCCTATGTCGCGGACGGCGCCAGGGGACTCGCGATCGTGGACATCGAGAAGCCGGCCCAGCCCCGCCTGTTCCGCCACTTCGACGCCGACGGCGCGATCAAGGATGCGCGCGACGTGGTGGTGGCCTCCACCAACGCGACGCTGTTCGCCTACGTCGCGGACGGCGCGGCCGGGCTCAAGGTGATCCAGCTCACGGCGCCGGACACGCAGCCGAACTTCTACGGCTTCAGCCCGGAGCCGCGCCCGCAACTGGTCGCGCGCTACGCGACCCGGCACGCGGCGCTTGCGCTGTCCCGCCCGCTCGAGCGCGACCGCGCGGTGGACGAGACGGGGGGACAGGTCGCAGTATTCGGGCGGCGCGGCGCGCGGCCCTTCAACGGCGCCGAAATGCGGCGGCTGTATCTCGATCGCGATGGCGCGCCCTGGGTGGTGCCGGATGAGTGGTGATGAGATGAACCGGAGCGTGGACCTGCTGCGGCGCGGCGTCCGCCTGGCACTGTGTGCGTTGGCGGCGGCCTGGATTGCCGTCCCGCCCGCTCTCGCCGCCGACGCGCCCGCCAGCCACCTCGGCGTCGCCTCCTGCGCCTCCGGCGTCTGCCACGGCGTCGCGAAGCCGCTCGAGAATGCCAGCGTCCTGCGCAACGAATACGTCACCTGGTCGCACTTCGACCCGCATTCGGGCGCGTACCGGACCCTGCGTGAAGAGGCCTCGTCGCGCATGGCCGCGCGGCTCGGCATCGCCGATGCCACCCGCGAGCCGCTGTGCCTCGACTGCCACGCCGAGAACGTCGCCACCGCGATGCGCGGGCCGCGCTTCCAGCTCGATGACGGCGTCGGCTGCGAGGCCTGCCACGGTGCCTCGGCGCAGTGGATCGCCGGGCATGACGACACGCCGCGCGTCACCCATGCCGACAACGTCGCACTCGGCCTGGTCGCGCTCGAGCGCGCCGACGTGCGCGCAGGCGTCTGCGCCGCCTGCCACGTC
>DATBMQ010000294.1:0-2696 GCA_036554765.1 Steroidobacteraceae bacterium | reverse complement strand
AGCGCGACCGTGATGCCGAGCAGGCTCACGAAGGCGACGAACAGGTAGGCGATGAGCGCCGAGGCCATCAGCATGCCGCGGTTCGGGCCGGTGCCCAGCACCACCGGCAGGCCGCGGTACAGCAGGTACATGCACCAGATCAGCACCGGCACCAGCACCAGCACGTTGAAGAAGACGTGCGGGTACAGGTGCACGACGCTGCCGACCGCGAGCGGCGCGCCGACGATCGCCATCAGCGCGAGGCAGCGGCCGAGCGACTGGCTCGCGTCGTAGGTGACCGCCATCCAGCGCGCCACCACGGCGCCCGAGACGAAGCCGAACAGCAGCGCCACGAAATACGCGAGGCAGACCGCCAGCACGGTCGACTGCGGCAGGAACACCGGCTCGACGCCGAGGCGCCAGCCGAACTGGGTCGTGCCGACGTAGGCGAACAGCGGCGGCAGCAGGCCGATCCAGAGCGCGAACCGGAAGAACACGCGCGACGCGGGCGGCGATTCGTCCGCGACCGCCTGGAACGCCCGGCTGGGCGAAAACAGGATGGTGCCGAGCGACAGCAGTGAGAATCTTGCCGGCATGAGGTGCTAGCCGTGCAGTCTACACGGAGGTCCGCGCGACGATTCTATACGCACTTGTGCGGATTGCGGCTAGGATTCCGCCATGAACCGCACCAGCGCCCGCCGCGGGCTCTACCCGCCCGTCGAACCGAACCGCCACGGCTGGCTCGCGACCGGCGACGGCCACGAGCTGTACTGGGAGGAGTGCGGAAATCCCGCCGGCAAGCCGGCCGTGTTCCTGCATGGCGGGCCGGGCGCGGGCTGCGACACGCGCGCGCGGCGCTTCTTCGACCCGGCGCGCTACCGCATCGTGCTGTTCGACCAGCGCGGCTGCGGCCGCAGCCGGCCGCACGCGAGTCTCGAGAACAACACGACCTGGCACCTGGTTGCCGACATCGAGCGCCTGCGGACCATGCTCGGCATCGAGCGCTGGCTGGTGTTCGGCGGCTCCTGGGGCTCGACGCTCGCCCTCGCGTATGCCGAGGCGCACCCCGCGCAGGTCAGCGAGCTGGTGCTGCGAGGGATCTTCCTGCTGCGCCGGTCCGAGCTCGACTGGTTCTACGAGGAGGGCCTGGGCGCCAGCAAGATGTATCCGGACTTCTGGGAGGACTTCGTCGCGCCCATCCCGGTGGCCGAGCGCGGCGACATGATGCGGGCCTACTACCGCCGCCTGACCGGCACCGACCGCGCGCAGGCGGTCGCCGCGGCGCGGGCCTGGGCCATCTGGGAGGGCTCCACGAGTTACCTGCTGCTGGACGAGGAGAACGTGCGCAAATGGGGCGAGGACGAGTTCGCACTCGCGGTGGCACGCATCGAGTGCCACTACTTCGTCAATGGCGGGTTCGTGGAGCGCGAGTCGCAGCTGCTCGACGAAGTGGACCGCATCCGCCACATCCCGTCGGTGATCGTCCAGGGCCGCCACGACGTGGTCTGCCCGATGTACACCGCCTGGGACCTGCACCGCGCCTGGCCGCAGGCGGAGCTGCGGGTCGTGCCCGACGCGGGCCACTCGGCCTTCGAGCCCGGCATCACCGACGAGCTGGTGCGCGCGACCGACCGCTTCGCCTGATGGAAAAAGGGGAAAAAGGTGCCTGCCTCCTTTTGGCGTCGCCAAAAGGAGGCAGGCACCTTTTTCTTAGCACTCCGGGACGTTGACGGCGAGGCCTCCCTGCGAGGTCTCCTTGTAATGCGTCGACATGTCGAGCCCGGTCTGGTGCATGGTCGCGATCACCTGGTCGAGCGAGACCTTGTGCGTGCCGTCACCGCGCAGCGCGAGCCGCGCGGCGTTGACCGCCTTGACCGCCCCCATCGCGTTGCGCTCGATGCAGGGAATCTGCACCAGGCCGGCGACCGGATCGCAGGTGAGGCCGAGGTTGTGCTCCATGCCGATCTCGGCGGCGTTCTCGACCTGCCCGGGCGACCCGCCAAGTGCGGCGGCGAGCCCGGCTGCCGCCATCGAGCAGGCCACACCGACCTCGCCCTGGCAACCCATCTCGGCGCCGGAGATCGAGGCATTCTGCTTGTAAAGCAGGCCGATCGCGCCCGCCACCAGCAGGAAGCGGCGCACCCCAGCCGGGTCCGCGCCGCGGCAGACGTTCGCGTAGTAGTGCAGCACCGCGGGGACGATGCCGGCGGCGCCGTTGGTGGGCGCGGTCACGACCTGTCCGCCCGCGGCATTCTCCTCGTTGACTGCGAGCGCCCAGGCATTGACCCATTCCGTAGGGTCGGCATGGCCCGGCGGCTCGTCGGCCTCCAGCGAGCGCCTGAGCGCCGCCGCGCGCCGCGGCACCTTCAGCACGCCCGGCAGCACGCCCTCGGTCGCGAAGCCGCGCCGCACGCAGGCCTGCATGACCTCCCAGATCCGGTCGAGGCGCGCCTCGACCTCGGCCCGCGGGCGCAGCGTCGACTCGTTCGCCATCATCACGCCGTCGATCGGCAGCCCCGATTCGCCGCAGCGCTGCAGCAGCTCGGCGGCATCGCCGAACGGCAGCGGCAGCGGCGGCCCGACGCCGCCCACCGCTTCCAGCGGCTCGCCCGCACGCTGCACGGCGCCGCCGCCGATCGAGTACATCTCCTCGGCGTGCAGGACCTGGCCGGGGGCGTCGCGCGCCGTGAACCGCATGCCGTTGGAATGTCCCGGCA
>DATBMQ010000213.1:0-1910 GCA_036554765.1 Steroidobacteraceae bacterium | reverse complement strand
ACCCGGTCGGTCGATCGCTGGCGGCATTTCGAGCGCCAGCTGCAGCCGCTGCGCGCGATGCTGGAATCAGCGGGCATCGCCGTGGAATGATCGCGCCGCAACATGCAACAGGCGTTCGCAGACATCAGCGCAACGGCCCGGCGCGCAGCCCAGCGCAATGACTGGACCACCGTCGGCCGCTGCGCCCGGCAGCTGATCGAGCGGGACCCGCAGGGCCCGGAGGGCCATTTCCTGGCCGGCCTGGCCGAGAAGGCCGCGCGGCGGCCGCAACAGGCCGCGGACTGCTTCGCCCGCGCGCTCGCCCTCGACCCGAACCGCTACGACGCCGCGATCGAGCTCGCCAGCCGCCACAGCGTGACCGAGCGCCATGCCGAGGCGTTCGCGCTGTTGCAGCGCCACGAATCCGCGCTCGGGAACAGCCCGCGCTACCTCGACATGGCGGGGCTCGCCTGGTCCGCCATCGGGCTGCACGAGCGCGCCTGGCCGCTGCACCGGCGCGCCAACGAGCTGCAGCCGGGCGTGCCACGATTCCTGGCGAACCTGGCCGCCTGCGCCGTCTACCTCGGCCGGATCGACGAGGCGGAGGCGATTTACCGGCAGCTGCTCGCCCGCGAGCCTTCGCACCAGCGCAATCACTACCAGCTCGCGCGGTTGAGGACTGCGCACGACGATGCGCACGTCCTGCAGATGCAAGCGGTGCTGCACGCGACCCGCCTGCCCCCGGCGCGCAATATCTTCCTGTATTACGCCATCGGAAAGGAGCTGGAGGACCTCGGCCGCTGGGACGAGGCATTCGGGTACTACCGCATGGCCGGCGATGCCGCCACGTCGGTCTCGAGCTACGACGTCGCCAGCGACATCGCGCTGATCGACGCCGTCATCGACACCTGCTCCGCCGCATGGATCGCCGCCCCGCCCGCGCAGCCGGCGGCCGCCACGACGCCGATCTTCATCGTCGGGTTGCCGCGCACGGGCACGACGCTGACGGAACGCATCCTGGCGAGCCACTCGCAGGTCGAAAGCATCGGCGAGACCCTGCAGTTTCCGGCCACGCTGCGCCGGGTCAGCGGCATCGGAACGGCGCATGCGGTCACCCCGGAAATCATCGCGGCGGCCGCGCGGCAGGACCCCGGGCTGATTGCCAGCGGCTACCTGGAAGCGATCCGGTATCGGCTGGGCGGCAAGCCCATGTTCATCGAGAAATTCCCCGAGAACTTCCTCTACCTGGGATTCATCGCCCGCGCCTGGCCCGAGGCCCGGCTCGTCCATCTGGGCCGCCATCCGATGGACACCTGCTTCGCGATGTACAAGCAGTCGTACTTCCGCTATGCCTACTCGCTCGAAACGGTGGGCCGCTATTACGTCGCGCACGACCGCCTGCTCAGGCATTGGCGCGCGACCCTCGGTGAGCGCCTGGTCGAGCTGCGATATGAATCGCTGGTGGCGGACCAGGAGCGCGAAACGCGCGCCCTGCTCGCCAGGCTCGGCCTGTCGTTCGAGCCGGCCTGCCTGGAGTTCGAGAAGAACGCCGCCGCGAGCGCCACCGCGAGCGCGGTGCAGGTGCGCGAGAAGATGCACGACCGGTCGGTGAATCGGTGGCGGCATTTCGAGAGACATCTCCAGCCGCTGCGACGGATACTCGACGACGCCAGGATCCCGATGGACTAGAGTCGATTGCCGCGAGACCCGCCGAAGATGGCTTCAACGACCGACCCACTGACCTGCTGGAAGTGCGGCGCCTCGCTGGCCGCGCTGACGCTGCCCTTCTCGCGCACCGACGAATGCCGCGCCTGCCGCGCCGAGCTGCACGTCTGCCGCATGTGCCGCTTCTACGACCGCAGCAAGGCGAAAAGCTGCGCCGAGCCGGTGGCCGACGAGGTGCACGACAAGGACCGTGCGAATTTCTGCGG
>DATBMQ010000229.1:0-8495 GCA_036554765.1 Steroidobacteraceae bacterium | reverse complement strand
CGCCGGGGCTGCCGAAATCCGCGTAGCGCAGCGCCTGCGGTAGCGCCGCGATGTCGGGCGCATCCGAGACGTAGGGCACGACCACGACGCGCCGCACCGTGCCGAGCTTGGCGAGCACGCCCGCGACCGGCGCCAGCGAGTCGATGGTCTTGCCGGCGTAGAAGTAGCCGTCGGCGGTGAACAGCACCTTGGGCGCCACCTGGCCGAAGCGGTCGAGTACGCCCTGGATGCCGAAGTCCGGCGAGCAGGAAGTCCAGGTCGCGCCCAGGCTCGCCGTCGCCAGCATCGCGACCACGGTCTCCGGCAGGTTCGGCAGGAAGCCGGCAACCCGGTCGCCCGGGCCGACGCCGGCGTCCCTGAGGCCCGCGGCAATGCGCGCGACCTCGGCGCGCAGCTCGCGCCACGACAGCTCGCGCCGCGCCCCGCGCTCGTTGCAGAACACGAGCGCCGGCTCCGCATCCGGGCCGCGCAGCAGGTTCTCCGCGAAGTTGAGCCGCGTGCCCGGGAACCAGCGCGCGCCCGGCATGCACCGGCCGTCCTCGAGGACGGCGCTGCCGCGGTCGGCGGCGATTTCGGCGAAGTCGAAGAGTGCGGCCCAGAACGCGGCAGGATCGGCGACCGACCAATGGTAGAGCGCGTCGTAATCGGCCACCGGCGCGCCGCGTTTCGCGGCGCAGGCCATGAAGCGCGTCAGGTTCGCATCGGCGATGCGAAACAGCGAGGGCGTCCAGATCGGCTGCTCGGCGCTCAAAGGTTCTGGTAGTTCGGTCCCGAACCGCCTTCCGGGGTGGTCCAGGTGATGATGCCGTACGGGTCCTTGATGTCGCAGGCCTTGCAGTGCACGCAGTTGGCTGCGTTGATCTGCAGGCGCTTGCCGCCCGCACCGTCGTCCACCATCTCATACACCTGTGCCGGGCAGAAGTTCTCGCAGGGGTTGCCGAACTCCGTCACGCAGCGCGTGGCACAGATCGAGGTATCCGCGACCTTCAGGTGCGCGGGCTGGGACTCGTCGTGCACGTTGCCCGCGTGGAACACGGCGGCGGGCCGGTCCCGCGGCGCGAGCGCGCGCTCGCCCCATCCGCGTTCCACCGGGGAAAAGGTCTCGAGGCGGTGCAGCGCGAGGTGGTTCTCTCGATGGCCCAGCGTCCACGGCGTCCTGCCGCCCGTGACGGTTTCGAGCGCGCCGTTCGCGAGACCCCACCAGAGCCCACGGTGGAAGCCCGGCTTGAAGTTGCGCACGCGCCGGAGCTCCTGCCCGCCCGGCGATTCGCGCCAGCGCGCCTCGAAGCCCGCCGTGTCGCCGCGCTCGACGAGATGCTCCGCGGCGAGCGCGCCCGAGCGGATCGCCTGGTGCACGCCCTTGATCTTCGGCACGTTCAGCGTACCCGCGGAGTCGCCGACGATCATGAGTCCCGGCGCGTCCATGCGCGGCAGCGACTGCCAGCCGCCGGCGGCGATGGTGCGCGCGCCATAGGACAGCAGCTCGCCGCCCTCGAGCAACGCGCGCAGGCGCGGGTGATGCTTGAATTGCTGGAACGCCTCGAACGGCTTGAATCGTGGATCGGCGTAGTCGAGGCCGACGACGTAGCCGACGTAGACGCGATCGCCATCGAGGTGATAGACGAAGCTGCCGCCGTAGGTGTGCGAATCCACCGGCCAGCCGACGCTGTGCTGGATCAGGCCGGCTTCCGCACGGCCGGGTGGCAGCTGCCAGAGTTCCTTGAAGCCGAGGCCATAGGTCTGCGGCTCGCGCCCGTCGCCAAGACCGAGCTTCGCGATCAGCTGCTTCGTCACGCTGCCGCGGCAACCCTCGGCGAGGATCGTGGTGCCGGCCCGGATGTCCGCGCCCGGTGCGAAGTTCGGCCCCGGCTGGCCGTCCTTGCCCACGCCCATGTCGCCGATGCGCACGCCGGCGACGCGTCCGTCCTCGACCAGCGCGTCGGCGGCGGCGAAGCCGGGAAACACGTCGACGCCGAGCGCCTCGGCGCGTCCCGCGATCCAGGGCGCGAGCAGGCCGAGCGCGACGATGAAGTTGCCGCGGTTGTGCATCTGCGGCGGGTTCGGCAGCCGCACGGCGGACCGGCGCGTCAGGTAGTGGAACTCGTCGCGTTGCGCCGGCACGCAGATCGCGGGCGGCGAGTCGCGCCATTCCGGCAGCAGTGCGTCCAGCGGGCCGGGCTCCATGACGCAGCCCGAGAGCATGTGCGCGCCGACCGCGGCGCCTTTCTCGAGCACGCAGACCGACAGCCCGGGCCGGAGCTGCTTCAGGCGGATTGCGCAGGAAAGCCCGGCCGGTCCCGCGCCGACGATCACGACGTCGTAGTGCATGACGTCGCGATCGGTCACGGCATCCGCGCCCCTTCGAGCTGCGGCAGCCGCAGCACGGCATCCCTGACCTTCGCCAGGTCGCCGGCGACGACCACGGTCATCCGCTCCGGGCGGATGAAGCGCGCGGCGACCTCGCTTACCTGCGGCGGCGTCACGCCGTGCACGCTCGCGACCCAGCCGGCCAGGAACTCCGGCGGCAGGCCGTGGAGGTCCATGAATGCGAGCTGGCCGAGCACCCCGTTCGGCGAGGAGTTCGAGATCACGAACAGTCCCGCGCGATAGGCCTTGATGGCGTCGAGTTCCTGCGCGGGCGGCGCCTCGCGTTGCAGCCGGTCGATTTCCCCGTAGATCTCGGCGAGCGCGTCCGCCGTGTGCTCGGTCGTGACCTCGGCCGAGAGCACCCACAGGGCGGTGCCGCGGCGCGCGCTGATCGAGGAATCGGGCGAGTAGCTGTAGCCCTTGTCCTCGCGGATGTTGGCCGTGATGCGGGAGCCGAAGGCGCCGCCCAGCAGGCTGTTCATGATCGTGGTCGGGAAATAGAGCGCATGCGCCGGGTGCGGCACCGGCACCGCCATGCGGATCGAGGACTGCGGCGCGCCCGGCGTGTCGATGAACGCGAGCTGCAGCGTGTCGGCGGGCGTCGCCGGCAGTTCCGTGGGCGCCGCGCCACCGCGCCAGTCCCCGAATGCGCGGCGCAGCGCCGGCTCCAGGGTCGCGCGGTCATAGCGGCCGGCGACGTAGACGTGCGTGCGGCGCGCGCCGAAGTTGCGATCGTGGAAGGCGCGCACCGCGGCGATGTCGTATCCGGCCAGTTGTCCCGGTTGCGGGAATGCGCGCCCGAACGGGTGGTCGCCGTACACGCGCCGCGCCAGCGCCTCGCCCGCCAGCGACTGCGGGTCGGAGCGCGCGACCGCCAGGCTGCGTTCGAAGTTCGACAGGATCCGCGGCAGCTCGGCAGCCGGGAACGCGGGATTGCGCAGCACGTCCGCGACCAGCTCGGCCGCGTCCACCGCGTGCTCCGACAGCACCGAGATACCGACGGTCGCCTGCTCGGCGCCCGCGCCGACGTTGAGCGAGCCGCCCATGCCCGCCGCGGCTTCCGCGATCGCGGGCGCGGTGCGGGTCGCGGTGCCTTCCTTCATCATCTCCAGGGTGACGTCCGCGAGCCAGGTGGACTCGCCGTCGTCGATATTGCCGGTGCGCACGACCGCGAGCACCGTCACCTTCGGCACCGTGCCGTAGTCGATGAAGGTCAGCGCGAGGCCGTTGTCGAGCCGGAGGGTCTCGCGCCCGGGCAGCCGGAAGTCGCGCGGTGCGCCCGGGACCGGCGGCTGCTCGCGCGGTTGCGCGGCCGCGGCCCAGGCCGCGAGCGCCAGCGCGACGGCGACGAAGCGCCTCATGGCGCGGCCCCCGCCGCTGCGCCGCCGGGCTCGACCCGCTGCAACGTGCGCTTCGCCGGCACCAGGTACCGGCGCGCGACGTCGCTGATGAGCTCGGGCGTGACGGCGCGCAGCTCCGGCTCGATCCGGTTGATGCGCGCCGGGTCGTCGTCGAACAGCGCGAAGCAGGCGAGCAGGTCCACCAGCCCGAAGCGCGTGCTCGATCCGGCGAGGTCGTAGAGCGCGGCCCGGGTCTTGGTCAGCGCGCGCTGCATCTGCGCGGCCGTGGGCGGCGCGGACTGCAGGCGCGCGATCTCGGCGTCGATGTCCGCGACGATGGCCGCGGGGTCGGTGGCCGGGTCGTGCACCAGGTACACCATCCACAGCATCGGGCCGTCGTAGGTGAACTCGTTGCCGAGCAGATTGATGCCGCCCGCGACCGAGCCGGTGTAGCCGCGCTGCTGCACCAGGCGCTGCCAGAGCAGGCTGTCCTCGCCCTGCAGCAGGATCTGGTCGAGCAGGCTGAAAGCCCAGTGTTCCGGGGTGCCGCGCGCAGGCACGTGCCAGGCGAGCGCGAGCGCCGGGCGCGGCGCCAGCCGGTCCACGTAGGCGTCGCGGCGCTCCGCGGCCTGCTCGGGCTCCGCGATGTCGGGGCGCGGCGGCTGCGGACGGGCGGGGATCGCCGCGAAGTACTGCGCGACCCAGGCGCGCGCCGCGGCTGCGTCGAAGTCGCCCGCGACGACCAGCACCGCGTTGTTCGGCGCGTAGTAGGTCTCGAAGAAGGCGCGCGCATCCTCGAGCGTCGCGGCGTCGAGATCGGCCATGTCGCCGTAGAAGTTGTGCGCGTTGTGCCAGTTGACGTTCGCGACCTGCGGCACCGTGAGCCAGGGGAAGCCGCCGTAGGGCTGGTTCAGCACGTTGACGTGGACTTCGTTCTTCACCACCCCCTGCTGGTTCACCAGGTTGTCCTGCGTGATCGCCAGCGACTTCATGCGGTCCGCCTCGGCCCACAGCACGGTCTCGAGCGTATGCGCCGGCACGATCTGGAAGTAGTTCGTGTAGTCGAAGGTGGTCGAGCCGTTGACGATGCCGCCATTGCCCTCGATCAGCCGGATGAACTCCATCTTCCCGAGGTTGGCCGAGCCCTGGAACATCAGGTGCTCGAACAGGTGCGCGAAGCCGGTGCGGCCCTTCGGCTCGATGCGGAACCCGATGCGGTAGTAGACGCCCACCGTGACGGTCGGCGCCGAGTCATCGCGCGACAGGACGACTCTAAGCCCGTTGTCGAGCTTGTAGTACTCGACGGGGATACTGATGCTGCCCACGCCGCTTGAAGCGGCGCTCTCAGACTCGCCCGTGATCGGCTGCGCGGCGCAGCCGACGACAAGCACGGCGCCAATCAGCCCGATCCACGGGCGGGCCGCGACACTGCGGATTGCGGCGCTGCGACGGATCATCGAGGCGCCATACGTATCGCTCCGTCGAGCCGGATCGTGTCCCCGTTCAGCATGTGGTTCTCGCAGACCGCCGCGACCAGGTCGGCGTATTCCTCCGGCCGTCCGAGGCGGGGCGGGAATGGCACCTGCCTGCCGAGCGAGTCCTGGGCCTCCTGCGGCAGGCCCGCCATCATTGGTGTCTGGAAAATGCCGGGCGCGATGCCGACCACGCGGATGCCGAAGCGCGCGAGCTCGCGTGCCAGCGGCAACACCATGCCCGCGACCGCCGCCTTCGACGTCGCGTAGGCCACCTGGCCGACCTGGCCTTCGAAAGCCGCGACCGATGCGGTGTGGATCAGCAGGCCGCGCTCACCGTCGCCGTCCGGCGCATTCGACTGCATGATCGCGGCCGCCGCGCGGTCCTGCAGGAAGGTGCCGAGCACGTTGATGTTCATGACGCGCTGGAAGGCGGCCTGCGGCAGCGGGCCGTCCTTGCCGAGCAGCTTGCCGGGAGTGGCGACACCGGCGCAGGACACCGAGAGGTTCAGGCCGCCCATGCGCTCTGCCGCCTCGCGCACGGTGGCATCGACCTCGGCCTCGTTCGTGACGTCGCAGTGCCGGTAGCCCGCCGCGTTGCCGAGCGCGGCGGCGGCCTGGCGGCCGGCGTCGTCCTGTACGTCCAGCAGCGCGACCTTGCCGCCCGCCGCGACCAGGCGCCTTGCGGTCGCGAGCCCGAGTCCCGACGCCCCGCCCGAAATGACTGCGCGAACCTGTTCCAGTTTCATGGCCAGCTTTCCCCCGCGACCAGTTTACAGCCTCGGGACCGCCGCACGGCGCGGCCTGCGACGGAAGCCGCCCCGTCAGAGACGAAGGCCGCCGTCCACGTCGACCACGCGGCCGGTCAGGAAGTCGTTCTCGGCGATGTAAACCGCGGTGGAGGCGATTTCCGCGGGCTGGCCGAGCCGGCGCAGCGGCACGGTGCCCGTGACCCTGGCGACCAGCTCGGGCTTCATTGCGGCCAGGATGTCGGTGGCGCAGAAGCCGGGTGCGATCGCGGCGCTCCGGATGCCGTAGCGCGCGAGCTCCTTGGCCCAGACCACGGTCATCGCCGCAACGCCCGCCTTGGTCGCGGAATAGTTGGTCTGGCCGACGTTGCCCTCGCGCGAGATCGAGGAGATATTGATGATCAGGCCGCCGTTGCCGAGCCGGATCATGCGTTCCGCCGCCTCGCGTCCGCAGAGGAACACGCCGGTCAGGTTGACGTCGAGCACGGCTTGCCATTGCGCGAGCGACATCTTCCCGGCCACCGCGCCGTCCTTGACCTTGACCAGCAATGCGTCCCTGGTGATGCCGGCGTTGTTCACCATCACGTCCAGCCGCCGGAAGTCGGAGACCACGGCGTCGAGGCCCGCGGCAACCTGGGATTCGCTGGTGACGTCGGTCGCGTAAGGCCGGGCCGTGACGCCCTGCGCCTCGCAGAGCGCGGAGGTCGCGCGCGCATCCTCGAGGTTGATGTCCATGGCCGCGACCTGGGCACCGCGCGCGGCGAAGGCGAGGGCGATCGCGCGCCCGAGGCCGCGTCCTGCGCCGGTGACGGCGACTACCTTGCTGGCGAGCTGCATAGGGTCCTTTACTGCACCCGCGAAGGAGGGGGCAGACATTGCAATGGGTTCAGGACGTTAGCCGCTCTTGCGGCGCAAAACAACTGTCACAGGGGCTCGATGTCAAAGAGCACGGCTTCGGCTTCGACCAGCTCCCCGGCGCGCGCCAGCACCTGGGTCACGCGCCCGGCACGGCCGGCGCGGATGGCGTGCTGCATCTTCATCCCCTCGACCACCGCTAGCACGTCGCCTTTCGCGACGCGGTCGCCCGGCTGGACGCGCAGGTCCACGACGCGTCCGGGCAGCGGCGACGCCGGATGCGCGTCCGCGTCCTCGACGCCGAGTTCATGCGGCCACGCGCAGGCGAGCGTGATCTCGTCCGCCTGCGCGCCGACGATCTGCAGCCGGTCGCCATGGCGGATCAGTTCCAGCTCGCGCGTGCCGGCGCCCGCATCCACCTGCCATCGACCGCCGTCCGCGCGCTGCAGCTGGCCGCTGAACCGCGTGTCGCCGGCCTCGAGCTCGAGGCGCTCTCCGGTGCTGCGCGCGCGCAGCCGCAGGAACGCGGGCGTGCGCAGGCCGATGGACTGCGCCGCCGGGCCGCCCAAGCGCCAGGCGTCCGCGACGGCCCAGGGCGCCTGCCCGCCCGCCGCAGTGGCGCGCTCATCGAGCGCGACGGCGGCCGCGAGCACCAGCGATTCCGGCGCCGGCGCCACTTCGCGCGTCAGCGCTTCCAGCTCGCGATCCACGAATCCGGTATCCACGTCGCCGGCCGCGAAGCGCGGGTGGCGCGCGATCGCGCGCAGCAGCGGCAGGTTGCTGGCGACGCCAAAAACGGCGGTCCGGTCGAGCGCCGGCACCAGCCGCGCCAGGGCCTCGCGCCGGTCGGCGCCGGCCGCGATCACCTTCGCGATCATGGGATCGTAGTGCACGCTCACGGCGTCGCCGTCCTCGATGCCCGTGTCGACGCGCCAGCCGGCGTCCTCCGGCGGATGCACGAAGCGTTCCACGGTGCCGACCGAGGGCAGGAAGCCGCGGCGCGGGTCCTCGCTGTAGACACGCGCCTCGATCGCGTGGCCGCACGGGTGCACCTGGTCCTGCGCCAGCGGCAGTTTCCCGCCCGCCGCCACCTGCAGCTGCCACTCGACCAGGTCGAGGCCGGTCACGAGCTCGGTCACCGGGTGCTCGACCTGCAGGCGCGTGTTCATCTCCATGAAGTAGAACGCGCCGTCCACGCCCACGATGAACTCGACGGTGCCCGCATTGACGTAGCCGACCGCCTGCGCCGCGCGCACCGCCGCCGCCGTCATCGCCGCGCGCGTGGCGGCGTCGATGAAGGGCGAGGGCGACTCCTCGATGATCTTCTGGTAGCGGCGCTGCACCGAGCATTCGCGCTCGAACAGGTGCAGGCAGCCGCCGTGGCCGTCGCCGAAGACCTGCACCTCGATGTGGCGCGGGCGCTCGAGGAAGCGCTCGAGCATCAGCCGGCCGTCGCCGAAGGCGTTCTCCGCCTCGCCGCGTGCTCCGGCGACCGCCTCCGCGAGCTCGCCGGGGGCATGCACGATGCGCATGCCCTTGCCGCCGCCGCCCGCCACGGCCTTCACCAGCAGCGGGAAGCCGACGCGCGCGGCCTCCTGCGCCAGCCGCGCGGGCGACTGGTCGTCGCCCATGTAGCCGGGGACGATGGGCACGCCGGCCGCGGAGACGATCGCCTTGGCCTCGTGCTTCAGCCCCATGGCGCGGATCGCGGC
>DATBMQ010000177.1:0-5777 GCA_036554765.1 Steroidobacteraceae bacterium | reverse complement strand
AGCGCGAGGCGGTCCTTGACCGAGCCGAGCGGATTGAAGGCCTCGACCTTGACCCAGACGTCCACGCCGTCGGGGGCGAGGCGGTTGAGCCTGACGGCCGGAGTACGGCCGATGGTGGACAGGATGCTGGAGTGCTTCATGGCTGCGGTTCGCGTGTGCCTGCGAGGGCGCACATGATACCCGCAACCGTCGCTGCTCAGTTCACGCCGAAGACCTCGATCGTGTAGAAGAGGTCGGGGCGAGCGTCGCCGCGCCAGTCGACGACGTGCACGTAGAAGGTGGTCGGGCCGCTGGCCCTGATGTGGAGAATCGAGTCGAGCTCTACGCCGAGGATTTCGTCGTCGTGCACGCAGGGCGAGTTGAACGCTGGCGAGAAGCAGGTATTCAGGCGCACGCCGTTGGCGTCCACGGCCTCGATGACCGAGTCGAGCGGGCTGCCGTTGACCTGCGCATCGATGTCGAAGATCACGGTGGCGGCCTGCGTGGTCGTGATGCGGTAGTAGTCCTCGTCCGCATCGAAGACGGTGTTCGGATGCCCGCTCGGGCTGATGGACGCGGGAAACACGCCGTTCGTCAGCGGTGTCGCCGTCGCGATCGTGTCGTTGCGGCCGGATGCGGCCGAGTTGATGATGATCGTGAACGTGCGCCGATGGACCGCGCCGCAGGAGTCCGTGACGATCACGTCGAAGGTGCTGGCCTCAATCGTGTCCGGCGTGCCGCTGATCGTGCCGTTCGTGGGGTGGATCGGCCCGAGCTGGCTCGGCAGCGTGCCGGCGGTGGTGAAGGTGTACGGAGGCGTGCCGCCCGCGGCCTGCACCGTTGCCAGATAGGGGCTGCCCACCCTGCCGCTCGGCAGCCCGGCGTTCACGATGGTGAGCCCTGCCGGGCTCACCAGGAGGTTGATGTTCGCCTGGGTGTCGGTGGCAGGCGGAACGGCCGAGTCCGCGAGCTGCACGCTGAAGGTGGACATCGTGCTGGTGCAGACCGGGGACGGGGTGCCGCTGACGACGCCGCCGGCCATCGGGTCGCTGAGGCCGGCGGGCATCGAGCCCGCAATGCGGGTCCAGTTCGTGTACGGCGGCTGCCCGCCCCGTGCCTGCAGCGTCGCGCTGTAGAACTGGCCGGCGACCGCCTGCGGCAGCGACGTGCTCGTGATCTCGAGCGTCACCGCGATCGTAAAGTCCCGTGTCACGGACTGCGACGGGCTTGAGTTATCGGTCGAGCGCAGCGTGAATGTCTGGCTCGTGGCCGCGGCGGTCGCGGTCCCGGTGATCGAACCGTCCCCGCTCAGCGACAGACCGGCCGGCAGCAGGCCCGCCGAAATGGCGTAGCTGTAGGGAGGGACGCCCCCGCTCGAGGCGGCCGTCTGGCTGTAGGCTGCGCCGATCGTCGTGCCCGGGAGCGCTGCCGTCGTCATCACGAGCGGGGTGTTGACCCTGAGCGTCATGGCCTGCGTGTCCGTCTGCGCGGGCGTCGCGGAATCGGTGACCGTGACGCTGAAATTGGCGGTAGCCGCCGGGCCCGCGGGGGTGCCCGTCACGGCGCCGCTCGAGGCGTTGAGCGCGAGACCCGCCGGCAGCGCGCCGGCCGAGACCGCGAAACTGCGCGCGCCGGTCCCACCGGTGACCGCGACGGCCTGGTTGTAACCGGCGCCGACCACGCCGTCGCCCAGCGTCCCGGAGGTGATGTTCAGCACTGGCGGCGGCCCGCCGCCGCCACCTCCGCCACCTCCGCCGCCACCGCAGCCGGCCAGGGCGGCCAGCAGCAGCGCGGCCGCGCCGAGCGCGCGATGCGGCGTCCGCCTCACGGTCCCGGCCCCTCGAACTGGTCGAAGCGCGGGGGCGTGCCGATCAGCGTAACGTTGTTGCCGGAAGACGTAGAGCCCGCCGTGACGTTGATCGGCCCGATCGGCGCCGGCGCCGTGCCCGGCATCGCGATCTGGTAGGGACCGACGCTGGAGCCCTCGGTGAACTGGGCGTCCACGCTCTCGACTTCGACCGTATAGCTGCCGGCCGGCACCGGGATCTCGAACAGGCCGATGTCGCCCGGGGCGCCAGATCCGAACTGGCTGGCCGTGGCACCGGTGATCGGATTGCCGTGGAACGGCCGGAACTTGTAGCCGGAGACGACCGAAACCGCCATGGTGCGGTCCTCGTTGGCGCCGGTATCCACGCGCCGCGCGATGACGTTCACGGCCTGCGCATGGGACTCGCCATCCGAGAAGAAAACGACGCCGCTGATCGTCCCGTGCGTGCCGGCAAAAGTCGTGCCGCCGGTCGCCTGCGGATAGAGCCGCGAAATCCAGGCGATGTCGTCGACCGACAATGTGTTCTGCGTCGAGATCAACAGGAAGGGAAACATCGTCGGCAGGCCCGCAAAGTCATCGCCCGGGCAGGAATTGAGGCAATTGACGTTGATCTGCGAATGGTCGAGGCCGGAGAAATGCCCGATCTCGTGGATGATCGCGGCGTCAAACGAAGCGACCGAGATGTCCTGCACCGGCGTCGCCACGCCATCCTGGAACAGGCCGTTCATGACGACCTGGCCGGACAGCAGGTTGGATGCGCTCAACGCGCAGGGCCCCGCGAAGCCGATGACGGAGGTCTCGTCCACGCCGAGGTCCTGGAAGATCGTGGCGTCGTCGTCGTACACCACCGGGTTCTGGTTGCCGTTGGAGCAGTCCTGCTCGACCGCCGCGTACTCCGCCGCGGTATCGACGTCGCCGGCGCCGAACGCGCCCACCGGGTTGATGAATCCGGCACGGTTGTAGCCGATGTTGGCGGTCGCCACGTTCTCCCAGACGTCGAACATGCCGATGATCCGGGTGCGGATGGCCGCCTCGTTGACGGTCGCGCTCAGCGGGCCATTGTCCGTGCGGTACTGGATCTCGCCTGCGGTCGACCAGACGTACGGCAGGCCATTGCTGCGCACCGCCAGCGGGCCGCCTGCCTGCGCGAAGGGCGCGGTGGTCAGCACCGCCGCGGCAATCACCGTCATGCGCGTGCGGATGCCCATGTCAGCGACCACCCGCAGCGAGGTCCCGGACCAGACCCATCAGCTCACGCGCCTCCAGGGGCCCGCGCGGCGGCCGTTGCAGCAGGCGCGCCGACGCCGGCGACAGGATCACGCCGTCTTTCGCCACCTGCGTCTCCATGCCCTCGAACAGCCCGGCATTGCCATGGCCGTTCACCGCCTGCTCGCGGCCGAGGCCGTCGCGCGTGATGCGGAAGCGCCCCTGCACCATGCCCGCGGGGCTCGAGAGCCCGTAGCGACTGGGAGCGATCATGAAGAGCAGCACGTCGTCGCCCTTGCGGTAGCTCGCCGCATCCATGCGGTCGCGGACGTCCCACACGTACTGGCGGAAGGTGAAGGTCTGTTGCGCGGGTCCCTTGAGCGTCTCGCGCACGCGCAGCGTGACGGCCAGCACCGGCAGGCCCAGCTCGGGGTGGCGCTCCATGCGCGCACCGACCACATTGCCGCGCACGATGTGCGCGGCGCGCTCGGTGAGCTGCTGGAGGTTGCGCGGAACGGTGAGCGCGCCCTGCTGCGCCCAGGCGGGAGCGGCGAACGCGAGCAATATGGAAAGCAGCAGAGTTCGCATCGAGGCCCGGGCCATGGCACCCATCCGTGTCGCCATCGTCAGGATGCATCCGGCCGCAATCAAAGACAAGTGACCGCTCATGGCGCGCGCACGACTTTCCCGCCCTTCATGACGAAGCGCACGTTTTCGACCACGCGGATGTCCGCGAGCGGGTCGCCCGCGACCGCCACGATGTCCGCCAGCAGCCCCGGCGCCAGCCGTCCGCGATCGGGAGTGCGCAGCAGCGCCGCGGCGTTCACCGTGCCCGCGCGCAGGGCCTCGGCCGCGCTCATGCCGTGCTGCAGGTAGGACGTGAATTCGCGCCCGCTCTGCGCGTGCGGGCCGGCACCCGCGTCCGTGCCGAGCGCGACCTTGACGCCCGCGGCGAAGGCGCGGCGCATGCTGTCGCCGACCCGTGCCTTGATGAACTCGTTCTTCTCGTGCAGCACGGGCGGCAGGTCGTATTCCTCGAACCACTGGTAGAGGGTCGGCACCAGCCAGGTGCCGTTCTTCTTCAGCACGCGGATCGCCTCGTCGGTGAGCAGCGATCCGTGCTCGATGGAATCCACGCCGGCCTCGGACGCGGCGATGATGCCCTCGGACCCGTGGGCGTGAGCCGCGACCGGGATGCCGTGCAGGCGCGCCTCGCCGACGGCCGCGCGCAACTCCTCCATCGAGTACTGTTGCGCGGCGACCGGCCCCTCGTAGCTCATCACGCCCGCGGTCGCGCAGATCTTGATGACCTTCGCACCGTGCTTCACCTGGTAGCGCACGGCCTTGACGATCTCGTCCGGCCCATCGGCCACGCCCTGCTCCGGCCCGCCCTCCAGGATGCCCGGCGCATAGCCGGTCGTGTCGCAGTGCCCGGCGGTGGCGCCAATGCCGTGGCCCGCCGGCACGATGCGAGGGCCCGGAAAGTCGCCGCGCTCGATCGCGTGCATCAGAGACACGTCGTAGAAACCCGAGGAGCCGACGTCGCGCACGGTCGTGAAGCCGCTCTCGAGGGTGGTGCGCGCATGCCGCACGCCGAGCAGCGCGTAGTCGATGTCGGTCCAGCGCACGCCGCGCGATTCCCAGCCTTCGCCGAGATCGGAGCCGAGGTGCGTGTGCGCATCGATGAAGCCGGGCAGCAGCGTCAGGCCGGGCAGCTCGACGACGCGCGCTCCCTGCGGCAGGGCGGCGGGATTCAGGGCCGCGATGCGCTCCCCGTCCACCACCACGACAGCCGGCGTCAGGCGCCGCCCGGCGTCCACGTCGATCCAGGCATCGGCCTTCAGCACCAGGACTTCGGCGGCCGCCGGTGTGATGCAGGCCAGCAGCAGGGCGGGCAAAATCGTGAAACGCGTCATCTGTCGGGCTCCCGTCGGCCAATCGGCGCGGACTTTGATCCTATAATGATGCATGGCCGACGACCCCACCAAGACCGTCCGCATCAAGCGCGACTCGAAGGTCGCGGAGGATCCCCGCGGCCGCAACGTCTGGGTCGGCCGCGTCGAGCAGGCCACGGAGCTCGAACTGATTTCCACGACCGCGCTCGAAAAGATCCTGACCTCCGGCGATGGCAAGACCCAGGTCGAGATCCGCAGGCTCGCGGCCAGCGGCAAGGAAGGCCTGCTGGCGCGCGACGCCGCCACCGGCCACTACGAGATCGTCGGCCAGGACGAGCTGAAGTCCATCGCCGAGACCGGCCAGGTGCCCGCGAAAGCGCACGCCGGCGGCGTCAACGTGGCCGCGCCGCTGTCGGAGGACGCGGTGCGCAAGGCCGGGGAACTGTCGCTGGTCAGCACGATGATGCTGCGCAAGGTCGTCGGCGCCGACGGCAAGGCCGAGTTCGTCGATCCCGCGGCCGAGAAGGCCAAGGAACCCGGGAAGACGGGCCGCGACAAGTTCGGCGGCTTCGACCCCTACAACCGCAGCTGAATCCCCGCTCAGTGCCGCGCCGCCAGCCAGCGATGCAGCCTCGCATCGAAGGTCCTGAAGTGCCCGGTGAACCACTCCGCGAGCCGCGATGACAGGACCTGCGGGTCGTAGCGGCCGTAGGCCGTGACCTCGTCCAGGATGTCCAGGATCTCGTCGAGCAGCCGCTCGTGCTCGTGCTTGTGCGCCTGGAACTCGCCGTAGTGCAGCGCCTGCATGTCCTTCTCCTCGAGCGCGAAGTGCGAGGAGATCGCGGCATGGATGTCGCCCAGCGCCCCGG
>DATBMQ010000144.1:0-1876 GCA_036554765.1 Steroidobacteraceae bacterium | reverse complement strand
GTTCGAGTTCGACCGCGAGGACATGACCATGATCGAGGTGGGCGTGATGCAACGCTTCCCGCCCGGCCGGAGCCGCAACCTCGCGCGCCAGCAGCTCGAGCACCATGCCCTGCACTTCGACGCCGAGGCCGCGGCGCGGGCGCGCGATGTGCGTGCGGCCGTCGCGCGGCTGTGGCGCGAACTCGACTATCTCGAAGCCACCGGGGCGCTGGTGGCCGAATCGCGAGATCGGGCGAGATTGATGATCGAGGGCGAGGCCGCGGCCTACGCGAGCGGGGAGGGCCGGCAGGCCGAGCTGCTGGCGCGCGAGGTTGCGGCTCCGGCCGGGCGGGAAGCGTTGCATCACGCCCACCTCGATCATGGTCATGTCCTCGCGGTCGAACTCGAACGAGTCCGCGGGCACGTTGACCGCGCCGAGCCGCGCCTCCGGATCGGGCAGCTCGCCTGCGGCGACGGCGCGCTCGCGGGTCGCTTCGGCCTCCGCTGCGAATGCCGTGCCGCCGGCATCGCGTGCGACCGCGAGCGCCTGGGCTTCCACCAGTGAAACGGGCTCCGCCACCGCGGTCGCCGAGGCGAACGCGAGACCGAGAATCGTCAGGGCCTTGAGACCGGCCCTCGGGTCGAAATCAATGAACATGCCTCCTCCTGCGCAAGGCGCCGAACACGGGCGAACCTGGCAGGAGCGGCTATTTCAGGTAGGAGCAGTAACGCTGCTGGAGCGAAGCATGCGGCAGCGGCGCCGCGCGCGAATCCGGAGACCGTGGAGGTCGTGGCGCGAGCGCCAGCGAGGAGGCGTCGGTGGGAAGCGCCGGCAGGATCGCGACCGGCTTCGGCTGCTCGAACTGGCGCAGCTCGATCGCCGGCTGCGCTGAAGACAGGCAGTCCGCCGGCGCCGCGTCGGCGCAGTCCGGCAGGTTGCTCGTCTCCGGCGGGCAATGTCCGCAGTCGTCCATCGGCATGGTGCCGTGGTGCGGGGCCTCGTCCGGCATGGCACTCATGGCCTGACAGGGCGCCACCGCAAACCCCAGCCAGCCGCAGGCGAACACCGCCGCCGCCAGGCGCGCGGCCCGGGACTGGTGATGGCGCAATGCGGCGAGCAGGCTCATGACGGGGCACAGTACGCCCGGCCGAGGCTCGGGGTCAATGCGGGCCTATGCTAATATTTGCTTATTAATCGAGGACTTCCCACCGTATGAACGCCGTCACAATCACGCCGCCCAAGGTCGGCGAGAAGATCCGCGTTTCCGCAGGCAAGCTCGTGGTGCCGGACCAGCCGATCATTCCTTTCATCGAAGGCGACGGCACCGGCCCGGACATCTGGCGCGCCAGCGTGCGCGTGCTGGACGCCGCCGTGCAGAAGGCCTACGGCGGCAGGCGGAAGATTTCCTGGATGGAGGTCTACGCCGGCGAGAAAGCCAACAAGCTGATGAACACCTGGCTGCCGGACCAGACCGTCGCGGCCTGCCGCGAGTACCTGGTCTCGATCAAGGGCCCGCTGACGACGCCGATCGGCGGCGGCATCCGCTCGCTCAACGTCGCGCTGCGCCAGATGCTCGACCTCTACGTCTGCCTGCGCCCGGTGCGCTGGTTCAAGGGCGTGCCCTCCCCGGTGCGCGCGCCGGAGAAGGTGGACATGGTGATCTTCCGCGAGAACACCGAGGACATCTATGCCGGCATCGAGTTCGAGCAGGGCACGGCCGAGAACGCGAAGTTCCTGGCGCTCATGAAGGAGCATTTCCCCAAGCTCCACGGCAAGATCCGCTTCCCGGATTCCTCCGGCATCGGCATCAAGCCGGTGTCGCGCGAGGGCACCGAGCGGCTGGTGCGCTCCGCGATCGAGTACGCGATCGCCAACAAGCGCAAGAGCCTGACCTTC
>DATBMQ010000133.1:0-17753 GCA_036554765.1 Steroidobacteraceae bacterium | reverse complement strand
GCGTGTGATTGCGCGCGCCGTCGGCGCCCGGAAGCACCTTGACCAGCCCGCGGTAGGCGTTCTGCCCATGGCCGGCCGAGATGCCCTTCGACACGATCGTCGAGCGCGTATTGCGGCCCATGTGGATCATCTTGGTGCCGGTGTCGGCCTGCTGGCGGTGGTTCGCGAGCGCGACCGAATGGAACACGCCCACCGAGCCGTCGCCGCGCAGGATGCAGCTCGGGTACTTCCAGGTGATCGCGGAACCGGTCTCCACCTGGGTCCAGGAGATCTTCGAGTTGCGGCCGCGGCAATCGCCGCGCTTGGTGACGAAGTTGTAGATGCCGCCGACGCCGTTCTCGTCGCCGGGGTACCAGTTCTGCACGGTCGAGTACTTGATCTCGGCGCCGTCCAGCGCGACCAGCTCGACCACCGCGGCGTGGAGCTGATTCTCGTCGCGCATGGGGGCTGTACAACCTTCGAGATATGACACGTGCGCGCCCTCGTCCGCGATGATCAGCGTGCGCTCGAACTGCCCGGTCTTCGCGGCATTGATGCGGAAGTAGGTCGAGAGCTCCATCGGGCAGCGCACGCCCTTCGGCACGTACACGAAGGAGCCGTCGGTGAACACGGCCGAATTGAGCGCGGCATAGAAGTTGTCGCCCGCCGGCACCACGGTCCCGAGGTAGCGCTCGACCAGCTCCGGGTGCTTCTGCACCGCCTCCGAGAACGGACAGAAGATGACGCCGGCCCCCGCCAGGCGCTCCTTGAACGTGGTCGCGACCGAGACGCTGTCGAAGACGGCATCCACGGCGACGCCCGCGAGCCGCGCGCGCTCGTGCAGGGGCACGCCGAGCTTGTCGTAGGTCTCGAGCAGCTTCGGGTCCACCTCGGCGAGCGATTTCGGCGCGTCCGCGCGCTGCTTCGGCGAGGAGAAATACGAGATCGCCTGGAAGTCGATCGGCGGGTAGCGCACCTGCGCCCAGGCGGGCTCCACCATGCGCGCCCAGCGGCGGAAGGCCTTGAGCCGCCAGTCGAGCATGAACGCGGGCTCGCCCTTCTTCGCCGAGATCAGCCGGATGACGTCCTCGTCGAGGCCCGGAGCGACGGTGTCGCTCTCGATGTCCGTGACGAAGCCGTGGCGGTACTTGCGCCCGACCAGCGACTCGAGGTCCTGCGGGGGAGTGGTCATGCCGGTCCCGGCTTGTCGCCGCGCACCAGTGGCTGCCAGCGGGCGGCCGGCGCGCGCAGCAACTCGGGCGGCGCGAAATGGGCGTCGCGGCGCACGAGCTCGTCGAGGCTCACGCCCGTCAGGGCGCCGCGGATCGCGACGCTGATGCGCTGCCAGCCGTGCCCGACCTGGCAGGTGGCCTGGATGTCGCACTGGCCCGCGCCGGTCGCGCATTCGGTGAGGGCGACCGGGCCCTCGACCGCGTCGATGATGTCGGCGGCATTGATCTCCGTCGTCCGGCGCGTGAGCTGGTAGCCGCCGTGGGCGCCGCGCACCGAGCGCACGAGCCCGGCGTGCTGCAGCTGCTTCAGCAGCTTGCTGACGGTCGGCAGGCCGATGCGCGTGCGCTCCGCGATGTCCGGCGCGCTCGCGAGGCCGCCGCCCGCAAGGCTTGCGAGGATCACCGTGGCGTAATCGGTCAAGCGGCTGATGCGCAGCATGGATGCGTGCTCCCGGCCCCGGAATTAAACAGTACGATTTTAGTACTATTATGCGTCCCGGGGTAGGGGGACCGGGCGCTCTGGTATCCTGCTGCGCCCGGCGCGGCGACCCGGCCGCTCGGCAGCATTCCCGGAGGAAACGCTCGCGATGAACACGCAGGAACTGGACCAGAACGCGGCCGCGATGGTGGCGCCCGGCAAGGGGATCCTCGCGGCGGACGAATCGACCGGCACGATCAAGAAGCGCTTCGACAAGATCCGGCTCGAATCGACCTTCGAGGCGCGCCGGGCCTACCGCGAGCTCCTGTTCACCGCGCCGGACGCCGAGAAGCACATCTCGGGCGTGATCCTCTACGACGAGACCCTGCGCCAGAAGGCGGCGGACGGCCGTCCGGTCCCGGCGCTGCTCGCCGCGCGCGGCATCCTGCCGGGCATCAAGGTGGACGCCGGCGCCAAGCCGATGGCCGGTTTCCCAGGCGAGACCGTGACCGAGGGCCTCGACGGACTGCGCGAGCGGCTCGCGGAGTACCGCGGCCTCGGCGCGCGCTTCGCCAAGTGGCGCGCCGTGATCGACGTCGGCGCGGGCATCCCGACCGGGGCCTGCCTGGAAGCCAATGCGCACGCGCTGGCGCGCTACGCGGCGCTGTGCCAGGAAGCGTCGATCGTGCCCATCGTCGAGCCGGAGGTGCTCATGGATGGCGAGCACACGATCGAGCGCTGCGAGGAGGTCACCGATGCCACGCTCGAGGCCGTGTTCCGCGCGCTGTTTTGCGGGCGCGTGCGGCTCGAGGGCATGGTGCTGAAGCCGAACATGGTGATCGCGGGCAAGAAGTGCCCGGTGCAGGCGCAGCCCGGGCAGGTGGCGGCGGCGACCGTGCGCTGCCTGAAGCGCCACGTGCCCGCGGCGGTGCCCGGCATCGCCTTCCTGTCCGGCGGCCAGAGCGAGGCCGAGGCGACGCTGCACCTGTCGCTGATGAACCGCATGGGCGGGCTGCCGTGGCAGCTGTCTTTCAGCTACGGTCGCGCGCTGCAGCAGAGCACGCTCGACGCCTGGCGCGGCGAGGCCGCCAACGTCGCCGCCGCGCAGCGCGCCTTCCTGCGCCGGGCGCGCCTCAACGGGCTCGCCCGCAGCGGCAGCTATGAGACCGCGATGGAGCAGGCGGCCTGATTTCGCGCCCGGGATCCCGCCCATGACGCCCACCGCGCGCCCGGAGTCCGCCGCCGCGGACGCCAGCATCGTGCGCGTGCGCGGGCTGCACTACGCGGTCAATTCCCGGCCGATCTTCGAGGGCGTCGACTTCGACTTCCGCCGCGGCTCGGTGACCGCCGTCATGGGGCCGAGCGGCACCGGCAAGACGACGCTGCTGCGCCTGATCACGGGCCAGCTGCGCGCCGACCGCGGGCTGGTCGAGGTCGAGGGACAGGACGTTGCGCGGCTCGACCGCGCCGGCATCTACCGGCTGCGGCGGCGCATGGGCATGCTGTTCCAGAACGGCGCGCTGCTCACCGACCTCGACGTCTACGAGAACGTCGCGTTCCCGTTGCGCGAGCACACGCGCCTGCCGGAGCGGCTGCTGCGCCACGTCGTGCTGACCAAGCTGCAGGCCGTCGGCCTGCGCGGCGCCTGGCGGCTGATGCCGTCGGAGCTGTCGGGGGGCATGGCGCGGCGCGTCGCGCTGGCGCGCGCGATCGTCATGGACCCGGGGCTGCTGATCTACGACGAGCCCTTCGTCGGCCTCGACCCGATCTCGATGGGCATGGTGCTGCGCCTGATCCGCCGGCTCAACGACGCGCTCGGCCTCACCAGCATCGTGGTCTCGCACGACGTGCGCGAGATCACGGCGGTCGCCGACGCCTGCTACCTGATCTCCGGCGGCCGCGTGGTCGCGACCGGCGCGCCGGCCGAACTCGCCGGCAGCGCGCGCGACGACGTGCGGCAGTTCATGCACGGCCTGCCGGACGGGCCGGTGCCGTTCCACTACCCGGCGCCGGACTACGCGGCCCAGGTCGCGGAGGCGGGCGCATGATCGCGGCGCTGCCGCGCGAACTGCTGGCGAGCGCGGGCGCGGCGCTCACGACGCTCGGCCGCTACACGCTGTTCGCGCTGCGGCTGCTGGCGGCGACGCCGCGGGGGCTGTTGCGCTTCGGCCTGGTCGTGCAGCAGGTGCACAACGCAGGTGCGCTGTCGCTCGTCATCATCATGCTGTCGGGGCTGTTCGTCGGCATGGTGCTCGGGCTGCAGGGCTACGACCTGCTCGAGCGCTTCGGCTCGGAGGAATCGCTCGGCACCGCGGTCGCCCTCGGGCTGCTGAAGGAACTCGGGCCGGTGGTCACGGCGCTGCTGTTCGCCGGCCGCGCCGGCACGGCGCTCGCATCGGAGCTCGGGCTGATGCGCGCCACCGACCAGCTGGCGGCGATGGAGGTGATGGCGGTCGATCCGCTGCGCCGCGTCGTGCTGCCGCGATTCCTCGGCAGCGTCCTCTCGATGCCGCTGCTGGCGGCGATCTTCAGCCTGATCGGCCTGTTCGGCGCGCAGCTCATCGGCGTGCAGCTGATGGGCGTGGACGCCGGCCAGTTCTGGTCGCAGATGCGGGGCGCCGTCGAGCCCGGCGACGTCATGGAAGGCGTGGTCAAGAGCGGCGTGTTCGGCGTCGCCTGCGGCCTGGTCGCCGTCTACGAGGGCTATCATTCCGTTCCGACCGCGGAGGGCGTCGGCCGCGCCACGACGCGCACCGTCGTGATCTCGTCGGTGCTCGTGCTGCTGCTCGACTACATGCTCACCGCGGTCATGCTGTAAGGAGCCTTGCCATGCGCCAGACGCGCGCCATCGAGCTCGGAACCGGGCTGTTCGTGCTGCTCGGGTTCGCCGCGCTCTTCTTCCTGGTCACGCAGATCACGAACCGCCAGTTCGGGATCGGCGACGACGGCTATCGCCTGGTCGCCTCGTTCGAGCAGGTCGGCGGGCTCAAGCCCGGCGCACCGGTGTCGATGTCGGGCGTGACCGTCGGCCGGGTCGAGGCCATCGAGTACGACTTCGGCGAGTACCGCGCGCGCGTGACGCTGCGCATCGGGCGCGGCTACGACCGCATCCCCGACGACAGCGACGCGGGCATCCTGACCGCGGGCCTGCTCGGCGGGCAGTATGTCGGCATCGGCCCCGGCGCCTCGGAAACTTTCTTCCAGGACGGCGATCAGATCCAGTTCACGCAGTCCGCAATCGTGCTCGAGAACCTGATCAGCAAGTTCCTGTTCTCGAAGGCCTCCGGCGACGCGGCCGCGGATTCCAAGGAGGATTCGAAGCCATGATGCGACACCTCGTGTCCCGGAGCCTGCTGTCGCTGCTGGGCACCCTGGCCGCCGCCACCGCGCCGGCCGCGGAGGCGGTGCCGGGACCCGCGCCGCAGGCGCTGATCGAGACCACGGCGCGGCGCATGCTGGAATCGCTGGACGCCGACCGCGTCGCCGTGCGCAAGGACCCGAAGCGCGTGCAGGCGCTGGTCGACGAAATCCTGTTGCCGCACTTCGACACCGACTACTCCGCCCGGCTGGTGCTGGGCCGGCACTGGCGCGATGCCACGCCCGAGCAGCGCCGCCGCTTCGTCGACGCGTTCTACCAGTCGCTGCTGCGCAACTACGGCTCCGCGCTCGCGGAGTTCACCGCCGACCGCATGGTCGTGCTGCCGTTCCGCGGCGACCTGTCGAACGGGCAGGCGACCATCCGCACCGAGGTCAAGCGCAGCGACGGCACGCGCGTGCCGGTCAACTACACCATGCGTGCGACGCCCGCGGGCTGGAAGGCCTGGGACGTCACGATCGAGGGGATTTCCTACGTGCGCAATTTCCGCAATGACGTCGGCGCCGAGGTGGACCAGCGCGGGCTGGACGCCGTGATCGAGCGGCTCGAGCGCGAGAACCGCGGCGGCGCGCCGGCGCGCGACGGCTGAGAACATGGACGCCGGCGCTCTCGAGGACCTGGGTGGCGGGCGCTTCGCGCTCTCGGGCGACCTCGTGTTCGCGACCGTGGCCCCGCTGCTCGCGGCGGGTGATGCCGCATTCGCACGGCTCGCGGCGGCGGACCTGGACCTCGCCCGCGTCGGGCGCGTGGACAGCGCCGGCCTCGCGCTGCTCCTGGAGTGGTCCGTGAGCCGGCGCGCCGCGGGGCGCGCCATCGCCTACCGCAATGCCCCGCCGGCGATCCGCACGCTGGCGCGCATCGGCGAGGTCGAGGGACTGCTGGCGGAGGCGGGCGCAGGCTGATCCGGGGGCTCGTCCGGCGCCTCCGGTTCGCCCGGATCCTCCAGTTCCTCCAGCGGCTCCTCGGGCACGTCGCCGTCCCGCACCTGGAACTCACGGCGCTGCAGCCAGGCGTTGCGGATGAACGCATAGCGGTCGAAGGCCGCGTCCAGTGCGGCATCCGCGGACAGCAGGCCCGCGCGCTTGTCCACCACGTACAGCACGGCGAGCGCCGCGCGTTCCTCTTCCGTGATGTCGAGCTGCACGCGCAGGTCGGTCTGCGCGTCGGCGGCCATGGCCGGCGCATCGCGCAGGGTCGAGGGACCCAGCAACGGCAGCACGAGGTAGGGCCCGGCCGGCACGCCCCATCTTCCGAGGGTCTGGCCGAAATCCTCGTCGTTGCGGCGGATGCCGAGTTCCGACGCGGGGTCCAGCAGGCCGCCGAGGCCGAGCGTCGAATTGAGCGCAAAGCGCCCGAGGTCCGCGCCGAAGTCCGCGAACTTCCCCTGCAGCAGGTCGTTCGCGATCGTGGTCGGGAAGGCGAGGTTGCCCAGCACGTTGCCGATGCCGGTGCGCACCGGCCGGGGAACGACGCGCTGGTAGCCCCTGGCGACCGGCCGCAGCACGGCACGATCGATCGCGTCGTTGACCTTCTGCACGCCGCGGTTCCAGCGCTCGAGCGGGTCTCCGGCCGTCGCCGGCGCGCCGGTGGTGGCACAGCCCGCAAGGGTCAGCACGAACGCGGCGGCGGCGCCCGCGCGGGCGATGATCGGCATTCGGCGTTGCTCCCGGCCGGTACCGGCGGGATCTTACCGCGCGCTGCCGCCCTCGGGCTGCGGATTCGCGGGTCCCGGCACCTGCTCGGCGCGCTTGCCCTTCGGCAGGTACTCCTGCAGCTCGCGGATGCGTGCATCGAAGCGCTCGCGCTGGACGTCGTTGAGCCCCGGCACGGCCTGGGCCAGGCGCAGCTGGTCGATCGCGAGCACCAGGTCGCCGCTGATTACGTGGTATTCGGACATGTAGTAATAGGCGTCGGCGACGTCGCCGGCCGCGTTCGCGGCGTAGGCCGTGTAGCGCGCCTGCTCGGGGGTCGGCGGCACGTTGTTGAACAGGTCGAGCAGCACGACGTGCGCGCGCCGGGCGTCGCCGTCCCGGATCAGCGCCTCGGCGAAGCGCATCGTGACCGGCACGCTGCGCGGAAACAGCCGCATCGCCTCCTCGAGCGTCGCGCGGGCCGCGGCGACGCGACCGGCCGCGAGCCGGGCCTCGCCGAGGGCGGTGTGGTACAGGATCACGTCGGGTCGCCGCTCGAGCAGCGACTGCAGCATCGTGATCGCCTCGTCGTGGGCGCCGCCGCGCAGCAGCGCCAGCGCCCGGCCGTACTGCTCGCCGTCCGTGGACGGCAGGTCGGCGCCGCTGGCGCGCGTGTACAGGTCGAGGAACCGCGTTTCCGGCGGCAGCATGGCGACCGCGAGCCGCTCGCGCACCAGCGCGTAGCTGGTGCTGTCCGGCGTGCGCGGCCGCTCGAGGCGGTTGGCGCGGTCGCGCGTCTCGGCGATGCGCTCGGTCGTGACCGGGTGGGTGCGCAGCAGGTCGGGAATGTTGCGCCCGGCGCCGCCGCTGCGCTGCTGCATGGTCCAGAAGAACTCCGGCATCGCGACCGGATCGAAGCCGGCGGCCGCGAGGATGCCGATGCCGACGCGGTCGGCCTCGCTCTCGTTCGCGCGCGTGAAATTGATCTGCTGCTGCTGCGCCAGGCCCTGGGCCGCAGTCACGGTCCCGACCATGGCGTCGGCCGGCATGCCGGTCGTGGCGCCGATCAGGATCGCGGCCAGCACCGCTGCGGCCGAGGCGAGGTTTGCGCGGCCGGCGTGCTGGATCGAGCGCGCGATGTGGCGCTGCGTCACGTGCGCGATCTCGTGCGCGAGCACGCCCGCAAGCTCGGCTTCGCTGCGGGTCGCCGTCACCAGCCCGGCATTCACGCCGATGAACCCGCCGGGCAGCGCGAAGGCGTTGATGCCGGAGTCCTTGACCGCGAAGAACGTGAAACGGTGCGCGCCCTCGTGCGCCTGGCTCGCGAGCCGGAGCCCGAGCGTCTGCAGGTATTCCGCGATCTCGGGATCCTCGACGATCTGCCCGGCGTCGCGCAGGCCGCGCACGATCATGAGCCCGATGCGGTACTCGTCCGCCAGCGAGAGCGTGGTGGAGGCCGGCGTGCCGATGTCCGGAAGGTCGCCGCCCGGCGGCGTCTGCGCCGCGGCGGGCAGCGGCGGCAGGCACAGCAGCAGCGAGAGCAGCAGGGCGGTCGCACGCATCGGTCCGGTCCCGGTGGAATTGCCCCTTCGACCACGGCCGGCGCCCATGGTTCGGCCCGGCCGCGTCAGAGCGCCTCGGAGGCGAAGTCGGCGAGCCGCGAGCGCTCGCCGCGCACCAGCGTCACGTGGCCCGCATGGCGCCAGCCGCGGAAGCGGTTGACGACGTAGGTGAGCCCCGAGGTGGTCTCGGTCAGGTAGGGCGTGTCGATCTGCGCGATGTTGCCGAGGCAGATCAGCTTGGTGCCCGGGCCGGCGCGCGTGACCAGCGCCTTCATCTGCTTGGAGGTCAGGTTCTGGGCCTCGTCGAGGATCAGGTAGCGGTTCAGGAAGGTGCGGCCGCGCATGAAGTTGAGCGAGCGGATCTTGATGCGGTGGCGCAGCAGGTCCTGCGTCGCCGCCCGGCCCCAGCTGCCGCCCTCCTGGCTCTGCGTCAGCACCTCGAGGTTGTCCATCAGCGCACCCATCCAGGGCTCCATCTTCTCCTCCTCGGTGCCGGGCAGGAAGCCGATGTCCTCGCCGAGCGGGATCGTCACGCGCGTCATGATGATCTCGCTGAAGCGGTTGGTCTCGAGCGTCTGCACCAGGCCCGCCGCGAGCGTCAGCAGCGTCTTGCCGGTCCCCGCGGGACCCAGGATCGTCACGAAGTCGATCTCCGGGTCCAGCAGCAGGTTGAGGGCGAGGTTCTGCTCGCGGTTGCGCGCGGTGATGCCCCAGACGGAATGACGCTCGCTGCGGTAGTCCTGCGTCACCTCGAGCGTCGCGAGGTCGCCGTCGATCGAGCGCACCATCGCCTCGAAGGCGTCGTCGCCGCTGCCGTAGAGGAACAGGTTCGGGTGCCACTCGCGCACCAGCGGCCCGCGCACGCGGTAGAAGCTGCGCGCCTGCTCCTGCCAGGATTCCATCTGGCTGCCGTGGCTGTCCCAGAAGTCCGCCGGCAGCGCGGCGACGCCGGTGAACAGCAGGTCGGCGTCCTCGATGGTGCGGTCGTTGTAGTAATCCTCGGCGTGCACGCCGAGGATCGCCGCCTTGATGCGCAGGTTGATGTCCTTGGACACCAGCGTCACGCGCGTGGCCGGGTTCTCCATCTGCAGCGCCAGCGTGTAGCCGAGCAGCGCGTTGTCGATGCCGTGGCCCGGCAGCGTGTCCGGCAGCCCCGCGGCCAGGCGCCGGGTCTGGAAATAGAGCCGGCCGCTCGGCGGCTTCTTGCCGTGGTTGCCGGAGCGGCCCGCGGGCAACTCGAGACCGCGGTCGATCTGCTCCTTGGTGGCGTTCGCCATCAACTCGTCGAGGAAGCGGCTGACCTGCCGCGCATTCCGCGCCGATTCCGACAGGCCCTTCTTGTTGGCGTCGAGCTCCTCGAGCACGCCCATGGGCACGTAGATGTCGTGCTCCTCGAAGCGGAAGATGGCCGCCGGGTCGTGCATCAGCACGTTCGTGTCGAGCACGAACGCGCGCCGGCTGCCCTTCGCGGGTCGACCTTTCATCATGGCGCGGTCAGAGCTCGCGCGCCGCGGCCAGGACTTCCTCGGCGTGCCCCGCCACGCGGACCTTGCGCCACTCCCGGCGCAGGACGCCCCCGGCATCGATGAGGAACGTGCTGCGTTCGATGCCCATCATCTTCCTTCCGTACATGTTCTTCTGCTTCCAGACCCCGAACAGCGACGCGAGCTCGTGGTCCGGATCGGACCCCAGCTCGAACGGCAGCCCGAGCTTGTCGCGGAAGCGCCGGTGCGATTCCAGCGAGTCGGTCGAGACGCCGAGGATCGTGGCGCGCGCGCGGCGGAACTGCGGCGCGAGGCCGCGGAAATCGCTGCCCTCGGTGGTGCAGCCCGGCGTGTTGTCGCGCGGGTAGAAGTACACGACCAGGCTGCCCGCCGGGCGCGCGCCCGAGCGGAATTCGCCGCCGGTCGTCGCGACCGTGAAGCGGGGGACCTTGCTGCCGACGGCGACTGCGGTCATGCGTGCTGGGCTCCGGCGGGAGGTCAGCTCTTGACGGGCTCGAGGATCGCGTCGAGGTTCATCTCGTCGCAGAAGTCCATGAACTCCTCGCGCAAGGCGCCCACGTGGATGCGCGCGGGGACGTTCACCACCATGTACACGGAGAACATCTGCGCGCCGGTGTGCGCCGCCGAGTAGTTGCGCGTGGACAGCTCGCCGATGTCGATGCCGCGCGCGGCGAAAAATCCCGACAGGCCCGAGACGATCCCGGCCTGGTCGATGCAGACCACGTCCACCGAGTACGGGACCATGTCCTCGCGCGCCGGCCGCTCGGCCGTGCGGCGCACCTGGACCGTCATGCCGGAGGTCTCGGCGAGCTTGGCGAGCTCGGTCTCGATGCGCGCGATCGAGTGCCAGTTGCCGGCCACCAGCAGCAGCATCGCGAACTCGTTGCCGAGCGCGGTCATGCGGCTCTCGCTGATGCTGCCGCCGCAGTCGGCGACGACCTTGGAGAGATCATGGACCAGGCCGATGCGATCGCCGCCGATGGCCGAAATTGCGATGAATTGTTTCATGCAGCAGGGCGCGCGGGCGCCTCAGGCAGTCTACGGGAATCGGGCCCCCGAGGATATCGCGGCGGGCGCGGCGCTTGCGCGGGCGCGGCGCGCGCCAGTACGATCCCGCGTCCGGTGGCGGCCGTCCGGCCGGGGGTGCGATGTTCCGCGGCAGCCTGGTGGCGCTGGTGACGCCGATGACCGAGTCGGGCGACGTGGACCACGTCGCCTTCGGCCGGCTGCTCGACTGGCACGTCCGCCAGGGCAGCGACGGCATCGTGGTCGCCGGCACCACCGGCGAATCGGCCACGGTCACGGCGGCGGAGGCGGCGGAACTGCTGCAGATCGCGGTCCAGCGGGTTGGCGGGCGAATGCCGGTGATCGCGGGCACCGGCAGCAACTCGACCGCGGAATCGGTGGAACGCACGCGCATCGCCTGCGAGCTCGGCGTCGACGGCGTGCTGGTGGTGACGCCTTATTACAACCGGCCGCCGCAGGAGGGCCTCTACCGCCACTTCAGCGTGGTCGCGGACGCCGCCAGCGTGCCGCTGATCCTCTACAACGTGCCCTCGCGCACGGCCTGCGACCTGCTGCCGGAGACGGTCGAGCGCCTCGCGGCCCACCCGCAGATCATCGGCATCAAGGAGGCCACCGGCAGCATCGAGCGCGGCCGCGACATCCTGGCGCGCTGCGGCGACGACTTCCTGCTGCTGTCGGGCGACGACGCGACCTGCCGCGAACTGGTCGGCGCGGGCGCGCAGGGCGTGATCACGGTGACCGGGAACGTGGCACCGCGGCTGATGCACGAGATGATGGAGGCCGCAATCAGGGGTGACGGCGACACGGCACGGGAACTCGACGGCCGCCTCGCGGGTCTGCACACTGCGCTCTTCGTCGAGCCGAACCCGATCCCGGTCAAGTGGGCGCTGCAGCGCCTCGGCCTGATCGGACCGGGGATCCGCCTGCCGCTGGTGGAGCTCGGCGAGGCGAGCCGCGAGGCGGTACTGGCGGCCATGCGCCGCGCCGGGGTGATCGAATGAGGATGGACATGAACCGGATCTGGATCGCGATCGCGGCCTGCGGGCTCGCCGGAGGTTGCGGGCTGCTGCCCGATGCCGCCACGGGCTGCGACAAGCCGCAGGTCTACCAGTCGGCGCAGGAAACGCCGGCCCTGCAGGTCCCGCCGGGCGCCGATGCGCCGGACACGCGCAACGCCTTGCGCATTCCCGCCGTGCCGGCGCCGCAGCGGCCGCCCGAGGAGGGGCGCTGCCTGGATTACCCGCCGCCCTACAACCCGGCCCGCCCGCCGGGCGGCTGAGGCGCGTTCGGTTGCCGCCATGGAGAGGCTCCGGTAGGCTTTCGCGCCCGCGGAGAGGTGGCCGAGCGGTCGAAGGCGCTGGACTGGAATTCCAGTAATACCCACAAGGTATTCGTGGGTTCGAATCCCACCCTCTCCGCCAGTCCTCGCAGCCCGGCTTGCCGCAGCGGACAACCCTCGCTCGCGCCGCCGGAACTTACGCGCTCGCTCGGGTATCCGCTCCGGCAAGCCGGGCTGCGAGGACTGGTGGCAAGGCGTGGGTGGACGAGCGCAGCCGGGTTCGACGAGGCGCGCGTCGCGCGCCGAAGGACGTCGCCGCGCAGCGGCGACGGTCCCGAGCGGAGCGAGGGATGCGCGCGCAGCGCGCACGATCCGACCCTCTCCGCCAGAAGACAGAGTAACAATTGGGGACGTTTCCCGATTACGCCCCGAGCGCGTCATCGGGAAACGTCCCCAATTGCCTCAGTCGTCGCGCTCGCCCGGGTCGCGGACGGCGCCGCCGGCGGTGATGGACTCGTAGGCACGCGCGAATGCCGCGAGAAAAGCCGCGGGCAGCCCGGCGTCGCCCGCCTGGGCGGTGGCGCGGAACAGTTCCCGGTAGCGTTCCCACAGGCGCGCCTGCAGGTCGGGTCCGGCCGCGCCGCGGCGCCCGAACTGCTGTTCGAGCTCGACCGGGTCGAGCTTCTGCAGCAGCGCCGCGATCGCCTCGCGCAGCGCCGCGGCGATCGCCATCTCGTGATGGCGGGCGCGCGCGAACTGCGTGCGCACCTCGTCGATCGCGCGCGAGTCGCCGGGGCCGCGCCCTGCCAGCATGAGTTCCAGCACCTGCTCGACCGCAGCGAGTTGCAGCAGCGGGCTGGTTGCGTCACGCCGCCGCGCGCCGGAGGAGACGTTGAACTCGCCGGCGAATTCGGCGCGCGTGCGGGCCAGTTCCGAGAAGCCGACCAGCGTCTCGCGCAGCAGCTGCCCGGCCTGCGCGAGCGCCGACGCGCGCACTTCCGGCGGCAGTGCGCGCGGGTCGATGCCGGCGCCCTTGCAGAACGCCGCCAGGCCCGGCCACATCTCCTGCTCCTCGCGGGCGCGCGCGGAGGCGACCGGAACGGCCGGTACGGCGGGCGCGGCCGGCGCAGCGGGCGCAGCGGGCGCCGCGGGCGGTACCGGCCGCTGCACCTGTTCGCGCAGCAGCCGCTTGGTGGCCATGAAGTTCCTGGCCTCGAATGACTGCCGCAGTTCCTCCTGGCTGTTGCCGGAGGTGTCCTGCACCAGGAAGTCGTTGCTGCCGGAGATCTCGACCTCGATCTCGTATTCGCCGATGCGGATGCGGTCGCCATTCGCCAGCTTGTGTGGCTGGTCGGGCCCCAGCGCCTCGTCCGAGTCGTTGACAAAGGTGCCGTTGGTGCTGGTGTCGCGCAGCCACCAGGTGCCGGCGCGGTGCTCGATCTCGGCGTGGCGCCCGGACACGTAACGCTCGGGATCGCGCAGCACCCAGTCGTTCGATTCGCTGCGGCCGATGCGGCCGCCGTTCACGCCGAAGGTCCAGCGCGTGGCCGCGCCGGCCGCAGCCGCGTTGTCGCTGACGATCTTCAGCCTGAGGGCCATCACTCGATCCCGGCGTCGCCGCAGCCCGCGGCGACGGCCGCCCCGGGCATGGTGGGACGGCTATAATAACGCGCCCACGCCAGGACGACCCCCACCCGGATCATGGCCGCCAGTCACATTTTCAGGATCGTCTTCGCCAACCAGGGCAAGGTGTACGAGATTTATGCCCGCAAGGTGAGCCACGGCGGGCTGTTCGGCTTCGTCGAAGTCGAGGAACTCGTGTTCGGCGAGCGCAGCTCGGTGGTGCTGGACCCTGCCGAGGAGCGCATCAAGGCCGAGTTCGCCGGCGTCAAGCGCAGCTACCTGCCCCTGCATTCGGTGATCCGCATCGACGAGGTCCGCAAGCAGGGCGTCAGCAAGATCAGCGCCCTCGAGGGCGGTAACGTCGCCCAGTTCCCGGTCACCCTGTTTCCAGCCGGCAACGACCCGGGCGTGAAGCGCTGACCTGCGTGCTGCTGTTCGAAGGCGCACCGGCACTCTCGGCATTCAGGATCGACAGGCTGCTGGCGGCGTTGCGGGCGGTCGAGCCGTCGGTGACCGGCCTGTCGGTCCGCTGGCTGCATGTCGTGGACGTCGAGCGCCCGCTCGACGCGGCGCAGACCGGCGTGCTCCGCCGGCTGCTGTCCGCGGAGGCGGAAGCCGGCGCGCCGCCTGCGCCGGGGCAGCTGCTGCTGGCCGTGCCGCGCCCCGGCACGACCTCACCGTGGTCGTCGAAGGCGACCGACATCGCGCACGTCTGCGGGCTGGCCGCCGTGCGGCGCATCGAACGCGGGCGGGCGGTGCGGGTCGCCGCCGGCGCGGCGCTGACGCCCGCACGGCTCGCCGCGCTCGCGGCGCTGCTGCACGACCCGATGACGGAGACCGTGCTGGCCGGCGAGGACGGGCTCGCGCGCCTGTTCGAGACGCACGCGCCGCGCCCGCTCGGACGCATCGCGCTGGGCGCCGCGCCCGTCGAGGCGCTGGCACGCGCCAATGCCGCGATGGGCCTCGCGCTCTCGGCGGCGGAGGTCGACTACCTGGCGGGCGTGTTCGCGCGGCTCGGCCGCGACCCGACCGACGTCGAAGTCATGATGTTCGCGCAGGCCAACAGCGAGCACTGCCGCCACAAGATCTTCAACGCCGACTGGACCGTGGACGGCGCGCCCGCGCCGCGCTCGCTGTTCGCGATGATCCGGCACACGCACGAGCGCAGTCCGCAGGGCGTGCTGTCCGCCTACAGCGACAACGCGGCGGTCCTCGAGGGACCGGTCGCGCGGCGCTTCTTCGCATCTCCGGCCGGCCACGCCTATGCCTGGCATGAGGAGCCGGTCGACATCCTGGTGAAGGTCGAGACCCATAATCACCCGACCGCGATCTCCCCGTTTCCGGGCGCGGCGACCGGCTCGGGCGGCGAGATCCGCGACGAAGGCGCGACCGGCCGCGGCGCCAAGCCGAAGGCCGGGCTCACCGGGTTCACGGTCTCGAACCTGTGGATCCCCGGCTTCGAGCAGCCCTGGGAAGCCGATCACGGCCGCCCGCCGCGCATCGCCTCCGCGCTGTCGATCATGCTCGAGGGCCCGATCGGCGCCGCCGCCTTCAACAACGAGTTCGGCCGGCCCGGCATCCTGGGCTACTTCCGCACCTTCGAGCAGCAGGTCGCGGGCGTCGTGCGCGGCTATCACAAGCCGATCATGATCGCGGGCGGGCTCGGCAACGTACGGCGCCAGCACGTCGCCAAGCGGCCGGTGCCGGCCGGCAGCCCGCTGGTGCTGCTGGGCGGGCCCGCGATGTTGATCGGCCTCGGCGGCGGCGCCGCGTCCTCGCAGGGCAGCGGCGCGGGCAGCGAGGCGCTCGACTTCGCCTCGGTGCAGCGCGGCAATCCCGAGATGCAGCGGCGCGCGCAGGAAGTGATCGACGCCTGCTGGGCGCGCGGTGAGGACAACCCGATCCTGCTGATCCACGACGTCGGCGCGGGCGGGCTGTCGAACGCGGTGCCGGAGGTGGTCGCGGCAGGCGGCGGCGGCGGCCGGGTGGAGCTCGGCCGGGTGCCGAGCGACGAGCCGGGCATGTCGCCGCTCGAGACCTGGTGCAACGAGGCGCAGGAGCGCTACGTGCTCGCGCTCGCGCCCGGCGCACTGGACGGGTTCCTCGCCCTGTGCCGGCGCGAGCGCTGCCCGGTCGCGGTGATCGGCGAGGCGACCGGCGACGGACGCCTGGTCGTGACGCATGCCGCAAGCGGAGTCACCGCGGTGGACATGCCGATCGAGGCATTGCTCGGCCGGCCGCCGCGCATGCGGCGCGATGCCAGCCGGCGCGCCCGGCAGGGCGATGGCTTCGACGGCTCGCGCGTCGTCATTGCCGACGCGCTCGAGCGGCTGCTGCGGCTGCCGGCGGTCGCCGACAAGGGCTTCCTGGTGACGATCGGCGACCGCAGCGTCGGCGGCCTGGTCAGCCGCGACCCGCTGGTCGGGCCCTGGCAGGTTCCCGTCAGCGACGTCGCCGTCACGCTGTCGGGGCTTGCCGGCCACGGCGGGGAGGCCATGGCGATGGGCGAGCGCCCGCCGGTTGCGCTGCTCGATGCCGCGGCGTCCGCGCGCCTGGCGGTCGGCGAGGCGATCACCAACATCGCGGCCGCCGACGTGCGCCGCCTGGGCGACGTGAAGCTGTCCGCCAACTGGATGGCCGCCTGCGGGGATGCCGCGGAGGACGCCGACCTGTTCGACGCCGTGCGCGCGGTCGGCATGGAACTCTGTCCGGCGCTCGGCATCGCGATCCCGGTCGGCAAGGATTCCCTGTCGATGCGGACCACCTGGCGCGAGGACGGGCGGCAACGCGAGGTCGTGGCGCCGCTGTCGCTGGTGGTCTCGGCCTTCGCGCCGGTCGGCGACGTGCGCCGCACGCTGACACCCGTGCTCGACCTGTCGCAGGGCGCGAGCGTGCTCGTGCTCGTGGACCTGGGCGGCGGCCGCGACCGGCTGGGCGGCTCCGGGCTGGCGCAGGTGCACGGCGCGACCGGCACGCTTCCGCCCGACGTGGACGACCCGGTACGGCTGGCGGCGTTTTTCGCGGCGGTGCGCGAGCTCGCGGATGCGGACCGGCTGCTCGCCTATCACGACCGTTCCGACGGCGGGCTCGCCATCACGCTGCTCGAGATGGCCTTCGCCGGCCGCGCCGGCCTGGAGGTGGACCTCGGCGCGGTGCCCTCGACCGCGGCCGCGCTCTTCAGCGAGGAACTCGGCGCCGTGCTGCAGCTGCGCGAACGCGATGCCGCAGCCGTGCTGGCCGTGCTCGCGCGCCATGGGCTCGGCGAGCTGTCGCGCGCCATCGGCCGGGTCGTGCCGGGGCGGCGCGTGCGCATCGCGGCCGGGGGACGGACGCTCGTCGACGACGACCGCGTGCGCCTGCGCGGGATCTGGTCCGAAACCAGCTGGCGCCTGCAGCGACTGCGCGACGATCCAGCCTGCGCCGACGAGGAGCAGACCGCGCGCCTCGACGAGGACGACCCGGGACTGCACTGGGCCTTGACCTTCGACCCGGACGAGGACATCGCGGCCCCGATGATCGCGACCGGCGCGCGCCCGCGCGTGGCGATCCTGCGCGAGCAGGGCGTCAACAGCCAGGTCGAGATGGCGGCCGCCTTCGACCGGGCCGGATTCGCGGCCTTCGACCTGCACATGACCGACCTGATCGACGGCGGCGCCCCGCTCGACGGATTCCAGGCGCTGGTCGCCTGCGGCGGCTTCAGCTACGGCGACGTGCTGGGCGCCGGCGAGGGCTGGGCGAAGTCCATCCTGTTCAACGCGCGCGCCCGCGAGCGGTTCCAGCGCTGGTTCGCGCGCGGCGACGCGCTCACCCTCGGCGTCTGCAATGGCTGCCAGATGCTGGCGGCGCTGGCGGAACTCATCCCGGGCGCGACGAACTGGCCGCGGTTCCTGCGCAACCGCTCCGAGCAGTTCGAAGGACGGCTGTCGCTGGTCGAGGTGCTGGCGACGGAGTCGCCGTTCTTCGCCGGCATGACGGGCTCGCGGCTGCCGATCGCAGTGGCGCACGGCGAGGGGCGGGCGGTGTTCGGCGATGCCGGCGCCGAACGCGCCGCGGCGCCGCTCACGGTGATGCGCTTCGTGGACGGGCGCGGCGCGGTGGCGGAACGCTATCCGGCCAACCCGA
>DATBMQ010000124.1:0-1869 GCA_036554765.1 Steroidobacteraceae bacterium | reverse complement strand
GGTCCGGGACCGCGCGCACCTCGCCCGCCTGATCCGCGCCATCCGCGGCATGAAGGACGTCATGAAGGTCGAGCGCAGCCTCGCCTGAGGTGCCATGCAACGGGACAGCCGCAAGATCGCCGCCATCCTGGCGGCGGACGTCGTCGACTACAGCCGGCTGATGGGCGCCGACGAAGCCGGCACGCTTGCGGCGCTCAAGTCCCGCCGCGACATCTTCGAGGACCGGGTCCGGGAATTCGACGGCCGCGTGTTCGGCAGCGTCGGCGACAGCCTGATGGCCGAGTTCGGCAGCGCCGTCAACGCGGTCTCCTGCGCGCTCGAGATCCAGCAGCGCATCGAGGCCGGCCACGCGACGCAGCCGCCCGCGCAGCGCATGCACCTGCGCATCGGCGTCAACCTCGGCGACGTCATCGAGGAGAACGGCTCGGTGTTCGGCGACGCCGTCAACGTCGCCGCGCGCCTGCAGGCACTCGCTAAACCGGGCGGCGTGCTGATCTCGGGCCCGGTGCACGACCAGGTCCATCTCAAGGTCCCGGCCCGGTTCATCGACGCCGGCCTGCGGCAGGTCAAGAACATCGAGGAACCGGTCCGCACCTTCGAGGTGTTGCCACCGGAGCCGCCGGGGATCGCCGGCCGCATCGCCGGGTTCGCGGCGCAGGTCGCATCGCGTCGCATCCGGCGCGCGGCGCTGGTCGTCGTGGTTATCGCGGGCGCAGTCGCGCTCGGCCAGTACTGGCGCGCGATTCCGGTGCCGGGCACGGGCCGGACGCTAGGCGCATTGTTGCATCCGGGCGAGGAACCGCCGCCGAATGCCATTGCCGTGCTGCCGTTCGTGAACCTGAGCGGCGATCCGTCCAACAACTATCTGGGCGACGGCATCGCGGAGGAACTCCTGCACCGCCTGGCGAAGATGCCCGGACTGCGCGTCGCGGCGCGCACTTCCGCCTTCGCCTTCAAGGGCAAGGAACAGAGCGTCGGGGAGATCGCGCGGCATCTCGGCGTCAGCTACATCGTCGAGGGCAGCGTCAGGCGCCAGGGCGGCCTGGTGCGCGTCAATGCAACCCTGGTCGACGGTGCGAGCGGCGCCAGCCGCTGGTCGAATTCCTACGAAACGCCCGCGGGCGACTACTTTGCGGTCGAGAGCGAAATCGGCGCACAGGTCATCGCCGCGCTGCGACTGGTGCTCGGGACCGGCACGGAATCGCCCGTGCCGGCGGTTCCGGGCGGCAGCAGCGTTGCGCACGACTACTTCCTGCAGGGACTCTTCTACCTGCGCCAGCCGCGCAGCGAGAAGTCGCTCGACGCCGCCGAGCAGCTGTTTCGACGTGCACTCACCGAGCAATCGGATTTTGCCCGCGCCCAGGCGGGGCTGTGCCAGACCTATGTCGAGCGATATGCCCTCGAACGCGTGCCGGCGCGGGTCGCGGTCGCGGAGGACGCCTGTGCCGGCGCGCGCGCGCTCGACAGCGGAGCGCAGGAAGTGCACGAGGCCGTCGGCCGGCTGCGCCTGGCCACCGGCGACGCCAAAGAGGCGGAAGCGGCCTACCGGCAGGCGCTCGCGCTCGTGCCGCGGTCGCCCGACGCCTTGATCGGCCTCGCACAGGCCCTGGCAGCCGGCGGCAGGACGAAGGAGGCCGAAGAGACGTTCCAGCACGCGATTGCGGCGCAACCCAGCTACGCCTCCGCGCACAACGCCTACGGCAACTTCCTGTTCGCACTGGGCCGCGCCAGGGATGCCGTCGCTTCATACGAGCGCACCACCGTGCTGACACCGGACAATCCCGATGCGTTCAACAACCTCGGAATCGCCTACATGCTGGCCGGTGACTTCGAACAGGCCAGTCGCGCCCTGGCGCAGTCGCTGGCCAT
>DATBMQ010000201.1:0-3242 GCA_036554765.1 Steroidobacteraceae bacterium | reverse complement strand
GGAGATCGACAGGAACTCGCCCTTCTTGACGTCCAGGTGGATGCCGTCGAGGGCGTGGGTCTCGAGGTCGTCGGTGTAGAACACCTTGGTGACGCCGTCGAGGTGGATCATGGCGGGTTCCTGCATGTCGTGATGCTCCGTTGTGGTTGTCTGCGTCAGTCGATGACCAGGCGGTCCTCGCCCGACCACTGCGTCGTGTCCGCGAGCGCCACGATGTCGCCGGGTTCGAGGCCCTCGAGCACGACGATCTGGTTCACGGACGCCTTCCCGAACCTCACCGGCACGCGCTCGGCGACGCTGTCGCCGGGCTTCGCGCGGAACACGGTCGTCTCGGACTCGGACTGCGCGCCGACCGGCCGGCCGACGAAGCGCACGTTCCTGAGCGTCTCGATCGCGATGGTCCCGTCCACGGACAGGTCGGCGCGCGCCTGCGTCGGCAGCGCCTCGTCGAAGTCGATCTCGACGCGCACCGCGCCCGCCGTGACCGCCGGGTCCACGCGCACCACGCGCCCGCGCACGATGCGGTCGCGCATGTCGATGGTGGCGGGCAGGCCCGCCGCCAGGTCGCGCGCGTCGAGCTCGGGGATGCGCAGTTCGGCGTACAGCGTGTCGGGCTTGGCGACTCTGGCGACGTTGGCGCCGGGCGCGAGCTGCTGGCCTTCCTGCACGGGCACGCTCTGCACCACGCCCGAGATGCCGGCCCTGACGCTCAGGGAATCGGCGGCGAGGCGGCGCTCCTCGAGCGCGCGCTCCTGCTGGCGCAGGCGGGCGAGGCGCGCCTCGAGCTGGGCGGTCACCGCGGAGTCGAGCGCGACCAGGCGCTGCTCCTCGATCTTGGCGCGCTCGCCGAGCTGCTCGGCGAGGATCTTCGAGCGGGAATACTGGAGTTGCGACACGGCGCCGGTGGCGTGCGCGCGTTCCTCGGCGACGGCCTGCAGGCGCGCGGACTCCGCGGTCGCGCGCGCCTCGGCGAGCGAGGAGCGGCGGTCGAGGCGCTGGGATTCCAGCTCGAGCCGGGCCGCGGCGTATTCGGCCCGGGCGGCCGCCACCTCGAGCGCGGCCGCATCGGCCGAGCGCTGCACTTCCGGGTTCGAAAGCTGGACGATCACGGTGTCCGGCTCCACCTGCTCGCCGGCACGGACCAGCACGCGATCGACGCGGGCGTCCACGCGCGTCGCCAGCCAGCGCGCCTCGCGCGGCTGCAGCACGCCCGGGCCGCGTACCTTGCGCTCCAGCGTGCCTTCCTTCACCTCGTCGAGATAGAGCTGCTCGCGAGCGACCGAGGGCGCGCCGGGCTCGAGCCGCGCAATGCCGAAGGCGACCCCGGACAGCGCGACGAACCCGCCGACAACCCAGGCGAGTTTGTTGCGCTTGAAGTCGAACTTCTGCCTGATGCGCGGACGATCCATCTCAGAAATCTCCGGTCAGCGTGCGGATCACGAGCGAGGGGATGCCGGACAGGGCGCGGAACTCCGGGGCGACGGTGCGCAGGTTGGGGGCGCAGACGACGTCGCTCATGGCGGCGCCGGCGAGCAGCAGGCCGAGGACGACGGCGGTGAGCGCGCGCGCCCACTGGACGTCGGCAGGGCTGTCCACGCGGCCCACCGCCGCGGGCGCCTCAGCCCTGCGAACCGTCATCGTTCGCGTCGGTGTCGGCCAGCATGACGTCGCGGCTGCCGATGACCTCGACGGCCGGCAGCGTCGCGACGACCAGGTCGCCGATCAAGAGCGCCTGCGGCTCGCCCACTTCGATCGTGCCCTCGGGCAGCGCGCCTGCGTGGCCGCGATCCAGCGTGAGGCCGGTGAGGCCGACGATGACCACCGAGGCCAGCGCCGCGGCGATCGTGCGGGTGTAACGCGTGTACAGGGTTGTCATGGTTGTCTCCTCGGTCTTCAGTCATTCGCGGCACTTCGCCGCTTCCTGACCCAGATAGAGCAAGGAGCGTGCCAATCGGTTTGAATCTGTCGTAAGTATATGATTTTAAGTAGTTTATTCTTATTCCGGACCCGGACGTCCGGTGTCCGCCTGAGTGCGGACATCCCACCCGCGGGACGCCCCGATCAGACCCCGTCCCACTTCCGGGACCGGAAAAGGTGTCAGGCACCTTTTCGGCAGTGCCAAAAAGGTGCCTGACACCTTTTTCAGGGTTCTTCGGAGCGGCGGATCATTTCGCCGGCGAGGGCGAGGTAGGCGAGCGCGCCGCGCGAGTCCTTGTCGTGGAACATCACCGGCACGCCGAACGACGGCGCCTCGGCGAGGCGCACGTTGCGCGGGATGATGGTGCGGAACACCTGGTCGCCGAAGTGCTCGATGAGCTGCGCGGAGACGTCGTTCGCCAGGTTGTTCCGCGGGTCGTACATCGTGCGCAGTATTCCCTCGACGCGCAGGCGCGGATTCACCGAGTCGCGGATCTGCCCGATCGTGCTGATCAGGCCCGTCAGCCCCTCGAGCGCGTAGTACTCGCACTGCATCGGGATCAGCACGGAATCCGCCGCCGTCAGCGCGTTGACCGTCAGGATGTTCAGCGCCGGCGGGCAGTCGATGATGATGAGCTCGTAGCGGTCGCGCACGGGCTCGAGCGCCTTCTCGAGCCGGTGCTCGCGCCCCGCGAGCATCGTCAGCAGGCGCACTTCCGCCGCGGTCAGGTCCTGGTTCGACGGCAGCAGGTCGAAGCCGCCCTGCTCGACCGGCACGATCGCATCCGCCGCGGCGCAGTCGCCCATCAGCACGTCGGTCGCCGAGCGCTCCAGCAGCCGCTTGTCCACGCCGCAGCCCATGGTCGCGTTGCCCTGCGGATCGAGGTCCACCAGCAGCACGCGCCGCCGGGTCACCGCGAGCGACGCGGCGAGGTTCACCGCGGTCGTCGTCTTGCCGACACCACCCTTCTGGTTCGCGACCGCGATGGTGCGCTTCATCATGCGCGCCCCAGTTCGACTACGCAGCGCTCGGCCGCGAGCCCCGGCACGCTCAGGTCATGCAGCGCCAGCACCCGCCAGCCGGCGGGCAGCGCGTGCATCTCGGCGGTCGGATGGCGGCCCTTCATGGCGAGCATCCTGCCATCCCGCGCGCACAGATGCCCGGCCACGCGCACGAAGTCCGCGAGCTTGCCGAGCGCGCGGGCGATCACGCAGTCGAACAGCGCCTTCGGCTTCCAGCTCTCGGCACGCGCCTGGATGACCTCCACGTTGTCGATGCCCAGCAATTCGACCGCGTGGCGCACGAACAGGCACTTCTTGCCGGT
>DATBMQ010000079.1:0-4655 GCA_036554765.1 Steroidobacteraceae bacterium | reverse complement strand
ACGAGCGGCGAGTGCCAGACGAAGGTGGACGTGACGCCCACGCTCGTGTCGGGGCGCTATTCCTGCAAGGGAACCGCCGCCTACAACAACCAGACCGGGCAGATGGGCGAGGTCGACATCGAGGTCGAGTTCAGCGCGGGGTCGTGATCTGATCCGTCACTAAGGACGGAATGACTTGAGGGCCGGCCCTCGGCTGGCCTTCGGCGTGCTGGGCAGGATGTTGAATTTCATGTCGTCGCCGGCCGACTGCGCGAGCTGACCGAACCCGGCCTTTGCCGACATGTTGACGCGCCCGCCCATTTCCTTGACGCCGGCCGGCCCGCCCTCCAGGTAGAAGCCGCTCTTCACGCCGCCGCCCATCCCCGGCCCGGAGGCTTCTCCCCGTGCGCCTGCGAAAATGGAGTAGTCCCCGGAGCGCGTGACCTCCAGCGAGGCAAAACCGCCGAGTGCGGTGCCGAAGCCGTGCGACCCGCCCTTCAGCAGGTCGCCCTCGACTTCCACCTTGATCTTCTCGCAGCCGATGTCGAAGCCGAATTTCGGGCCGCCGGGGATCTCCATCGAGTGGCTGACGCTCAGGTCCCCGAACAGCGCCGAACAGGGCGAACCGGCCTCCGCCGGCGGCCCGCCGAATTCGCCCGCCAGGTCCTCCGGGTCGTGGCAATCCTTCACGTAGGTGAACCCGTACAGCTGGCTCATGAACAGCAGCATCTGGGCATTGAAGTTCTCGACTTCGGCGCGCAGTTGGAGGCTCTGCCACTCATGCCATTCGGGATGCCCGATCTTGGCATTGAGGCCGGTCGCGATCCGGTACCAGTCTCGGACAAAGCGGCGAAGCGCCAGCTCTGCCTGCCTCGCCGCCGGCCCGGTTTCCGCGATCGCCCGATTGACCCAGTTCTTCCAGTCCGCGCAGGTGATACGGCTGCCGGCCATGATCGCCTGGGTGGACTTGCGCAGGATTCCGCTCTTGGCTTCGCCGGATGCGGCGCCCGCGGCCTGAGCGGCGGCCCACTCCTGCTCGCGCAGCCAGACGACATAGGGCTCTTCCTCGTCGAGGGTGCCGATCAGCAAGGACATCTTGTCCGCGTGCGCAGCCTCGGGATCCAGGTCGACGTGGAGCGCGAGCGACGGCCCGAGCTGCTCCACGCGCGCGTTCCACGGCTTCTGGAGCTGGAGGCGCTCCTGCGCCCGGCTCGTCATCTCTTCGTGGAACCGCTCGAGGTCGTTGATGCTGTTCGGATGCTGGAACCGCACGAGCTCGCCCGGCGTGCCCATCGAGGTGTCGAACATGTCGTCCACCGGCGGCCGCACCTCATCCGTCTCTTCGCCCCGGGCCGACGCGCCGCAATACACCAGCATCTTCGGCTTGAACCGCCAGAGACTGTCGCGATAGGTGATCTTCGCCTGCGAGCCGGATCCCTGGTGCGCCTGCACGAGCGCGAGCGCCTGCCCGGCCTCGTTCAGGAAGGGATCGAGCTGTTTCGCGTTGCCGAAGTGCGTCGCCGCCTCGCCGAGCCGGCCGAGCAGCATCTCGTTGAAACCTTTCAGGTACGAGACTGCTGCGTCCGGATTCGCGCCGGCAGCCATTTCGAGGACTGCGCCGCGCGACTCGAGCCGCGCGATGACGGCCAATGACTCGTTGGCGAATCCCGCCTGCGCCAGCGTGCCGGCGAAATTGAAGAGCAGGTCGGGGTTGTCCGGGGACTTCTCGACGCCCGCGTAGAGCTGCGCGAGCGCGGCGACCGGATCGCCGTTCAGCAGGCTCGCGACCGCACCGGCTGTGTAGTGATCAGGCAGCTGCGGCGACGCGAATTGTCCGGCTGCCTCATAGGCCTTGCGCGCTTGCGGGTCGTCGAGCATCGCGCGCACGCGTGCAAGTGCCGACGGCCAGTCGGTGGCGGCAGGCTGAACTGAGCCGATGAACGGCGCGCCCGCACCCACGAATGACCTGAACTCATCCTCGTAGCGCAGGCAGTTGTGGTCGTAGATGCCGAAGTCAGCGCGGCCGGGTCCGTCCCAGTCGAAGTCCACCGGACCCGAGCCGCCCCCTGGGCCGCCGGGGATGACGGACACGGTGCCCTCCTCTGGCGGGACTATCTCCACCGAGACGAGCAGCGGTTCGAAGAACTGCCTGCCCATCGTGTACGCGAGGTCGGTGTTCGCCGTCATCACCAGGCGCGTGAAGTAGCTGCCGTCCTGCACGACGGAGACCCACAGCCCGCCGGCCGGATCGGTCGCGGAGTAAGCTCCGAGTTCCGCGCCATTGGCTGGGACCGGGCGCTCCTCCGTCATCGTCACCGCGCCGCGCGTCGGGTTGCCGGCGAGCGACTCTGACCACGCCTCGTCTCGCGCATCCGTTGCGCTGCCCAGGTGGGGCGCAGCGGCGATGATGAGAATGCTCACGTCGTCCGCGATCGCGGGGTGCGCGGGACGCAAGATCATGTCCGGGTACTGCTCTGCGACGATCCAGTTGCCGCCGGTCTCGAAGCGGATGTTGCTGAAGCGCACCGAGCCGCTCTCCGGCGACGCCACCTCCTCGGGCGGGGCGAGTGCGAGCAAGGCGACGGCAATCCAGGCAGTCATGGCGTGCCGGTGCCACCCGTGCCCGTCCATCCGGACGGACGGACGACGAGTGGAGCAGCGGCCGGTCCGGTGCCTGCGAATCCGGTGAGGCGGACCACCAGCGCCGGCGGCACCGGACCTGTTCCCTGGAAACCGGCCAGGCGGACCGTCGGTCCGGATCCCTGTGCGCCGGTGCCGGTGGGAGATCCGACAATGCGGAATGGCCTCGGGTCAGTCTCGTAAGTCCGGGATTCCCATGCCAATGAGGAAATCCCGTTACGGACGCTGGCCACGAACTGCGGTTGCGGCACCGCCGGCTCGATCGTCAGCGTGCCGCCGGCGCTGACCGAGACAACGCCGGCGTGGGCGCCCGCCGCGCAGATGCCCGAGCCGTAGGTGTAGACGTCGGTGCCCCAGATCCTGTAGTACAGGTCGCCGTTCGGCGGGCAGGTGAAGGTCATGCGCTCGCCGAAATCCGGTGGAATATTCCGGAACGTCGTCGGCCAGTCGATCTGGCCGGGCACATTTCCATCGGTGAACCGGTAGGTGCCGTTCCAGGGCCCGTAGTCCTGGCTGCGGATGCCGTTTCGCGTCGTGCCGGTGAATGACTCCCTGCCGGGCCCGAGCAGGATCGTCACCAGGCGGCTGGTTCCCGGATTGAAGAGTCCCGCATGTACCGCAGCCGTGCAGATGGCGGAGTCATCCAGGTACACGTCGGTGCCCCAGATCTCCTCCGCGACGCCGATGCCGGCCGGGCAGATGAAGCTCATGTACCTGCCCTCCTGCCCCTGAAATCCCCTGGCGTCGGTGCGCTCGTTGGCCACCAATAGATGTTGCTGCTGGGCGAGAGCTATCGCCGGTGCCGAGCACACGATCGCCGCAACGGCCTTCAGAAGGTGATTCACGGTTCTCTGCTTGAGGATCGCTTGCTCAGCGCCGGACGCGCTCCAGCCTCCAGGTCACGGTGCTCATGCCGCGGACGTCATCGGATATGCGGAAATCCGGATCGGAACTGGAGCCCCGGATCACGTCCGGATTATCCGGGTCGAAGCGGCCTTCGACCGTGCCCGACGCTCCGCCTCGTCCGATGAGCGGTATCGTCTCCTGCGAGGTGTCGTCGCTGTTCTTGCAGTTTTCGCCGGCCTGCTTGTGACAGCGAATCTGCGTGGTCCGCGTGGTCGTCAGCTTGCCGTCGGTTCCGGCAGCGAAATACTGGAGCTCGTACGAGCCATCCGGATAGCTCTCCACCTTGACCCAGGCGTCGTCGGTCAGGCCATTGGCGAAACCATTTTCCTCGGTCGTTCCCGTCACCGTGTACCAGTCGTAGATCTCGACGCCGTTGCTGGCGGCGCGCTGTGAGTAGTCAATCTTGGCGGATGCCCGGGCATTCTCGGTCACGGTAATCGTCACCCTGTTGCTCATCGAGGACTGGTTGGAGTTCTCACCGGGCATGCCCTGGGGAAGGATGAAGCTGCCGGAAGCGTTTTCGCTGACGGTGACCACGCCATGCCACACGGGATCGCCGCCGGTCGCAACCGCCATCACGGCCGTGCCGACGGCGCCGGATTCCTGCTCCGACGAGCAACTGGCCAGCAGGGCCAGGCCGGCGACTCCGAGGGCGCAGAACGCGTCGCGGAGAGCAGCCTTTCGGATCATGGCTTGGTGTTCGGACCCCAGGTGAACGTGCCGGTCAGCTTCTGCGGCGTCGGGGTGAGCACAAACGCGGGATCGGCGTGCTTCTCCGCGAAGCTGTCCCAACCCGCCTTGTACGTTGGACCCCGGCTGGTGGAGGCCTTCGCCGCGGGCGCTCCCTTGCTGTAGGCGGTCAGCGTGCACTCGTAATTGGCGGTCTTGCCGGCCGGGTTGTTCAGCGACCCGGGCGGGAAAGAGAACACGATCACCGCCGTCGTCACGACCTTGCCGTCGGTGACCGGCAGCTGGACGCCGCGCCAGTTGTTGGTGCCCTTGCGAACCGCCTTGGCCAGCTTGCTCCCCGGGATCGCATCACTGGTCAGCTTGCAGTCCACCTCTACCTGCGTGATCGCCGGGTGGAGTTGCGTGAGGTTCAACGGGATCTCGAAGCGCACGTCGTCCGG
>DATBMQ010000027.1:0-2426 GCA_036554765.1 Steroidobacteraceae bacterium | reverse complement strand
CTGGACTCGCTGTACGCGGACCGGCGCGACCGCTCGGTGCTGTTCTGGAAGTCGCTGCCGCTGTCGGATGCGGAGACCGTGCTGTCGAAGTTCGCGGTGGCGGCGATCGTGATCCCGCTGGTGGCGCTCGTGGGCGCCGTGCTCTCGCAGTTCGTCATTGCCGTGGGCGGCTCGGCCAAGCTGGCGTTGGCGGGGCAGGCCGCGGGCGTGATGTGGAACGCGCAGGCGATCAGCGGTGGGCTCGTCATCGCCGTCGTCTGGTCGATCACGGCGATGCTCTGGTACGCGCCGGTCGTCGGCTACCTGATGCTGGCCTCGGCCTGGGCGCCCAAGGGACCGTTCCTGTGGGCGGTGCTGCCGCCGGCAGGACTCTACATGCTCGAGCGCGTGCTGCTGCAGACCAACCACGTCGGCGGCTTCATCAAGGAGCGCATGTTCGGGCTGGTGCGGCTGGTGCGGCCCGAGGCCGCCGCCGACGTCGATCCCGCCACCGGCGACGAGGTCCGCGGCCAGTTGATCAGGCTGAGCGATCTCGACCTCGCGGGCAGCCTGCAGGATTTCTACACCTCGGCGGACCTGTGGCTGGGCGTCATCGCGGCCGCGGTCCTGGTCGCCGCCGCCATGTGGGTTCGCCGCTACCGCGACGAGACCGCCTGAACCCTGTCCGCTCCGGAGCCACACGAATGAACACCCCCATCCGCGTTACCGTCGCGCTCGCGCTGCTGGCCACGTCCCTCCCGGCACTGGCGGCGAGCGCGACGGTGACGCGTTCCTGGAAGTACAAGCCGGAATCGTCGGCCGGGCTCGCCGTGCGCAACCTCATCGGCGACGTGCGCATCGAGCGCGGCACCGAACCCGTTTTCCATGTCACCGCGCGCGCGACAGTGGAGGCGGACACCCTGGCCGAGGCCGAGCGCCTCGCCGGCCTGATCGAATACCGCACGGCGGACGTCGGCGCCGGCTCCCGCTTCGACGTGGCGTTCCCGCGCGAGCACTTCCACAGGATCTACTACTCCGGCGGCTACTCGAGCTGGTGGGGTGCCACCTACGTGGAATACCTCGGCGAGCGCATCCGCCTGACCCACGACCGCGACGATGCGGTCGCAGTGCGCGTGGACCTCGTGATCCGCGCGCCCGCAGGGGCGCGGCTCGACGTGGACAACGTGTTCGGCGAATCCGCCGCCAATGGCTACTCCGGCAATCTCGGGCTCGACGGCTCGAGCGGCCTGCTGCGTTCGACGGGCGGCGAGGGCGAGGTCGAGCTCGACAGCGGCAGCGGCCCGGTCGAGGTCCTGGGCCACCGCGGCCGCGTGCGCGCGGACACGGGCAGCGGCGGGGTGCGCATCAGCGATTGCGAGTGCGAGATCGATGCCGACACCGGGTCCGGCTCCGTGGAAGTGCGTGGCGGCTCCGGCCGGGTGCGCGCGGACACCGGTTCCGGCCGCGTCACCATCGAGCGCTTCGCCGGATCGATCGAGGCGGACACGGGCTCCGGCTCGGTGCGCGCGCGGGACGTCTCGGCCGTGCGCGAGCTGGACGTGGACACGGGCTCCGGCAGCGTGGAGGTCGAGGGCGACCTCGCGGCGCTCGAGCGGCTGCGGATCGACACCGGCTCCGGCGGCGTGCGCCTGCGCTCGAGCGGGTTGCCGTCGATGGAGATCCGCGTGGATACCGGCAGCGGCGGCGTGGACGTGGACTCCCCGGCCGCGAGCGTGCGCGAGTCGGATGGCGTCTGGACCGTCCGGCTCGGCAACGGCGCCGGCCGTGGCCTCATCGACACCGGCTCCGGCAGCGTCGACCTCATCTTCCCGTAACTCAATAAAGGTGCCTGACACCTTTTTGGCACTGCCAAAATGGTGCCTGACACCTTTTCCTAGCCGGCGAGCAGGACGGCCTCGGCGTGCTCCTGCGCCTCGGGCGTGCCGAACAGCACGACCACGTCGCCCTCGCGCAACTCCATCTCCGGGTCGGGGTCGCGGCCGACGATGCCGTCGCGCCGCACCGCCGTAAACGACACCTCCGCGCCGCGATCGCGCACCTCGCGGATCGTCCGCCCGACCGACCAGGCGCCGGGTGGCAGCACGACCGAGTGCAGCTCCTCGCGCAGCGTCATCCCCGGATCCGGATCGCGGCCGACAATGCCGTCGCGCCGCACCGCGGTGAACGACACTTCCGCGCCGTGTTCGCGCACCTCGCGGATGGACCTGCCGATGGCCCAGGCGCCGGGCGGCAGCAGCACCATGTGCAGCTCCTCGCGGAAGCGCTTCGTATCGTCGACGCTGCCAGCCGGGTCCCGGCCATAGACCGAGCGCAGCGCGGTGTAGCGCTCGCGCCGGATGTCGCCCAGCCGGCGCATCACGCGTGACGGGGGCACCTGCAGCATGTGCAGCGTGTTGCCGACCAGCGTCAGGGCAGCCTCGAGCGTC
>DATBMQ010000192.1:0-9162 GCA_036554765.1 Steroidobacteraceae bacterium | reverse complement strand
TGGCGGCACCTTCGCGTAGCCGTAGCCCGGCAGGTCCACGATGCGCCGCCCGGGCACGACTTCGAAGAAGTTCACGAGCTGCGTGCGCCCCGGCGTACGGCTGGTGCGCGCGAGGTCGCGGCGTCCGACGATGGCATTGATCGCGCTCGACTTGCCGCTGTTGGAGCGGCCCGCGAAGGCGACTTCCGCGCCGGAGTCGTCGCCGAATCCGGCGGCCGAATCGGCGCTCTTCAGGAACCGGGCCTGGGGGTATCGGGACATCTTCGGGTGGACGGCGGGACCGCTGGCTTGCGTATAATTCCGGGCCCGCAGGGGAGTCTAACAGTTGGGGTCCTCATGAAGTCTGCATGGATAGGAGCGCTGCTCGCCTGCACGCTGGTCGCGGCCCAGGCCGAGGCCGGCGACGCCGCGGCCGGCGCCCAGAAAGCGGCCGTTTGCGGGGCTTGCCATGGGATGACGGGCTCGAGCGTGAATCCGGAATGGCCCAACCTGGCCGGCCAGAACGAGGGCTATGTCGCCGCCCAGCTCGCGCTCTTCAAGCAAGGGGTGCGCAACAACGCGCTCATGATGCCGATGGCCATGGGGCTGTCGGACCAGGACATGTCAGACCTCGGCGCCCATTTCGCGGCGCAGGCCCCGGCCGGGCTGGAGGCGGACCCGTCGAACTGGCAGCTCGGCGAGAAGCTCTATCGCGGGGGTGATGCCGACCGCGGCCTGCCGGCCTGCATCGCCTGCCACGGCCCGCAGGGCAAGGGCAACGGTCCGGCGAAATACCCGGCACTCCGCGGCCAGCACGCGGTCTACACCTACGCCCAGCTCAAGGCCTACTCCGACGGCACCCGCAAGACCCCCGGCAACGACATCATGCAGGTGGTCGCCTCGAAGCTGACGGAAGACGAGATGCGCGCACTGGCATCGTATTCGCAGGGCCTGCGCTGACACCGCACAGAAACTGGAGACCGGACCGATGACCAGAGCGCTGATCAGTTCCCTCGCCGCCATGCTGGCGTTCGCCGCCTGCGGCAACGACTCCGCGGCGCCCGCCGCCACCGAAGCGCAGGCGCAAACGACGCCGCCCGCGGAACAGTCCGTGCCGGCCGCCGAAGCCGAGCCGCTGAATCCGCCCTCGGAGATGACCGAATCTGTCGGCGGCAGCGACGGCGAGACGGTCGAAGCCGCGACCACCACCACCAGCCCGGTCGCCGCCGCGGTCGCGGCCAACACGCCCGCGCCGCCCGCGGGCAACCTCGCGCGGTGGAAGGAAGGCGAGAACTACACCACTTATCCGGTCGCGCAGCCGGTCACCACGCCGCCTGGCAGCGTCGAGGTGGTCGAGGGATTCTGGTACGGCTGCGGCCACTGCTACGCGCTCGAGCCCCGGGTCGAGGCCTGGGAGAAGTCGAAGCCGGAATGGATCAGGCTGCGGCGCCTGCCCGTGATCTGGAACGAGGTCACGCGCGAGGATGCGCGCCTCTACTTCGCCATCGAGTCGCTGGGCCTGGTGGACAAGCTGCACGCGGAGGTATTCCGCCAGATCCACGCCCGCGGCAAGCCATTCACCGTCATCCGCGGCGGGCGCGTGGATGCGGCGGCGACCGAGAAGGCCGCGCGCGAGTTCCTGCTCGCGAACGGCGTGTCGGCCGAGGACTTCGCGCGCCACTACCGCACGTTCTCGACCGAGAACAAGCTGCGGCAGGCGGAGAACCTCTCGCGCCGTTACCTGCTCGACCACACGCCGATGATCGTGGTGCACGGCAAGTACCTCACGGACCAGGAGATGGCAGGGGGCGCCGAGAAGCTGTTCGAGCTCGTCAACGACCTGGCGGCCCGCGAGCGCGGCGCCACCTGAAGCCCCTGATCGGACCCTGGCATGCTGAACTGCTTCGTTCCCGGCAGCCAGGGCCTGGACCGGCTCGACCCGCCGCCCGCTGACATCCCCGAGGCCTGCGTCTGGGTGGACCTGCTCGAGCCCACGCTCGCGGAGGAGCGCTCGGTCGAGCGGCTGCTCGCGATCGACGTGCCGTCGCGCGAGGAAATGCGCGAGATCGAAACATCTTCGCGCCTGTACGAGGAGAACGGCACGCTGTACATGACGGCGACCGTGATCACCAAGATCGACACGGATCGCCCGGAATCGGCCGCCATCACCTTCATCCTCACCAGCAACCGGCTGATCACCAACCGCTACGTGGACCCGCTGCCGTTCCGGCGCTTCATCGCCTATTCCGAGCGCCATCCGGCGGCCGCGACCACCGCGCCCGCGATCCTGGCGGGCCTGCTCGAGGCCATCATCGAGCGCACCGCCGACGTGCTCGAACGCGTCGGCCAGGGGCTCGACGACCTGTCGGCGAACGTGTTCGCCGGCGACCAGAAGGGCAAGACGCGCGCGCGCGACCTGCGGGGCGTGATGGAGCGGATCGGTCGCGACGGGGACCTCACCAGCAAGGCACGTGAGAGCCTGGTCACACTCGGGCGCCAGCTCACCTTCATCCAGCAGTCCACCGCGGTGCAGATGCCGAAGGACCTGGCGGCGCGCTACCGCTCGATGTCGCGCGACGTGCTCGCGCTGTCGGACCACGCCTCGTTCCTGGCGAACAAGTCGAGCTTCATGCTCCAGGCCACGCTCGGCCTGATCAACATCGAGCAGAACAACATCATCAAGATCTTCTCGGTCGCGGCCGCGGTGTTCCTGCCGCCGACCCTGATCGCCAGCATCTGGGGCATGAACTTCGAATTCATGCCGGAGCTCGACTGGCCCTTCGGCTACCCGCTCGCGCTGTTCGCGATCGTGATCTCGGCCATCCTCCCCTACCTCTTCTTCCGCCGCCGCGGCTGGCTCTGAAAAAGGTGCCAGCCTCCTTTTTGGCGTTGCCAAAAAGGAGGCTGGCACCTTTTTCAGATTGACCTATACAGAACGTTCTGTATAGTTATGGCATGTCCAGACCCCCTGCCGCCCGCGCCAAGATCCTGGCCGCTGCCCGCGAGATCGTGGAAAGCCGCGGCGCCGGCGCGCTCACCTACGACGAACTGGTGAACGTCAGCGGGATCACCCGCGGCGGCATCACCTACCACTTCCCCACCAAGGAAGACCTGCTGCGGGGTCTGCTGGAGGCCGACTTCGAAAAATGGGACGCTGCCGAGGCCGCGCACACCCCCTGCGACTGCGACCCCGAGACCGCCCGCCTGCTCGGCTTCATCCGCACGCTGAACGCCCAGGACGAGTCGCACCGCCGCTTCCTATGCGGCATGCTCTCGGCCGCCACCCTCGACCCCTCGCTGATGGACCCCTGCCGGCAGGACCTGCGCGAGCGCCTCGGCCGCAAGAAGTGGTCCGACCGCGACCTGCGCCTGCAACTCGTGCACCTCGCCGCCGAGGGCCTGATGTGGCAGGAGCTGTTCCAGATGTATTCGATGCCCGCCCCCGCGCGCGCCAAGCTGGTCGCGCTCATGGAAGAACTCGCGCGCGAATGGGGCGGCGTGAAGCACCCGGACACGCAGACACCCAAGAAGATCGCGAAGGAAGCCTGAGCCATGTTCCCCTCCCCCAGCGCGGCTCCGAGCCGCGGCCGCAGCGCCATCGTCGCCACCGCCATGCTCCTGCTTGCCGCCTGCGGCGGTAACGGGCAGCAGCAGTTCCCCCCTCCCGACGTCAGCGTCGCCGCCGTGGTGCAGAAATCCGTCACCGAGTGGGACGACTACAGCGGCCACATCGAGGCGATCGAATCCGCCGAGATCCGCCCGCGCGTGTCCGGCCACCTGCGCAGCGTGCGCTACCGCGAGGGCGGGCTGGTGGAGAAGGGCCAGCTGCTGTTCACCATCGACGACCGCGAGTACGCGGCGGCCGCGGACGCGGCCCGCGCGGATGCCGCGCGCGCGGCGGCGCGCATCGGCCTGGCGAAGCAGGAGCTCGCCCGCGCCGAGCAGCTGATCGCCGCACGCGCCGTGTCGCAGGGCGAGCTCGACGCCCGGCGCATGGAGGCGCAGCAGGCCGATGCCGACCTGCTCGCCGCCAACGCCCGCCTCGCGCGCGCCGAGCTCGACCTCGGCTTCACGCGCGTCACCGCGCCATTCGCGGGCCGCGCCGGCGTCGCGCTGGTCAAGCCCGGCAACGTGGTCAACGCCAACCAGACGCTGCTGACCACGCTGGTCTCGGTCGATCCGGTGTACGTCACCTTCACCGGCGACGAGCGCGCGTACCTGCGCTACCAGGAACTCGCCCGCAACGGCTCGCGCGGCAGCTCGCGCGACACGCGCAATCCGGTGCTGGTCGGCCTCGCCAACGAGGACGGCTTCCCGCACCAGGGCGAGATGGACTTCCTCGACAACGCGCTCGATCCCGCGACCGGCACCATCCGCGCGCGCGCGGTGCTGCCGAACCCCGACGGCCGGTTCACGCCCGGCCTGTTCGCGCGCGTGCGCCTGCTCGGCGGCTCCCGGGAGAACGCGCTCTTGATCCACGAGCAGGCGGTGCTGACCGACCAGGACCGCCGCTACGTCTACGTCCTGGGCGCGAACAATTCCGCGGAGCGGCGCGACGTCGCGCTCGGGCCGCAGGTCGAGGGACTGCGCGTGGTGCAGTCCGGCCTCGAGCCCGGCGACAAGGTCATCGTCAACGGCATGCGCAAGATCTTCTTCCCCGGCCAGCCGGTGAACCCGCGCGACGTGCCGATGGACCAGCCGAACCAGCCGCCGCCCGCGCCCGCGCAGGCCCCCGCCGCAGGCTGATCCGCGATGTCCAAGCACACCGACTTCTCGCGGATCTTCATCGACCGCCCGATCCTCGCGACGGTGCTGTCGGCGCTGATCCTGGTCGCGGGCCTGATCGCGATCCCGAACCTGCCGATCAGCGAGTATCCGGACGTCGTGCCGCCCTCGGTCTCCGTGACCGCGAATTACCCGGGCGCGAACCCGCGCACCATCGCCGACACCGTGGCGGGGCCGCTGGAAGAGGCGATCAACGGCGTCGAGAACATGATCTACATGAAGTCGACGTCGAGTGCCGACGGCGCCATGCAGCTCGCCGTGACCTTCAAGGGCGGCACCGACATCGACCTCGCCGCGATGCAGGTGCAGAACCGCGTGGCGCAGGCGCTGCCGCGGCTGCCCGAGGCGGTGCGCCAGCTCGGCGTGACGACCGTCAAGGCGTCGCCGAACCTGACGATGGTCGTGCACCTGGACTCGCCGAACAAGACCTACGACGCGCTCTACCTCTCCAACTTCGCCAACCTCCGGGTGCGCGACGAGCTGGCGCGCCTGCCGGGCGTCGGCCAGGCGCTCGCCTTCGGCATCGGCAATTACGCGATGCGCGTGTGGCTCGACCCGGCCAAGGCCGCGGCGCGCGGCCTCTCCGCCGGCGACATCATCGCGGCCATCCGCGAGCAGAATGTCGAGGTCTCCGCCGGCAGCATCGGCAGCCCGCCGACACCCGCGGGCTCCGTCATGCAGATCTCGGTCAACGCGCAGGGCCGGCTCGCCTCGCCCGAGGCATTCGGCGAGATCGTGCTCAAGGCCGACGGCGTCGAGCTGACGCGGCTGAAGGACGTCGCGCGGGTGGAGCTCGGCGCCAGCACCTACGCGATCAAGTCGCTGCTCAACAACGAGGACGCGGCCGCGATCGCCATCTTCGAGGCGCCCGGCGCCAACACCATCGCGCTCTCGGACGCGATCCGCCAGCGCATGCTGGAACTCGAAGGCAGCTTCCCGGAGGACGTGCGCTGGGCGGTGATGTACGACCCGACCGTGTTCGTGCGCGACTCCATCGCATCGGTCATCACCACGCTGCTCGAGGCGATCGCGCTGGTGGTGGTGGTCGTGGTGCTGTTCCTGCAGACCTGGCGCGCCTCGCTGATCCCGCTGATCGCGGTGCCGGTCTCGATCGTCGGCACCTTCGCCGTGCTGTGGCTGCTCGGGTTCTCGATCAACGTGCTGACGCTGTTCGGGCTGGTGCTCGCGATCGGCATCGTCGTGGACGATGCGATCGTGGTGGTCGAGAACGTCGAGCGGCACATCGAAGGCGGCATGAAGCCGCGCGCCGCCGCGCACCAGGCCATGAGCGAGGTGTCGGGGCCGATCGTCGCGATCACGCTGGTGCTGTCCTCGGTGTTCGTGCCGCTCGCGTTCCTCGGCGGCGTCACCGGCGAGTTCTACCGCCAGTTCGCCGTCACCATCGCCGCCGCCGTGATCATTTCCGGCTTCAACTCATTGACGCTCTCCCCGGCGCTCGCGGCCATGCTGCTGCAGCCGCACGGCGCGCCGAAGGACGCCTTCGGGCGCGGCATCGACCGCGTCGTGGGCCGGCCGTTCGCCGCCTTCAACCGCCTGTTCCGCGCCTTCGGCGACCGCTATTCCGCGGGCATCGGCGGCACCATCGGCCGCGCGCCGCGCCTGCTCGCGATCTACGCGGTGCTGGTGGTGGTGGCAATCCTCGGCTTTCGCGCCGTGCCCGGCGGTTACATCCCGTTCCAGGACAAGCAGTACCTGTTCGCGATCCTGCAGCTGCCGGAAGCCGCGACCATCGACCGCACCGACGTGGTGATGCGCAGGATGGGCGAGATCGCCCTGGAGGTGCCGGGCGTCGAGAATGTCGTGCAGTTCCCGGGCCTCAACCCCGTGCACTTCGTCGCCACGCCGAATGTCGGCGTCATGTTCATCGGCCTGGAGCGTCCGGGCGGGCGCGAGCTGGAAGCGGGTGACATTTCCGCGCGCATCAACATGGGCTACGGCCAGATCCAGGAAGGGCTCGCATTCGCGCTGCTGCCGCCACCGGTGCTCGGCCTCGGCAATGCCAACGGCCTGGAACTGTACGTGCAGGACCGTGCCAGCCTCGGCTACGGCGAGCTGTACAACCACACCATGGGGCTGATCGGCGCGCTCGGCCAGACGCCGGGCATCGATCCGCTCGGCACGTTCACGTCCTACCAGTCGAACGTGCCGCAGCTCGACGCCACCGTGGACCGCACCAAGGTCAAGGAACTCGGCCTGTCGCTGACCGACGTGTTCAGCACGCTGCAGGTGTACCTGGGCTCGGCCTACGTCAACGACTTCAACCTGTTCGGCCGCACCTACGCGGTGTACGCGCAGGCGGACGCCCCCTACCGCGCCACGGTGAAGGACATCGAGGCGCTCAAGGTGCGCAATGACCGCGGCGAGATGGTGCCACTCGGCACGGTGGTGGACGTGAAGCCGAGCTACGGCCCGGACCCGGTGATCCGCTACAACGCCTACCCGGCGGCCGACATGTCGGTCGGCCTCAACCCGGCCGTGCTGTCCTCGACCGAGGGACTCGAGAAGGTGCGCGCGATTGCGGACCAGGTGCTGCCGCGCGGCATGGACCTGGAGTGGACCGGGCTCACCTACCAGCAGATCACGCAGGGCAACACGGCGTTGTTCGTGTTCCCGCTGTGCGTGCTGCTGGTGTACATGGTGCTGTCCGCGCTCTACGAGAGCTGGTCGGTGCCGCTCGCGATCATCCTGATCGTGCCGTTGTGCCTGCTGTCCGCCATCGGCGGCACCTGGCTGGTCAACACGCTGCACGGGCTGTGGCTCGCGGTGTCGCCGCCGGACTTCGCGCCGACCTTCCTCGACAACAACATCTTCACCAAGATCGGGCTCGCGGTGCTGATCGGGCTCGCCTGCAAGAACGCGATCCTGATCGTCGAGTTCGCGCGCGACCTCGAGGAGGAAGGCAAGGGCATCGTCGAGGCCGCGATCGAGGCGGCGCGGCTGCGGCTGCGCCCGATCCTGATGACCAGCTTCGCCTTCATCGCCGGCGTGCTGCCGCTGGTGTTCGCCTCCGGCGCCGGCGCCGAGGTGCGCTACGTCATGGGCATCACGGTGGTCTCCGGCATGCTGGGCGTGACCCTCTTCGGCCTGTTCTTCACGCCGGTGTTCTACGTGGTGATCCGCAAGCTGGTGCAGAAGCGCGAGCTGAAGCGCGCCGAGCGCCATGCGGCGGAGGGCGGCGGCCATGCGTAAGGCGGCGCTCGCGTTCGCCCTGGCGCTTGCCGGCTGCACCGTCGGGCCGCGCCACGTCGTGCCGGAGGTGGCGCTGCCGCAGAAGTTCGACCAGGCCACGGCCGATGCGGCGGCGCAGCCGGCGGCCTCGCGGCTGTGGGCGAGCTTCGGCAGCGCCGAGCTGGATGCGCTGATTGCGCGCGCGCTCGAGGCCAACACCACGATTGCGCAGGCTGCCGCGCGACTCGCCGAGACGCGGGCGTTGTCGGGGCTGTCGGTTTACAGCCTGGTGCCGACCGTGACGGCCGAGGCCAGCCAGGAAGAGAGCCAGTTCTCCTCGCAGGATCCCTTCTCGCCGCCGTCCAGCTTCCGCACCGAGTCCTGGCGCGCGGGCTTCGACGCCACCTGGGAGATCGACCTGTTCGGCGGCCTGCGCAACGAGAATCGCGCCATCAAGCAGCGTGTCGAGCGGGATGCCGCGGCGTTCGAGGGCGCGCGCCTCGCGATCATCGCCGAGACGGCGCAGGCCTGGTTCGCGCTGATTGGCGCGCGCGAGCGGCACGCGCTGAAGGAGCGCCAGCTCGCGAACCTGGAGGAGAACATCCAGATCCTGAAGGCGCGCGCGGACGCGGGCAGTTCGAGCCAGCTCGACCTCGCGCGCGCGGAGGCGCAGCTGCGCAGCCTGGCCGCCACCGTGCCGCTCGCCGAATCGGACCTGGTGCGCCAGGAACAGCGCCTCGCCGTGCTGACGGCCTGGCCGGTCGAGACGCTGCGGTCGAGAGTGTCGTCCGCCACCACGGTCCCTGCGCTTCCGGCGCTGGTCGCGACGGGCACTCCCGCTGACTGGCTGCGCCGCCGGCCGGACATCCGCTCGGCCGAGCGCGAACTCGCGGCCTTGACCCATGACGTTGGCGACCGCATCGCCGATTTCTTCCCGAAGGTGGAGCTGCTCGGCTCCTTCGGCTGGACCGGGCAGGAACGCAGCGCGATCGGCGAGGCCGCGGCCGAGCGCTGGAGCTACGGCCCCTCGATCAGCTGGAGCTTCCTCGACTTCGGGCGCGTCTGGCAGTACTACAAGGCCTCGCAGGCGCGGCGCGCGGGTGCGATCGCGTACTACCAGGAGACGGTGCTGCGCGCGCTCGAGGAGACCGAGAACGCGCTCGCGGGCTTCCGCGCCGCGAACCGCGCCGAGGACCAGCTGCGGGCCGG
>DATBMQ010000021.1:0-21048 GCA_036554765.1 Steroidobacteraceae bacterium | reverse complement strand
GATGTCTACGTCCTCGGATGGACGATACAGACCGCCGATGTTGCCCGCAGTCACGTCGCGATAGGCCACGTCCTGGCCGCCGCGATCGAAATCCTCCGCCTCGAAATCGCTCGGCACCGGAATCGGCGCGCCGGAGTAGGGTCCGGCCGCATCCGCCAGGACGGTGATCTGGAAGGCAGGGAGTTCCGCGCGCTGGGTGCCGTCGCTGACGCCGATCACGATGCCGGCGTGCGTGCCGATGTCGCCGCTGCCCGGCGTGCCCGCCAGGCGGCCGTTGGCGGAATCGAACACGATCCAGGACGGGCTGTTCGAGATCGAGAACGAAAGGGGCGCTCCCTCGGGATCCTGCGCCTGCGGACGGAATTCATAGGCGCGACCGACCGTCGCGCCGGTCGCCGGCTGTCCAGCAATCGTCGGCGCCCGGTTCGCCGGTGACCCGGCGGCGGGCGGTTCGTCGCCGGATCCGCCGGAACCCGACAGGCAGGCCGGAAGCGTCGTTGCGAACGCCAGCACGGCGAGCAGGCGCCGGATCGTCGTCGGACTGCATCGATGTGCGTGCAAACCAGCCCCCGGTCGACCCTTCTGGCAGCCCGACGCCTGAGTGGAGGCCGCCGCGCCGCGGTCAAAAGCGCCGCGATCGCCCGCCTGGGCAGGTCGCGGTTCGTATGAAGGGTTGGCTCGATGGGTGCCGCGCTGATTCGCCGCGACGCTCACATGTCTCGAGTCACGATACCGTCTCGACTTGGCGCGAATTGCGCCGCGAGATCCGTACCGGCAGCTCCGCTGTCATGGGCGTCGTCGCCGTTAGACCGGTGGCTTTGCGTCCTCGCCTTTCAGCGAGATTGCCCTTCATTGCGGCGCGGACCGTAACCGAGGAGACCCGGCCCCGCAAGTGTCGAATTTTGGAGACGGCGTTTGGCCCCGCCGGTTTTTCGCTTTCAGATCAGACGGATACTCGCCGCGGTCGGTAGCGGGTCACAAAAAAAGACCCCGCCGGAGGCGAGGTCGAGGTCGGGCCCGATGCCCCAGGGGACGCGGGGCGATCCGGGGAACTGGCAGGGGATCAGGAACGTCGCTCAGACGGCGCAATTCACCGTGGGCCCGATATCCTTTGGCACCGCGCGCTCGTGCGACTGCAGCGGCGCAGCGTGACTCATCTTGGCGCGGTACATGGTCTGGTCGGCGTGGTGCAGCAGGCTTGCGGCGTCCTCGCCGTGATCCGGGTGTATCGCCACACCGATGCTCGCACCGACCCGCAGCCGCTGCGGGCCGGCGATGAACGGCGTTTCCAGCGCCGTGCGGATGCGCTGCATGACCTGCTCCACTTCGCCGGAACTCCGGAGTTCACAGAGGATGAACACGAACTCGTCGCCGCCGTAGCGACCGACGGTGTCGCAGGCACGTACGCAGGAGTACATGCGCACTGCGAGCTCGGCCAGCACCTGGTTGCCGATCTCGTGGCCGTGGGTGTCGTTGATGGCCTTGAAGCCGTTCACGTCCATCAGCAGGACCGCGGTGAAATGCGCCGTGCGCTGCGCGCCGTGGATCGCCTGCGTGAGCCGGTCCATCAGCAGCGCGCGGTTCGGCAACCCGGTGAGCGCGTCGTGCGTCGCCTGGTGCCAGAGGTTGCGCTCCATCTCCTTGCGCGAACTGACGTCCCAGGCGAGCGTGGCCAGCAGGTCCGGCGACGCACCGGTTCCGCGCTGGAACGCGGTGACCTGCCACAACGGAACACTCTGCCCGCGTCCGGCGGCCAGCTCGGTCTCGCCGCACCAGACGCCGTTGCGCATCGCGGCCGGGTAGGCGCGCAGGCGCAGAATCTCGCGCGATGCAGGCGAGTAGTGGTCGAGCAGGGACAGTCCTTCCAGGCTCGCATGGCGGCCGAGATCGCACAGCATCCGGCCGGTCTGGTTCATGGACAGCAGCCGGCCGTCGCAGTCCGAGACCGCGGCGATGCCCGGCATGTGCTCGAACAGCGTGAACAGCCGCAGCAGGCCGCCGCTCTCGCCTGCGCTGGCCGCAGCCTGCGTGCGCGGCATCATCAACTCGGGGCTCATGCGCGCCACCGTATCGGCGCGCCCCGGACCGGACAATCCGGTAAAGACCGGATGCGGCAGCGGGATTATCCCGGGCGCGCCGCTCAGGTGTACTCAGGGCCCGATCAGTCCCCGGCGGATCGCATAGCGGACCAGGCCCGCGGTGTCGTGGATGCCGAGCTTGTGCATGATCCGGCCGCGGTGCGACTCGGCGGTCTTGACGCCGATCGACAGCAGCGAGGCGACTTGCTTGGTGCGGTGGCCCTCGGCGATCAGCTGCAGCACCTCGCGCTCTCGCAGCGTCAGCGGGTCGTCGTCCGGCCGGTTCCGCTTGCGGTAGGCGTCCACCACGATCTGCGAAATGCCGGGACTCAGGTACACGTTGTTCGAGGAGACCGCCCGGATCGCTTCCAGCAGGTCCTGCGCCGCCTGCGACTTCAGCACGTAGGCGTTGACGTCGGCACGCAGCGCCTCGATCACGTACGGGCTCTCGTCGTGCATCGTCAGGATGACGATCCTGGTTCCGGGCGACGACTTGCGGATGCGCTGGGCGGCGTCCAGGCCGTTCAGGCCCTGCATGGTGATGTCCAGCACCGCGATCTGCGGCTTGAGCGTCCGGCACAGCCGCACGGCGTCGCGCCCGTCGCAGGCTTCCGCGACGACCTGGTAGCCCTCCTGTTCGAGCAGGGTCCGCATGCCCTGCAACAGCACGCGATGATCGTCGGCCAGCAATATCGTCGTTGCCATGTCCTTACCTCACCATGGAATACGAATGTCGACCATGGTTCCATCCCCGGGTGTCGATTCGATTTTCAGGCTGCCGCCGACGGACTGGACGCGCTCGCGCATGCCGAGCAGCCCGAGACCGCCGTGCTGCCGGTCCTTCAGGACCGCTTCCACGTCGAAGCCGGCGCCATCGTCCTGGATTGTGCAGCGCAACTCGCCACGCAGGCGCCGCAGGTGAATGGTGATCGCGGTCACCCGGCGCCCGTGGCGGACGGCGTTGTTGAGTGCCTCCTGCGCGACCCGGTAGACCGCGAGTTCGACGTTCGGCGGGGGTCGTCCCCGCATCTCGCCGACCACGGATGCCCGCACGCCCGAACGCTGGGCGATTCCCTGCGTCAGGAACACGAGGGCGGCGCGCAGTCCGAGGTCGTCCAGGATCGTGGGCCGCAGTTCGTGCGACAGGTGGCGCAGCCGGGCGCCGGTGTCGTCCAGCAGCCGCCGCACCTCCGCGAGCCGGTCGGCGGTCGCCCCGGACGGGTCGCGCGCGGCGAGGTCGAGCGCGATCCTGGCAGAGGCGAGGATACCGCCGGCCTCGTCGTGCAATGCGTGCGCGATGCGCCGCGCCTCCTCCTCGAGCAGCTGGTTGAGCCGCCGCAGGATCGCGTTCGCCTCGCTGACCGACTGCTGGCTGATCTCGTACGGCGAGAGGGCCTCGATCAGGAAGGCCTCCGCTGCGCGGATCGCCGCCTCGCGTCCGTCCGCCGTCTGCTGAGCCAGCGACTGCCGCAGCACGTCGTGATGCAGCGAGACCATTTCCAGCACGCCGAGGCCGGTCGCAAGGGCCTGGCGTCCGATCTCGTAGGCGCGCAACAGCGCGTCTTCGCCGGCGCCGGAGACATAGTCGGCGAGCGCCCGGCGGTACTCCGCACCGCGATCCTCCGCTGCGGCGATCATCGGACGAGTCTCGCCACCAGGATCAGGGCATCGTCGGTGATGACGCGGTACGCATCGAGCAGTCGGTCGGCCTGCGCCTGCGGCGCCTCGCCGTAATGCAATGCATCCGCGAAGCGGCCGTGGATGCCGTCGGTGGCGAGGAACAGCAGGTCGCCGGGCGCTGCGTCCAGGCTCGACACTTCGAGCGTCGGCAGCCGCACGCCGACCGTGCCGCCGTAGATCAGCATGTCGCGGCAGGTCGTCGCGCCGCCCGGCGACTGGCGCAGCAGCAGCGCGCGGACATTGCCGGCGCCCAGCCAGCGGATCCGGTGCGCGTTCGCGTCGTAGCGCGCCACCGTCATCGCGGCGCCGCGCGTGGTGCGCAGGCGCGAGTGGCAGCGCTGGAACAGCGGCAGGATGCCCTCGCCGGCGTGGGACTCGAGGATGTCCGTGATGATCCGCGAAACGCGCGCCGCCTCGCTGCCGTGGCCGAGACCGTCCACCACGGCGATCGTCACCTGGCCGCCGGTGGCCTGCACCACGCAGCGGTCGCCCGACTCGGATTGCCCGGGCAGCGGCTCGCCGGCGCAGCCCCATTCGACGAGCGGCTGCATCAGCGCCTTCTCATGGTCAGCGTCACGACGGTGCCGGTCGTGCCCGACTCGATCTCGAAGCGGTCCGCGATCCGCCGCACGCCGGGCAGGCCGAGACCGAGACCGCCCGAGGTCGAGAATCCCGGCCTGAGTGCCGCCTGCATGTCGGCGATACCCGGCCCGCTGTCCCGCGCCGCGATGACCATTCCCGAGTCGCCGTCCGCGCGCAGGATGATCTCGCCGCTCCCGGCGTACTCGACGATGTTGCGCGCGAGCTCCGAAATCACCGCGGCGATCAGCGTCGCCTGCGTGCTCGAGAATCCCAGCGCGCCGGCAAGCTCGCGCCCGCGCTGGCGCGCCTGCACCAGGTCCCTGGCCGAGCCGATCGCAACCTGCACTGCGGGATGGGTCGAAGCCATGGCGATCGTGCGTCAGCGCCGCCTGGCCAGGAATGACAGGCCTTCCTCGAGGTCGAGCGCGGTCGGGATGTCCTCGAGCGTGAGCCCCAGCTGGACCATCGCGAAGGCCACCTCCGGCTGGATGCCGACGATCACGGTGCGCGCCCCGCGCAATCCGATCATGTGCGCGATGTCGCGCATCGTCCGCGAAGCGAACGAGTCCAGCACGTCGAGCGCCGTGACATCCACGATCACGCCGCGGATGCGCAATGCCGCCACCTTGTCCACCAGTGCATCGCGCAAGGCGAGCAGGTCGGCATCCGAGAGCGCCGACTGGATGCTCGCGATGAGCGTGTCACCCTGCTTGAGAATTGGCACGGCCATGTCGGGGAGCCTCCCTCGGTTCAGCCCGCGCTGCGGGATTCCGGCTCCTCGCCCGGCGCAATCTGGGCGACGCGGTAGCCGAGCAGGCGTTCCGCCTCCTCGATGCCGCCCTGCAGGTCGCCGACCGTGTTCATCTTGCCGAGGTCAACGCCGATGTTGACCAGCGTCTGCGCGATGGCCGGCGACAGGCCGGTGACGATCACCGTGGCGCCCAGCAGCCGCGAGGCCTCGACGGTCTGCACCAGGTGGTTGGCGATGCTGGAGTCCATGGCCGCGACGCCCGTGAGATCGATGACCACGACCTTGCCGCGCGTGGCGCGGATGCCGTGCAGCAGCTGCTCGGTGAGCTGCCGCGCGCGCTGCGGGTCTATGACGCCGATGATCGGAAGGATCAGCAGCCGCTCGCGCACCTGCAACACCGGCGTCGACAGTTCGCGGATGGCCTCCTGCTGCTCGCGGATGATGCGTTCGCGCTCCTGCACGAAGCCGACCGCGACGGTGTTCGCGATGCGGTTCGCCGCCGGCTCGTAGGCGTCCAGGATGCGGTTCAGCTTGGCGAAGTCGGTCTGGTACTTGGCGAACAGCGAGCGGGCGAGCACGTCGCGCAGCAGCAGCACGATGCCGACGACCTCGTCGGTCTCGACGCCGCGCGGGATGATGCGCTCGGAGAGGTTTCTGGCGTAGGCCTGCAGCGCCTCGAAGGTTCCGGTCTCGAGCGCCTCGACGTACTGGTCGTAGACGGCCGTCGCCTCGGTGAACACCTCTTCCTCGGTCATCGCGGTCAGCAGGCGCGCCTTCGTGATGCGCTGCGCCCATTCCTGGCGCAACAGCGTCCGGTTCTCCCTGAGATGCGCCGCCAGCTCGCTGAGCAGCGTGGTGACGGTTTCGTCCGCCCGGTGCGGAGGCGACCGTTTCTCCAGTTCCCGCATGGTTCGACTCCTGTATTGGATTGCGTGTACCCACGAACGCGCCGCCGCGATGCGCACGGCGCACGAATGCTGGTGACTGCGGGCTTCCCGACCCTGGCTTGTCCCCGTTCCCCTTGCGCCGCCCGTCCCCCTGGACCGGCGGCACCGAATCCCGATGTCAGCGTGCCGCCGCCACCTCCGGTAGCGCGGCCGGCGCGGACTTCAGTGCGGCAGCTGCGGCCGCCCGGCGATGATCCGGTCCGGCCCGCCGCGCACCGCCTCGCGCAGGTAGGCCTCGGCCGAATCCATCAGTGTCTTGGTGCCCGGCAGGTCCGTCGCCGAGACCTCGTCCAGCGCGCTGACGCCGAAGCTGACGTGCAGCTCCGGCGGCAGTCCCGCCGCGAGCAGCGCGGATTCGCTCAGGACCGCCCGCAGGCGGTGCGCCGCGCGCACGGCGCCCAGCAGCGTCGTCTCTGGCAGGACCAGCGCGAAGCTGCGCTCCGTGTAGCGCGCGACCCAGTCCACGTGCACGCGCACATAGCGGTTCAGCAGCACGCCGAAATTCCGCAGCAGGCGCTCGTCCGGGCGCGTGCCGATGACTTCCACCAGGATCAGCGCCAGCGCATGAGCGAAGCGCCTGGCGCGGTCCATCTCGTTGCCGAGCTGGTCCTGCAGGTAGCGGCGGCTGTGCAGCCGCGACCGGACCGAGATCTCGGAGAGCAGGATCGCCTCGCCATTCAGCCTCACGCGATAGTCCTCCAGCAGCATCGCCTGCACTGCCCGCGTGAGGCGCGTGTGCAGTTCGGCCGGGATGACCGGCTTGACGATTACATCGTCCGCGCCGCCCTCGAACGCGGCGGCGACGTCCTGGTTGCGGTACTGCTCCAGCAGGAGCGTGACGTAGCATTGCTGCGCGGCCTCGCGCCATTCCTGGCATTGCTCTGCGATGCGTTCCGCGCCGTATGGCATGACGGCCAGCACCAGCGCACGGCGGTGATGCCGTAAGGCTGTGGTCACGTCCTCGAGCCGGGGTGTCGGCTCGACCTCGAAGCCGAGCCGGGCCAGCAACCCCTCAATGGCAGTCGACGCCTGGGAATCCGGATCCGAGACGATTGCCACCCAACGATCCACGTTGGTCTCTGTCACGCGACTTCCACACGGCTGTCAGGGTGTACATCACTGCACGCAGTCACTAGATAGCACAGGCGCCGGGCGCCTCAGATCCGGTAAAACCCTGAAAGGGACTGGGTGAAACTAACCAGCCGGCGCGGACCCTGGCGCCGTGCGCTCCCCGGGACGGGGTGAAGGCGCCATATTTCGGGGCTGGGCGACCCTCAGGTCGCGAACAGCTGCCCGGCGATGTCCCGGAAGGCCTTGAACTCGAGCGCGTTGCCGCTCGGGTCCAGCAGGAACATGGTCGCCTGCTCGCCTGGCTTCCCGCGGAAGCGGACGTGCGGCTCGATGATGAAGGCGACGCCCGCGGCGCGCAGCCGCGCGGCGAGTGCCTCCCAGTCCGGCATCTCGAGCACCATGCCGAAGTGCGGCACCGGCACGTCGTGCCCGTCCACCGGGTTCAGCGCGCGCGGTTCCTTGCGCCGGTCGTGCGCCTCCGCGAGGTGGCACACGAGCTGGTGGCCGAAGAAATCGAAGTCCACCCAGGTGTCGGCGCTCCTGCCCTCGGCGCAGCCGAGCAGCCCGCCGTAGAACCCGCGCGCCGCGGCGAGGTCGGTGACCGGAACCGCGAGATGGAACGGCGTCAGCGTCATGCCGCCAGCTTCGCGTCCATGGTGATCTCGGCGCGCAGCACCTTGCTGAGCGGGCAGCCGGCCTTGGCCTTCTGCGCGGCCTCGTCGAACTTCGCCTGCCCGGCGCCCGCGGCCTGCACCGCGACGTCGAGGTGCACCTTCGTGATCGTGAAGCCGCTGTCCAGCTTCTCGAGCGTGACGGTGGCGGTCGTGTCGATGCGCTCCGGGCGGATGCCGGCCTCGCCCAGCATCAGCGACAGCGCCATCGAGAAGCAGCCCGCGTGCGCGGCGGCGAGCAGTTCCTCCGGGTTGGTGCCCGGCTCGCCCTCGAAGCGCGTGCCGAAGGAGTAGGGCGTTGACGAGAGCACCTTGCTTGCGGTCGAGATCGTGCCCTTGCCGTCGCGGATGCCGCCCTGCCAGGCGGCCGAAGCCTTGCGTTGCATGATTACCTCCCGAGGTAGTGCTGCCATAGTAACCGCGCCGCGACCGAGCGCCACGGTGCCCAGGATGCGGCGATCGCCCGCTGCCGGTCGTGGTCCGGGCGCCGCCGCAGCCGCTTGACCTCCGCGAGCGCGGTCGCGAGCGCGAGATCGCCGCGCGGCCAGACGTCCGGCCGGCGCAGCGCCATCAGGTAATAGACGTCCACGCTCCAGGGCCCGATGCCGCGCAGCGCGAGCAGCGCGCGCCGCCCGGCCTCGTCGTCGCCGCGCCCGAGCGCCGCGAGGTCCAGCCCGCCGCCCAGGACGGCCAGCGCAAGTCCGTGACAATAGGACGCTTTCTGGCGCGTCATCCCGAGGCGGTGCAGCCGGCGCGGGCCCTGGGCGGCGACATTCCCGGGCGTCATGCCGCCGATCGCGGCGCCGATGCGCCGGAACAGCGTCGCGGCGGCCGCGATCGAGACCTGCTGCTCGAGCACGATGTGCACCAGCGTCGCGAACCCCGGCCGGCGGCTCCACATCGGCGGCGGCCCGTGGCGGGCCAGGATCGCGGCAAGGTCGGCGTCGCGGCGCGCGAGTTCGCGCGCGGCCGCGTCGATCGCCGGGCGGGTCAGGACGCGGGGTGCCGCGGTCGGCGAGGTCACGGCGGGACCGGGTCAGGGCGCGCGCAAGCGCGTGCTGAAGTGGTGGCTCGAGAGTTCGAGCCCCTCGCGCAGGTAGAACTGGTGCGCGCGCTTGCGCTGCACGCCGGAATCGAGGTGGAAGGCGTCGCAGCCCTCGTCCAGCGCGAGCTGCTTCAGCCAGTCGAGCAGCGCCTTGCCGTGGCCCTTCGAGCGTTCCGGTCCGGCCGTCACCAGGTCGTCCACGTACAGGTTGCGGCCATAGAAGAGGTTGGTCGAGATCCGGTAGCCGGCGACCGCCACCACGCGCCCGCCCTCGCGGATGCAGGCGAGCCGGTAGCCGTCCGCGTGCATGGACTTCACCAGCGGCAGGAAGCGTTCGCGCGGCACGTGCGGGCGCAGTTCCGCCATCACCTCGTAGCAGTCGGCGATTTCGGCGTCGGTGGTCGCGCGCTCGGGCATGCGCTCAGTCCGCCAGGTAGTACTCGACCGTCGAGACCACGCGCACTCTCTTGATGTGCGGCGTGGTGCTGTCGCGGTTCTCGATCGAGAACTGCCCCTGCGAGGCGCTCCTGATCTTGCCGAGCCTGCTCTCGGAGTCGGCGGCGAACTTCTCCGCCACCGCGCGCGCGTTCCGGGTCGCCTCCTCGATCATCGCGGGCTTCAGCGCGGCCAGGCCCGAGAACACGAACTGGGTCTGGTTCTGGTACTCCTCGCCGGAGAGCGCCACGCCCTTCTTGCCGAGCGCGATGACGTCCTTCATGGCGTTGCGCACCGCCTCGACGTCGTTGGTGTACACGGTGACCGTCGAGCCGCCGGAGTAGCGATAAGCGATGTTCGCGGTGTCGCCGTAGGCCTGCGCGTGGCGGTCGGTGACCGCGGGCGGGGAGATCGTGATCGCGTCCTTCGCGATGCCGTGGCCGGCGAGGAACTCGGCGATCAGCGCATTCTTGCGCTGGATGGTCTCGAACAGCGCATTGAGGTCGTTGCTCGCCTCGCGGAAGGCGAGCGGCCAGATCGCGACGTCGGCCGGCACCTCGCGCTCCGAGAGGCCCTTCACGGCGACCGTGCGCTCCAGCGACTTCACGCGCATCGCGCCCTGGCCGAGCAGCAGCCCGAGGGCCACCAGGCCGGCGAACAGGAAGGCGCCGAGGATGACCATGCCCTTCGAAGATGATTCGTTCATGCGAGTGCCAGCTCCCAGTAACCGACGTCCACCCAGCGGCCCTGCTTGAACCCGACCTCGCGGAAGCGGCCGACCGGGACGAAGCCCATTTTCTCATGCAACGCGACGCTTGCGGGATTCGGCAGCGAGATCCCGCCGATCGCGCAGTGCAGGCCGGCCGCCCGCATCCGCGCGATCAGCGCGGGGTAGAGCTGCGAGCCGATGCCCCGGCCGGTGGCCTCGGGGGCGGCGTAGATCGTGCTCTCGGCCGCGAAACGGTAGGCCGAGCGGCGCTTCCAGGACGAGGCGTAGGCATAGGCGGCGACGGTCCCGCCGTCCTCCCACACGAGCCACGGGTAGGCCGCCGTCGTTTCCGCGATGCGCCGGGCCATCTCGGCATCCTCGACCGGCTGCTCCTCGAAGGTCACGACGGTCTCGCGCACGTAGTGGTTGTAGATCGCGGCGATGCGCGGCGCGTCGCTGGCGCGCACCTCCCGGATGGGCACGTCAGCCCCCGGCGATGCCGAGCTTGGCGAGCAGCGCCTCGCGCCGCGCCAGCGATTCCTTCGGCCAATGCTGCTGGCGGTCGTAGTAGGCGGGCACCGCCGGCACGCCGGCCGGCAGCACCAGCCAGGGCTGCTTCGAGGCGGTGAAGATGTGGATGTCGGGCGGCAGGTGATCGGGCGCGTCGAGCGTGCCGACGCGCACGAAGCAGACCGCGCGGCCGGCGCCCGCGTAATGGCTCCACACCGCGATGCGGCACTTCGGGCAGCGCGCGATGAGCTGGCCGCGGCCGCTCTCCGAGGGCGTGTCCACGAGTTCCGGCTCGCCGCCAAGCAGGGTGACGCGGTCGGCCTCGATCATCGCGTTCAGCGCGAACGAGGCGCCGGTCTCGCGCTGGCACCAGCGGCAGTGGCAGCAGTGCACGAACAGCGGGCGCGTCTCCATGCGGTAGCGGACCGCGCGGCAGTCGCAGCCGCCCGCGAGGGGGAATACGCCGTCGGCGACCATCAGTCCTTCACCTTCACGTACAGCATGGAGTCGATGAGCCGGCCGTCCTTCCAGATGCTCTTGCGCAGCACGGCCTCGCGCACGTAACCGCATTTCTCCAGCACCCGCATCGAGGCCGGGTTCCACTCGTATACCGGCGCCTCGAGGCGCGCGAAGCCGAGCTCGCCGAGCGCGTAGTCCGACACCCGCCCGACGGCGGCGGTCATGATGCCACGGCCCCAGTACGGCTCGCCGAGCCAGTAGCCGATGTGCGCGGACCTTGCGTGCACGTCCTCGCCGGGGATGAGCCCGATGCCGCCGACCGCCATGCCGTCCACCTCGATGGCCCAGCCGGCCTCGCGCGGATTGTCGCGCACGAACGCGAGCCACCCGTCGGCCTCCGCCTCGCCGTAGGGATGCGGGAAGCGGTCGCGGAGGTTGCGCCAGACGTTGCGGTTGTTGGCGAAGCGGATGAGCGAGGCACGGTCGCCGTCCGCCCAGTCACGCACCATGCAGGAGCCGCAGTCGAGGCGCATGTCACGTCGCGACCTTGCCCGCCAGCCAGGCTTCGGCATCGGCGACCGTCCCGAACACGTGCATCGGCAACCCGCGGTTGTTGAGCACGGTCTCGGCGAACTTCATCAGGTCGCCATGGGCGTTGACGTCCACGAAGGCGACGGCGTTCATGCGTCCCGCCAGCTGGCTGCCGCCCGTGGCGGCAATCTGGTAGACGTCCCAGGTCTCGAGTCGCCGGCCGCTCAGGCGCTCCTCGATCAGGATGTTCGGGCAGTTGCGCGCCTCGGCCTCGCGGAAGACGTCCTGCAGGTAGCCGGTGACGTTCTCCACCGTGTTGGAGCCGGTGACGGTGAAATGCATGTAGCCGGGTTGCTCGCTGACGGTGAGCTGGTAAGGCACGGCGGCAGCCTCAGCGCGCGGCGGCGCCCGGATGGCGCGCCGCCAGCAGAACCAGCGCCAGCGCGACGATCGCCGGCAGCGCCTGCGTGAAGAAGATCGAGGGCTTGGCGGTCGCCGCGCCGAAGATGCCCGCGACGATCACGCAGCCGAGGAAGAACAATTTCAGGTCGCGACGATCCGCGGCCAGTCCCCAGGCCAGGCCTGCCGCGAGAAATCCGTTGTAGAGGCCCTGGTTCATCGCCAGCACGGCGGAAGTGGCAGCGACTTCGGGCGTCATCGCGAAGATGCGGTGGCCGGTCGGCGTGTCCCAGAGGAACATCTCGAGCGCGAGGAAGCCGAGGTGCAGCAGGGCGACCAGGGCAACGAGAAAATCCGCGGCGCGCTTCACGGCGTCATCCTCCGGCGTGTCCGCGGCGCTTGAAGAACTGTACCGCGTGCTCATGCTTCACGGCTGCAGCACGGGTCGGGAAGGTGCCGAGGTTGCGGTGCTTGCCGCTCTTCGGGTCCTTCGACCGCGAGTAGAGGCGGTATTTCCCGGACGGCAGCTTGCGGATCATGACGCTGCGATCATCTCACAGATGACGGAAGAACTCCGGGCGCTCCTGCCAGCGGTCGTGCAGGCCGTCCACGTGGGTGACCGGCAGGCGCTCGAGTTCCTCGTCGGTGACGTCGGTCAGGCAGCCGAGGTTGACGCCGTACATCTTCCCGATCGGCGTCTCGGTGCCGATCCCGAATGCGCGCACGCCGCAGTGCCGGCAGAAGTAATGCTGGTTCTTGCGCGTGTTGAACAGGTACTGCGTGAGATCCGCCTCGCCGGCCAGCAGCCGGAACCCGCCTTCGCGCGCGACCGCGGGCCAGAAGCGCGTGCGCCGGCAGATCGAGCAGTTGCAGCGGTAGGTGCCCTGCGTGAGGTCGAGGTCGGCCTCGAAGCGGACCGCGCCGCAGTGACAGCTGCCGTGATAGGTCTTCAGCATGGAGTGGCCGGTGCGGTCAGGGCTGTCTGCCGTGGCCGAGCACGCGCGCGGGCAGCATCAGCAACGCCCTCAGGAACGCAAACAGCGCCTCGAACGTGATGCCGACCAGGCGGAATGGCAGTGACAGCAGCCACACGAACGGCCACAGGACCAGGGCGAGCAGGGCGAGCGGCCAGCACAGCACGAACAGGATGAGCCAGCCGACGAGGGTGAGCAGTTTCATGGCCCGGCCTGCAGCATCGCCGCCATCTTCTGGTGGACGAGGTTGATGGCCTTCAGCGGCCTCAGCATCACCTTGAACTCCACGATCTGGCCGGCCTCGTTCCACCGGATGATGTCGACGCCGTTGATGGCGATGCCGTCGAGCTCGGTCTCGAACTCGAGCATCGCGTCCGAGTCGCCGACGATCTCGCGGACATAGCGGAATTGCGGGCCCGGGAACACCCTGAACGCGGCGCCGAGGTATGCGGCGGCGAGCTTCCTGCCGCGCTGCGGCGCATGGACCACCGGCGACAGGAACACCGCATCCTCCGCCAGCAGGGCATCCAGTCCGGATGGGTCCCGGGTGCGGACCAGGCGATGCCAGCGGTCGAGCGGGTGATCAGTCAGTTCCCGTTTGCGCACCGGTCTCCTCATTCGGGTTGCCGGCAGACCGCCTCCACGACATGGCCGTCAGGATCCACGACGTAGGCGGCGTAGTAGTTCTCATCATAATGCGGCCGCAGCCCGGGCTGGCCGTGGTCCCGGCCGCCGGCGCCAAGCGCCGCGCGGTGGAATGCGTCAACCGCCGCGCGGGTCTGCGCGGCAAAGGCGAGATGCAGCCGGCCGGCGACGGGAGGACCGCCTCCGATGTAGAACTGCGCCGGCTCGCCGGGGCCGAATCCCGTGCCCTGCCTGCCGTCCTCGCGGTCGGTCTCGACCACGGGCCTGATGCCGAGGGGCGCGAGTGCCGCTGCGTAGAACGCGCGGCTGCGCGCCAGGTCCCGGACCGCGAAGTCGACGTGATCGAGCGTCCGCGCGATGCCGTCCGGGATGTCGTAGTAATCGCCTTTCTCGGCCGTGAAGATGTTGACCGCGATCTTGCTGCCAGTGGGAGTATCGAGGGCGCCCATCGCAATCCCGACCCACGGGTGCTTGTTCCGGTCGATCGGATCGAAGAACAGCGAGGACCCGCAAGTGGCGCAGAAGCCGCGCCGGACCTTTTCCGAGGAACGGTGCCAGCTGATGCGTTCCTCGCCGCTGATCACGAGGCCGTCCCGGGGAACCTCGATGTTGGCGAAGAAGTGGCCGGTCCATTTGCGGCACTGGACGCAGTGGCACACCTCGACCGGGCTGAAGGAGCCGGTGGCCTCGAACGTGACGGCCCCGCAGAGACACGAACCCTTGAGCATGCTCACGCAGCGAGCCGCCAGAGGCCGCGCGACGCGGCAAGCGTGACCACGAGATACCAGCCGCCGACCAGCGGTCCCGCGTCGAACAGGCCGGCGCTGGCCGGCGGCACGGGAAATGTCCACAGGTTCAGGACCAGCAGCAGCAGCGCAATGACGAATCCGGAAATGCAGATGACCTTGCCGAACCACTGGTGCGTGCAAGCCGCCGCTGCGAACAGGAGTGTCCCCACGCCGATGTAGAGGTCCCACGCCACGTCGAGTCCCAGCCACACGGCCTGGGCGTATGAATCCTCGTCGCGATGCCCGGCCGCCAGTTGCACGAGAATCATCGCCACGAACAGGGCGCCCGCAATCGCATTGGAGGCGGCACCCAGGCCGCCGCACACGGAGTTGCGATTGAGGCTGAGCACGCGAAACAGTCCGTAGCTGCCGAGGCCAAGGAGCGGCCCGAAGAATGCCAGCAGAAGCGTGCGCACCGGGATCGGCAACGGGGCGAATACACCCAGGGGATACGCGAGACACGCGCCAAAGCCGGCCGCGAGCAGCAACCACAACCCGAATCGCGGGGTGTCGCCTGTCATGGCTACGAACCTCCGCGGCCGGATGCGGAGTCATCGATGATCTCCTGCAGTTCCGGCGCGATGGGCAGGCGCTCGAACATGCTGATGTCGGTGCCGCCGGTATTCCCCGTTGGAACGACGCCGACGGCCGACCCGATTGCGCCCAGGATGAGACGCACGACCTGGCCGATGACGGCACCGACCCGCCGTCGACGGATCTCCAGCGTGAGCATCAGCCAGTGCGTCTTCGAATGCGCGCCGACGAAAGTCTGGCCGATGACGTGTGCGCGCTCCAGGTGCTTGAAGGCGCGCTCCAGGTCCCCGGCGGCCATCAGGTCCCTGCCCAGTGCGATTTCCCGGTCAAATTCCTGGCGCTGCCTGGGGCTCACGGTTTTCTGCGCAGGGTGCGCACTCCCATCGCAATGAACACGCTTCCCAACAGCACGTTGGCAGCGAAGCCGATCAGGGGCGGGCCGTCAAGCAGAATGACCGCCATAAACACCAGCGGGCACGCCAGCAACGCGAGACCCATCGTGGCCGGGTATGAGCGCGAACGCAGCACCGCGGCTCCGAACAGCGCCACGCCGAGCGTGACCAACATGCCCGCCGCCCAGAACAGGGAACTCGACTGCATGAACTCGATGTAGTCCAGCGAGGGATCCCGGGTCACCGCGATCGGCGGATAGACCACGATGAGGTAGCCGACCGAGGCCATTGCTGCGGCAACCTGGTCCAGCCTGCCTTTGCGATCGCCCTGGCCTGCATATGCTGCCCAGATGCCGCCCACCATGAGCAGGTGGAATGCGGCGGTCAACATCAGCGTCAGCGCGGTCCGGCCGCCGAAGGCCATCTCCAGGAGCTCGGAGACTATCCAGCACGCGCCACCCGCGATCAGGGCATAGATGAGCGCTATCACGTGAGCTCCGTCGAGACGGTGGTTGCTTCGCCCGGCCAGGAAACCCGCGCATCATTGCATGAACTCAGCTAATCCGCCGCTTCGGGGGCACTGCAGGACTTGCTGTAGAACCCGGAACGGTCGAAACAGCAAACGCGTCGCTTGCCCGCAGCGAGCATCCCGCAGGCATTGGCGATCCGGCGGGCGCGAGTCTTGGCCTGCTTGGCGGACGTAATCCAGTGGATCCAGTCTCTACGCGCGTTGGGCGTGATCCCGGACCACAATGCCCGCGACCTCGGCGCGGCCGCGAGGGCCTTCCGCAGATCTGCCGGGACCCGCGGTTCAGGTACCTTCCCGGCTGGCGCGATTTCCAGCGCGACGACGTCGCCGACCTCCGCGTCTGCGCCTTCGCGCATCTTCCGGGTCACCTTGAGCCAGTGGCTTCGCCGGCCGTCCGGCGCGAGTGTGGCCCGAAAGGGATGGCCATTGATGGTGCCCGCAACGGTCGTCATGCCGCGCGTGGGGAGCTTCGCACTGGCGCTGGCCGGCAGGACGAGGAAGCTCCACGAGGCATTCTTCGGAGTCGCCGGCCGCAGGAGCTTTGCTCTTGAATGGATCATCAGGTTTGCGGCAGGTCATCCGCGATGCGGTCCCGGGGCGCCTTGAATTCGATTGCCGCACACATTCCAGGGCCGCGACGAAGCGCCGCTCAGTCCAGGAATTTCCAGGTGTTGGCGCCATCAAACCTCCGAATTCGAGTCGACTCAACCACGGACGGATCGAAATTGCGGAAGTTGACGCCCATCCTGCTCCTGGCCCGATCGATGGGTTGCCAGTGCGTCACACAACCGCAATGGGCGCATCTGCAGAGCCAGAGGTACTTGTCGCCCCAGGCATAACGGGCCACCGCAGCTCTGCGGGCAACGACCTTCACCTTGCTTCGATCGTAGTAGCCCCACAGGCCGCCCTGGCGACGACAGATCGAGCAGTTGCAGCTGGTGAGGCGTCGCGGCTTGCGTGGGACCTGGATCTGAATTGCGCCGCAGTGGCATGAACCCGTCAGCATGGCACGGTCCTATTGTGCAGCAGGTGTCAGGCAGATGGTCTGCGCGCTAATCGTCAACGGGAGCGACTCCCAGCGAAATCGCCCGGAACAGTGGCTTTCCACTGATCGCTGCAGCCGTTCCGCCAATGAACAAACCAATCAACGCGACCTCGCCGGCCCAAGCGATGGAATTCTCGGCACCGGGGAAAATCACGGCATCGAGAACAGTGTAGGCGAGCATGAAAACGACTATCCCCAGCGGCAGCCCGGCGACCCAGAGAACGAGCCATCGTTTCGCCGCGATGCCCTGCCGACGCAGGAACCACCACTGAAGGATTGCCGTCACGAGCAAGCCACCTCCGACAATTGTGAACGGTTCCACGGGGCCGGGGAGATCCCCCCAGATCGCCGTGAAGGGCCAGATGACCAGGATCATCACCGCAAAGCCCGCGGGTCCGCAGAGGATCCATTGCCAGAGGCGGGAGAGGCGGCCGCGCAGCGCCCACGCTTGAGAGCTGGAGACAACGGCTCCGGCCAGCGGCAACCCGGCCACCAGCCCGATTCGAAGCAGCCGCTCTGCATCCTCGGGATTCTCCGCGGCCCATTTGTCCACCACTTCACTCGACCAATGCAGTCCGAAGTCGAGACCGAAAGCAAGAAACATGAGGATCTGAATGAACGCCAGGAATCCAAGCGCCATTCCAGTCGCATTGGCGATGGTCCATCGCAGCAGCATTTTCCTGTCCGCCATTGGCCATTACCTCGTAGCGCAATCCGATCGTGACTTGTGCCGCTACCGTGGAGAGGGGCGGTGATCAAAGCTCAGCACCCGGGCCAGTTTCCAGGTGTCGCCCTCTCGTTTCCACAGATGCACGAACTGCGCGATCTCGGATCCGGGCTCACCTGCCCGTGCAAACGTGTGTCGGCCAATCTGTATGGCCCCGTAGCCCTGCATCGGGTAGACCTCGAGACTTCCGGGCACCAGGGTCCGAGTGACGCCATTGTCACGAGGACACGACTTCAGGGTTCGAACGTCGTCGCCACGACTTGCGCCAGTACGATCGTGATAGAACTCCGCGTCCTCGGTGAAGATTTCCCTGAACTTGTCCGCGTCGCAGGTGACAAACGCCGCCTCGAAGAGCGCACTGTCCATGCGTGCAAGCTCGTCGTAGAGCGGCCCGCTGCGCGCTGGATCCTGTGCGAAGCAGACTTGCGCAAATGCTGCCAGGAGCGCAGCGACAACGCGCTGGCGCCGGCGGAAAGTCGAATCGCGGAGGCGACTCCGGTACCTGGCATCGAGACGGGTGAGGGCGCGCATGGATTTCCTTGGTGACGCCTGGCGTCCGCTGAATTGCATTGTCAGGCCGCTGGGCAACCGCGGTCCAGGATTTCCCTGGCGCGAGTCGCGAGCTCGGGATTGTTGAAGCCGGGCAAGTGGTCGCTCGCGCACCATGGCGAGAGGACGAACCGTTCCGGCAGCACCCCGAACTTCTGCTCGAGCGTGGCGCGCGCAAGTTCGACCGGCGGCATGTCGATCGACACCTTGCCGAACTCGCCGTACGACCAGTGCCCGCCTTCGTGGCTCTCGGTCCTGAAGATCAGGTCGCCTGCGTACATGGCGGCCGTCGCGGCGGGCACCCGGAAGAAGGCCACCACGTCGAATGCTGCTGTGCCGGCCCCCATCGCCTCCGTACTGCCCACCAGCGCGTAGTCCCCGGTCGCGAGCCAGATGGCCAGTGAACCGTCTTGATCGGGATGCAACTCGGCGGAGACGGCGCGCTGCCCCAGTCGCAGGAGCCAGACGTGCCGTTCGGTATTGGCGACGGGAAACACGGCGACATCTGCTTTCCAGGGGAAGAACTCGCGTCCGTCGTGGAAAAACCGCAAGCGCCCGGACACCAGCGTGTTTCCCGCGTGCGGCACGATCGGCTGGCCCGGTTCCTGATAGCTGATTCCGACGCAGCCCGCCAGGGCGACCAGTGCCAGCGTCGCCGCGATCGAGCGCTGTGCTCGCGATACCGGACGCAGCCGCTTCACAGGCAAAACGAGGGAACCACGAGCCCGCAGGACGAGTGGCGTCCCGCGGAACGCCCTGTCAGAGCGCACTTGGATTCTCAATTCGTTGTGCTCCCCGCGCAGCAACGTACTGGCGTTCGACGAGGAGCGCAAGTGGCCCGTTGCGCCGGGTCGATCGCTGATGCATACTGAACCACATGGTTCAGTACATGCAAGCCCGTCTCGACCACACCTTCGCCGCCCTGTCGGATGTTACCCGGCGCGGCGTGCTGGAGCAGCTCGGTCGTTCCGACGCCTCGATCACGGAACTGGCCGACCGGTTCGACATGACGCTGACCGGCATGAAGAAGCACGTCGGCGTGCTGGAGCACGCCGGGCTCGTCACCACCGAGAAGGTCGGCCGCGTGCGGACCTGCAGGCTCGGCCCGCGCCGGCTGGAGGCAGAGGCGGCCTGGCTCGAGCGGTATCGCCGGCTCTGGGATGCGCGGTTCGACGCGCTGGAACAGGTCGTCGAGGAACTGAAATGCAAGGAGAAGATCGATGGACGCAGGAAGAGAGGCTGAGCCGGCGCCGATGAGCCGCACCAGCGTGGAACGCGCCTCCAGCCGGGAGATCGTCGTCACGCGCACGATCAATGCGCCGGCCCGCCTCGTGTTCGAGGCGTTCACCAGGCCGGAGCTGTTCAGGCAATGGTGGGTGCCGAAATCGCTCGGCCTGACGCTGCTGTCCTGCGAAATGGATGCGCGTGTCGGCGGCAAATACCGCCTGGTGTTCCGCCACGGCGACTCGACGATGGAGTTCTACGGCACCTATACCGAGGTCGTGCCGCACTCGCGGCTCGCGTGGACCAACGAGGAAAGCGGCGAGGGCGGGGCTGTCACCACGGTCACTTTCGAGGAAGGGTCCGGCAAGACGCTGCTGGTCCTGCGCGATCGCTATGCGTCGAAGGAGGCGGCCGATGCCGGGATGGCCTCGGGGTCGTACGACGGGGTGTCCGAGACGTTCGACCAGCTCGACGAGTTGCTTGTCGGCTGATCGCCAGGCCGATTATTCGGGCGCGCCCTGACGTCCGCGATCAGCGACCGCGCGCCAACGCGTTGTCAGGCCGCACCGGGCACTACTTCCGACACAACAGCGTGTAGAGGTAGTCTGCCTGAGCCGCAAAACCCGACACTACGTACCCCTTGGCTACGAAAGCGGAAGTATTGCGGGCAAGCGTTTGAAAGTCATCGTCGGTATTCCAGAGAATCTGGCAATCGACAGTCGTCTGCGCGATGGCGCGACTTGACTGAAGCATCAATGTTGATACTGCTGACACCAAGGCCGTTAGCGTGACGAGACCTGACGCGACTAACCACTTGCGATGAATCATTTTGAGTTTCTCCAGTGTTAAGCGTAGGGAAGCGTGTTGCCCAGGTCTTCGCGAGCTGCTGCAGTCGAGGTGACGGCTACCGTGCTTGCAGCGACCGCTGCATCGCATAGTTAGGCGGCACTTGTGATTTCGTCACTGGTCTTGTTGCTTCTGCAGCCAAATCAATCCGTTTATGTGGGCCAACATGAAGTCCAGAGTCCTCCTAAGATCTTCATCGTTTGCGCCATTGAGGTGGCCAACAATCTGATCGCATTCTCGTTGTGTCAACGTAATGCTACTCATTGACGCGGCGCTTGAAGCGGCGTCCGCAATGGCCTTCGCTGGCGCTTCGGCATGTGCTAGCGATTCGTATTCCGCAGTTTCGAGCAGGGCATCCAGGATGGACGTTACCCGTCGACGGTGGTTGACGAACGCGTTCTCAAGGACAGGTCCTAGCGTCGGATTTTGCTTCACGCATGCACCGGCTAGTGACTTGTTCGTTCCTTCGATCTGCGCCAACACATGTTGACGCACGGAAATCGGTTCAGGCTGTGGGTCGGCTGAACACGGAGTGTTCACGGCCAGAACGGACACAAGTGCAAGTAGTTGCGGTACAGGAAGTCGCATTGAGGTGCCGTCTAACGTCCGCGTTGAGCGGGCCACGCGAGGCGGTCGAAGCGCGCGGCAAGCGCGACAATCGTCTGCGCGCCTGCGGCGCGCTCGCTCAAGCTCTTCACGGGCCGCTCCAATGCATGGTTAGGCGGCTGAGCTTCGTCGAGGCGTGCTTGCATATACGACAAGAGCGCCAAATGCGATGGCGAAAAGCGCGATGACGCGGACGAAAGCAAGCCCCTGGGCCGATAACCAGCTGAACATGGCCTCAGAACGTGTGACGCCAAAGAGCGGTGTCAGCAATCCGGCGAGGATGACGACACCGCCAATCACGCGCAAGGTTCGCGGCATGCG